>NZ_AP018338.1:1500000-1730000 GCF_002356415.1 Streptococcus oralis subsp. tigurinus
ATGGGAAATCTCATCTTGAGGTGGGTTTCACACTTAGATGCTTTCAGCGTTTATCCCTTCCCTACATAGCTACCCAGCGATGCCTTTGGCAAGACAACTGGTACACCAGCGGTAAGTCCACTCTGGTCCTCTCGTACTAGGAGCAGATCCTCTCAAATTTCCTACGCCCGCGACGGATAGGGACCGAACTGTCTCACGACGTTCTGAACCCAGCTCGCGTGCCGCTTTAATGGGCGAACAGCCCAACCCTTGGGACCGACTACAGCCCCAGGATGCGACGAGCCGACATCGAGGTGCCAAACCTCCCCGTCGATGTGAACTCTTGGGGGAGATAAGCCTGTTATCCCCAGGGTAGCTTTTATCCGTTGAGCGATGGCCCTTCCATACGGAACCACCGGATCACTAAGCCCGACTTTCGTCCCTGCTCGAGTTGTTGCTCTCGCAGTCAAGCTCCCTTATACCTTTACACTCTGCGAATGATTTCCAACCATTCTGAGGGAACCTTTGGGCGCCTCCGTTACCTTTTAGGAGGCGACCGCCCCAGTCAAACTGCCCGTCAGACACTGTCTCCGATAGGGATCACCTATCCGGGTTAGAGTGGCCATAACACAAGGGTAGTATCCCAACAACGTCTCCTTCGAAACTGGCGTCCCGATCTCTTAGACTCCTACCTATCCTGTACATGTGGTACAGACACTCAATATCAAACTGCAGTAAAGCTCCATGGGGTCTTTCCGTCCTGTCGCGGGTAACCTGCATCTTCACAGGTACTAAAATTTCACCGAGTCTCTCGTTGAGACAGTGCCCAAATCATTACGCCTTTCGTGCGGGTCGGAACTTACCCGACAAGGAATTTCGCTACCTTAGGACCGTTATAGTTACGGCCGCCGTTTACTGGGGCTTCAATTCATACCTTCGGATTACTCCTAAGCACTCCTCTTAACCTTCCAGCACCGGGCAGGCGTCACCCCCTATACATCATCTTACGATTTAGCAGAGAGCTGTGTTTTTGATAAACAGTTGCTTGGGCCTATTCACTGCGGCTGACATATGTCAGCACCCCTTCTCCCGAAGTTACGGGGTCATTTTGCCGAGTTCCTTAACGAGAGTTCTCTCGCTCACCTGAGGCTACTCGCCTCGACTACCTGTGTCGGTTTGCGGTACGGGTAGAGTATGTTTAAACGCTAGAAGCTTTTCTTGGCAGTGTGACGTCACTAACTTCGCTACTAAACTTCGCTCCCCATTACAGCTCAATGTTATAGATATAAGCATTTGACTCATATCACACCTCACTGCTTAGACAGACACTTCCATTCGTCTGCTTTAGTTAGCCTACTGCGTCCCTCCATCACTACATACTCTAGTACAGGAATATCAACCTGTTGTCCATCGGATACACCTTTCGGTCTCTCCTTAGGTCCCGACTAACCCAGGGCGGACGAGCCTTCCCCTGGAAACCTTAGTCTTACGGTGGACAGGATTCTCACCTGTCTTTCGCTACTCATACCGGCATTCTCACTTCTATGCGTTCCAGCGCTCCTCACGGTACACCTTCTCCACACATAGAACGCTCTCCTACCATACCTATAAAGGTATCCACAGCTTCGGTAAATTGTTTTAGCCCCGGTACATTTTCGGCGCAGGGTCACTCGACTAGTGAGCTATTACGCACTCTTTGAATGAATAGCTGCTTCTAAGCTAACATCCTAGTTGTCTGTGCAACCCCACATCCTTTTCCACTTAACAATTATTTTGGGACCTTAGCTGGTGGTCTGGGCTGTTTCCCTTTCGACTACGGATCTTAGCACTCGCAGTCTGACTGCCGACCATAATTCTTTGGCATTCGGAGTTTATCTGAGATTGGTAATCCGGGATGGACCCCTCACCCAAACAGTGCTCTACCTCCAAGAATCTCTAATGTCGACGCTAGCCCTAAAGCTATTTCGGAGAGAACCAGCTATCTCCAAGTTCGTTTGGAATTTCTCCGCTACCCACAAGTCATCCAAGCACTTTTCAACGTGCCCTGGTTCGGTCCTCCAGTGCGTCTTACCGCACCTTCAACCTGCTCATGGGTAGGTCACATGGTTTCGGGTCTACGACATGATACTAATGCGCCCTATTCAGACTCGGTTTCCCTACGGCTCCGTCTCTTCAACTTAACCTCGCATCATATCGTAACTCGCCGGTTCATTCTACAAAAGGCACGCTCTCACCCATTAACGGGCTCGAACTTGTTGTAGGCACACGGTTTCAGGTTCTATTTCACTCCCCTCCCGGGGTGCTTTTCACCTTTCCCTCACGGTACTGGTTCACTATCGGTCACTAGGGAGTATTTAGGGTTGGGAGATGGTCCTCCCAGATTCCGACGGGATTTCTCGTGTCCCGCCGTACTCAGGATACTGCTAGGTACAAAGACTATTTTAAATACGAGGCTCTTACTCTCTTTGGCTGATCTTCCCAAATCATTCTTCTATAATCTTTGAGTCCACTTTGCAGTCCTACAACCCCGAAGAGTAAACTCTTCGGTTTGCCCTCCTGCCGTTTCGCTCGCCGCTACTAAGGCAATCGCTTTTGCTTTCTCTTCCTGCAGCTACTTAGATGTTTCAGTTCACTGCGTCTTCCTCCTCACATCCTTAACAGATGTGGGTAACAGGTAGTACCTGTTGGGTTCCCCCATTCGGAAATCCCTGGATCATCGCTTACTTACAGCTACCCAAGGCATATCGTCGTTTGTCACGTCCTTCTTCGGCTCCTAGTGCCAAGGCATCCACCGTGCGCCCTTATTAACTTAACCTTATTTTCTGACCTTTCAGTCATAAACTCTTTTAATACTACAGCGTTTCGGTTTATTTTCTTGTTACTATTTGATATAGATATTCAATTTTCAATGTGCATTACTTGGTGATCTCTCACCAATGGAGCCTAGCGGGATCGAACCGCTGACCTCCTGCGTGCAAAGCAGGCGCTCTCCCAGCTGAGCTAAGGCCCCACAAGACCTCTCAAGACTAAACAAGACCAATGTGCAGTTCCTTATCCTTAGAAAGGAGGTGATCCAGCCGCACCTTCCGATACGGCTACCTTGTTACGACTTCACCCCAATCATCTATCCCACCTTAGGCGGCTGGCTCCTAAAAGGTTACCTCACCGACTTCGGGTGTTACAAACTCTCGTGGTGTGACGGGCGGTGTGTACAAGGCCCGGGAACGTATTCACCGCGGCGTGCTGATCCGCGATTACTAGCGATTCCGACTTCATGTAGGCGAGTTGCAGCCTACAATCCGAACTGAGACTGGCTTTAAGAGATTAGCTTGCCGTCACCGGCTTGCGACTCGTTGTACCAGCCATTGTAGCACGTGTGTAGCCCAGGTCATAAGGGGCATGATGATTTGACGTCATCCCCACCTTCCTCCGGTTTATTACCGGCAGTCTCGCTAGAGTGCCCAACTGAATGATGGCAACTAACAATAGGGGTTGCGCTCGTTGCGGGACTTAACCCAACATCTCACGACACGAGCTGACGACAACCATGCACCACCTGTCACCTCTGTCCCGAAGGAAAACTCTATCTCTAGAGCGGTCAGAGGGATGTCAAGACCTGGTAAGGTTCTTCGCGTTGCTTCGAATTAAACCACATGCTCCACCGCTTGTGCGGGCCCCCGTCAATTCCTTTGAGTTTCAACCTTGCGGTCGTACTCCCCAGGCGGAGTGCTTAATGCGTTAGCTGCGGCACTAAACCCCGGAAAGGGTCTAACACCTAGCACTCATCGTTTACGGCGTGGACTACCAGGGTATCTAATCCTGTTTGCTCCCCACGCTTTCGAGCCTCAGCGTCAGTTACAAGCCAGAGAGCCGCTTTCGCCACCGGTGTTCCTCCATATATCTACGCATTTCACCGCTACACATGGAATTCCACTCTCCCCTCTTGCACTCAAGTTAAACAGTTTCCAAAGCGTACTATGGTTAAGCCACAGCCTTTAACTTCAGACTTATCTAACCGCCTGCGCTCGCTTTACGCCCAATAAATCCGGACAACGCTCGGGACCTACGTATTACCGCGGCTGCTGGCACGTAGTTAGCCGTCCCTTTCTGGTAAGATACCGTCACAGTGTGAACTTTCCACTCTCACACTCGTTCTTCTCTTACAACAGAGCTTTACGATCCGAAAACCTTCTTCACTCACGCGGCGTTGCTCGGTCAGACTTCCGTCCATTGCCGAAGATTCCCTACTGCTGCCTCCCGTAGGAGTCTGGGCCGTGTCTCAGTCCCAGTGTGGCCGATCACCCTCTCAGGTCGGCTATGTATCGTCGCCTTGGTGAGCCGTTACCCCACCAACTAGCTAATACAACGCAGGTCCATCTGGTAGTGATGCATTTGCACCTTTCAATCGATTATCATGCGATAATCCATTTTATGCGGTATTAGCTATCGTTTCCAATAGTTATCCCCCGCTACCAGGCAGGTTACCTACGCGTTACTCACCCGTTCGCAACTCATCCGCTCGGTGCAAGCACCAAGCTTCAGCGTTCTACTTGCATGTATTAGGCACGCCGCCAGCGTTCGTCCTGAGCCAGGATCAAACTCTCATTAAAAGTTTGAGTTCTCACTCATTTCTGTCACTGACAGATTTATTGTTTTTTTCATTGTTCAGTACTACAACATTAGTTGTAGTGCCCTGCACATTGGTTCGTCTTGTTCAGTTTTCAAAGGTCTTTGTCACTCAATCTCTCTCAAGCGACAACTATATTAGTATATCACAGCTAACTCTCTCTGTCAACAGTTTTTTGAAACTTTTTTGAACTTTTTTCATCAAGTGTTCCATCCGCAATATACCATAGTCCGTACGGGATTCGAACCCGTGTTACCGCCGTGAAAAGGCGGTGTCTTAACCCCTTGACCAACGGACCTGAGCTTTTCAACTCTTTCTATTATACCTACTTTCCCTACTTTGTCAAGAACTTTTTGAGAATAGCTTCATTTTTTTATTTTAGCATCTATCTTTTATAACCGGATACCTTATTTTACACTCTTCTTAATCAACTTCACGACTGCTTCTGTCCGTGCAGTGTGGGGAAACATATCAACTGACTGGATATACTGGAGATCATAAACTTTTACCAGTTTAACCAAATCTCGCGCCAAGGTCGAAACATTGCAAGAAACATAAACCATTTTTTCCGGTACATAGGTTAGGATGGCATCTAATAACTTGTCATCTAATCCCGTTCGAGGAGGGTCGACTATTAGGGCATCGGCCCTATATCCCTCTTGATACCAGCGGGGAATAATCTCTTCAGCTGTACCAGCTTCGTAATGGGTATTGTCAAATCCCATTTTTTTAGCATTTCGCTTGGCATCTTCAATGGCTTCTGGAATAATATCCATCCCTCTGAGACTCTTGACCTTCTTCGCGAATGCGAACCCAATTGTCCCGACTCCACAATAAGCATCAATCAAATGATCTTCTTTGCTAACATCCAGAGCCTTGACTGCTTCTCCATAGAGAATTTCTGTCTGCTCAGGATTAAGCTGATAAAAAGCTCGGGGCGAGAGAGAAAACTCATAGTCGAGTACTCCTTCTTGAATACTCTCTTGGCCCCAGATAATTTCCGTCTTTTCACCATAGATTTCACTTGTTTTTGCTGTATTTGTATTGACAGCAACCGTGACAACTTCTGGAAAATCATTGACTAGGTCTTTGACTAGTTGATTCAAATTAAGCTGGCGATTCGTGACAATGATTATCTGAACTTGCCCCGTTTTTCTTGCTCTACGTATCATGATAGTGCGAACACCAAGCGTTTTTCTCTCATCTGTAATTGGAATTTGGTGGTAAGTCAGAAGTTCAGCTAGGCGATTCGCTATCACTTGGGTTTCCTTATCTTGCACCAAACAGTCTTTCAACTCTACGAGGTAATGAGAGTTTTGCGCATACAAACCTGCCTTGACCTGATTGTTAAATTTTCGGGTCTGAAATTGCAACTTAGCACGATAGTACTTTGGTTCCTGCATTCCGATAGTTGGACGAATTTCAAAGTTTTCATATCCTTCTGGGGCGAATTTCTTCAGAGCTTGATAAAGTAAGTCTGTTTTAAACTCTAATTGTTTATTATAGTGAAGATGCATGATTTGGCAACCACCGCATTCATTATAAATCGTACATGCTGGTACAACTCGAAATTTAGACTTCTTATTAACTTTTAGTAATTTGGCTTCAACAAAGTTGCGTTTAATAGAAGTAACCTGACAATAGATATCTTCTCCCTTGAGGGCGCCAGGCACAAAAACGAGGGTTTTCTGATAAAAACCGATTCCCTCACCATTAATGCCCATACGCTTGATTTTTAAAGGTATTTTTTGTTTGACTTTCAGATTCATACCCCTATCTTATCACATTTTAGGGTATAATAGAACTATGAAAATCACAAAACTTGAAAAGAAAAAACGCCTCTACTTGATGGAGCTAGATCATCAGCAAACCTTTTATATCACTGAAGATACCATTGTCCGTTTTATGCTGTCTCGAGATAAGGTCATTAGCAAAGAGGAACTTGCCGAGATTCAGTGCTTTGCCCAGTTTTCTTATGGTAAAAATCTTGCTCTCTACCATCTATCCTTCAAAGCCCGTACCGAAAAGGAAGTGCGAGAGTATCTGAAAAAGTATGATATTGAAGATACAATAGCTAGTCAAGTTATCGCTAACCTTAAAGATGAAAACTGGATTAATGATCGTCAGTATGCTTATTCCATTATCAATGCAAATCAACTTTCTGGAGATAAGGGGCCTTATGTACTGACTCAGAAACTAGCACAAAAGGGGATTTCAAAATCTAATATAGAAGAGATCTTGAAAGAATTTGATTTTTCAGAAGTTGCTCATCGTGTAGCCAATAAACTATTGAAAAAATATGAGGGAAAACTTCCAGCTCGTGCCTTGCAAGAAAAGATTATCCAAAATCTGACCAACAAGGGCTTCTCCTATGCCGATGCTAAAAGTGCATTTGATGACTTGGACAGTCAAGTTGACCAAGAAACGACTCAGGAGCTCATTTTTAAAGAGTTAGACAAACAATATACTAAGTACGCTCGCAAATATGAAGGATACGAACTAAAGCAACGTTTGACCCAAGTTTTAGCTAGAAAAGGCTATGATTTTTCGGATATAGCCAGCGCTCTCAGAGAATATCTTTAATATTTTCGTGTAAAATTCAAAAAAAATAAACCAATTTATGATATAATAGTAAACGATAAACTTATAAATTGTAGAAAGTTGGTTAGTTATGAAACTTCCAAAAGAAGGCGACTTTATTACAATTCAAAGTTATAAGCATGATGGGAGTCTCCACCGCACTTGGCGGGACACCATGGTACTAAAAACAACAGAGAACGCCATTATCGGCGTCAACGACCACACACTTGTTACCGAAAGTGACGGTCGTCGTTGGGTGACTCGAGAACCGGCTATTGTTTACTTTCACAAAAAATATTGGTTTAATATCATTGCTATGATTCGCGATAATGGAATTTCCTACTATTGCAATATGGCTAGCCCCTACTATCTAGATGAGGAAGCCCTGAAATACATTGATTATGATTTGGATGTCAAGGTCTTCACTGATGGTGAAAAGCGTCTCTTAGACGTTGAGGAGTATGAGCGCCATAAACGCAAAATGAAGTATTCTGATGATTTAGACTATATTTTGAAAGAGCATGTTAAAATCCTTGTTGATTGGATTAACAATGGACGCGGTCCTTTCTCAGAGGCCTATGTCAACATTTGGTACAAACGCTACATAGAACTAAAGAATCGGTAAAGTTGTCAAACTGGGGTGAGAGCCCTGGTTTTTTATTTGAAAAACCCAGCTTTTCAGCTGGGTTGATTTCTATATATCTAATTTAGTAACAGTAAACTTGATGTGGGAATAGTCTTTTTCAACATCCTTATCCAACAAGAAAGCCGTGGCATCCTTCTTAACCTGGACCAGATCAATATTCTGGGCTTGGGCCGCATAAACGCATCCACAATAACATTGACGATAGATATCATACTCCTCGCACATCTCTACCGAGCGCTTGTAGCCTTGATTTTTCTTGAAATCACTTGGAAGATAGTGGGTGGTATAAATCTTTTGCACATCGATTCCGATGCTGTTGATGGTTTGAGAATTCTTATGGGGACTGATGGTCAAGGCTGAACCAAAGTAGTCAAAGCCCAAGTCCATAGCTACTTGCGCTGTTTTGTCCAGACGGTAGTCGAAACAAACCTTGCAACGATCACCACCTTCGGGTTCTTCTTCCAGTCCTCTGACTAACTTCCGGTATTCATTGGGTTCATAAGGCGCTTCTAGGTATTGAACCGTATTTCCTGTCCGCTCATTGAAATCACTGACAAATTTCTTGGTGACGTAAGCCCGCTTGTGGTATTCTGCCTTGGGATGGATATTGGAATTGGCAAAATAGATGGTCACATCAGCGTATTTTGTCAGGTACTCTAGGGTGTAGGTACTACAAGGAGCACAGCAAACATGCATGAGAATAGTGGGACGTTGCTCATTTTTCTCCCAAACCTGAACCATTTTCTGCATAACACGGTCATAATTAATCTTCTGATTGGGATTCATCTTGCTCAGAATTTCTTCTACATCAATCATGTTCTTCTCCTTTTACTAGTCTTATTTTATCATATAAGTTAGGAGAGCTCAAATCTATTTAGAAGCGAATATCATAAAAAGGAAGGATAAACATTCCCTCCTTTTGTGTTTCTTATGAATTGCTTAGTATAGAAAGCTTACATCATCCCACCCATCATACTTGGATCCATGGCTGGAGCTGGGGCTACTGGTTCCGGTTTATTGGCTACGACTGCTTCTGTTGTCAAAATCAAGCTGGCTACAGATGCTGCATTTTGAAGGGCTGAACGGCTCACTTTCACTGGGTCAATGATTCCTTGATCAATCATGTTGACCCACTCGCCAGTCGCTGCGTTGAAGCCTGTACCAACTTCCGCATTTTTCAAGCGGTCAATAACGATAGACCCTTCGAATCCTGCATTGTGAGCAATTTGACGAACAGGTTCTTCCAAGGCACGGAGAACAATATTGCGTCCTGTTGCTTCATCTCCTGTCAATTCCAAATCAGCTACGGCTGGGATGACATTTACAAGAGCTGTTCCACCACCTGCAACAATTCCTTCTTCAACGGCTGCACGAGTAGCGTTGAGGGCATCTTCAATGCGGAGTTTCATTTCTTTCAACTCAGTTTCAGTTGCAGCTCCGACCTTGATGACTGCGACACCACCTGACAATTTAGCCAAGCGTTCTTGGAGTTTTTCACGGTCGAATTCAGAAGTTGTGGTTTCGATTTGTGACTTGATAACCGCAACACGGTGAGAAATAGCTTCAGGATTTCCAGCACCTTCTACGATAACAGTGCTATCTTTGTCCACAGTTACTCTCGCTGCTTGACCAAGCGCCTCAATAGTCGCATCTTTCAACTCAAGGCCAAGATCTTCTGTGATGACTGTTCCTCCTGTCAAGATAGCGATGTCTTCAAGCATCGCTTTGCGACGGTCACCGAAGCCAGGGGCCTTGACAGCTACGACATTGAATGTTCCACGAATCTTGTTCAATACAAGAGTTGGAAGAGCTTCGCCATCTACATCATCCGCAATAATCAAGAGCGGACGGTTGCTTTGGAGAATGCTTTCTAGAAGTGGCAAGATTTCTTGGATATTTGAGATCTTCTTGTCGGTAATCAAAATGTATGGATTTTCAAGGTCAGCCACCATTTTTTCGCTATCTGTCACCATGTACTGTGATAGGTAACCACGGTCAAACTGCATTCCTTCCACGACTTCGAGCTCTGTTTCCATACCACGTGACTCTTCAATAGTAATGACTCCGTCTTTACCAACTTTTTCCATAGCTTCAGAAATGTACTCGCCAACTTTTTCAGAACGAGAAGATACACTGGCAACCTGAGCGATGGCTTCTTTATTGGCAACAGGGATGGCATTGTTTTTCAAAGCTTCTACTGCTGCGGCAACCGCTGCTTCAATCCCACGACGAATGCCGATTGGATTAGCACCTGCAGTAACGTTTTTGATTCCTTCGCGGACGATCGCTTGGGTCAAAACAGTTGCAGTAGTTGTCCCGTCACCTGCGATATCATTGGTTTTTGAAGCTACTTCTGATACCAATTTGGCACCCATATTTTCAAAATGGTCTTCTAATTCAATTTCTTTAGCAATAGTAACACCGTCATTGGTAATCAATGGTGAGCCAAATGATTTTTCAAGAACGACATTACGACCTTTTGGTCCCAAGGTTACTTTAACTGTGTCCGCAAGGATATCGACACCACGGACCATAGCTGAACGAGCATCAGATGAAAATTTAATTTCTTTTGACATACTTACTTTCTCCTTCTATTCTTCAATGATCGCCAAGATGTTGGCTTCGCCTACGATGATATACTTTTCATCGCCATCTTTGACATCAATGCCTGCATGGGCTTCCACTAAAACACGGTCTCCAGGCTTCACGCTTGGAGCAACCAAGTCACCGTTCAAAGTACGAACACCTTGTCCAGTAGCTACAACTTGGGCTGTTTTTGTTTTTTCTTGGGCTGATCCTGCAAGGACAAAGCCTCCAACAGTTTGTTCTTTTTCTTCGATTTTCAAGACCACACGGTCTCCTAATGGTTTCAACATCTGTTTTCCTCCATGATGAAATACATATTATTAGCACTCTTTATATCTGAGTGCTAATTCATAATTCTATTGTATCACTTGGTCAGAAATAGTCAAGAAAAAAGTCTGACTTTCTCAAGATAAAAAGCCTGAGACCAACTCAGACTTTTTAATGTTTATACTCAATGAAAATCAAAGTGCAAACTAGGAAGCTAGACGCAGGCTGCTAAAAATACAGTTTTTAGGTTGTAGATAGGACTGACGAAGTCAGTTACCTATACCTACGGCAAGGTGAAGCTGACGTTGTTTGAAGAGATTTTCGAAGAGTATTAAAATGGCAATTCCTCCTCTTCCAAAACCAAATCTGCCAAATCCTGTCCGGCATTATTTTCACGCATGGCTCGTTGGGCACGACTTTCCAAAAGTTGGAATCCTGTCACAAGAACTTCAGTCACATAGTTCATCTGGCCATTTTTCTCAAAGCGACGGGTACGAAGTTCTCCATCCACAGATATAAGACTACCTTTAGTTGCGTAGCTTGCCAAGGTTTCAGCCAATTTCCCCCAAAGAACCAAATTGACAAAATCAGCTTCACGTTCCCCATTTTGGTCTTTGTAACGACGGTTCACAGCAATAGTCGCTCGCGCTACTGACTTGTCATTGTTGGTTTTGTGCAATTCTGGTGTAGACGTCAAGCGCCCGATCATGATAACTTTATTATACATATTTTCTTCCTCCTACTTATCTATTCGCAGGAAATCAAAAAAAGTTACAGAAATTTGTAACTTTCGAGGAAAATTTTTTACTTTTTATGAACCATAAATCCAGTCGCCTGTTGATTGGCCATAATAGTCATATCTGTAATCTGCACACGACGAGGCTGACTGGTCACATAGACCACTGTATCTGCAATATCCTGAGCTTGCAAGGCCTCAATTCCCTGATAGACGGTAGCAGCCCGCTCTTTGTCACCATGAAAACGAACTGTAGAGAAATCTGTTTCGACAATCCCTGGTTGAATGGTAGTCACCTTGATATCCGTTGCGATGGTATCAATTCGCAGTCCATCTGAAAAAGTCTTAACTGCTGCCTTGGTGGCTGAATAAACTGCTGCCCCAGCATAGGCATAGATTCCTGCGGTCGATCCCATATTGATAATATGACCTTGATTTGCCGCAACCATGGAAGGCAAGAAAGAGCGAGTGACTGCCATCAAACCCTTGACATTGGTATCCAACATGGTCAGCATATCCAATTCTTCATAGTCTTGATAGGGAGCTAAGCCAAGAGCTAGTCCAGCGTTATTGACCAAGATATCAATCTGCCCTATCGTTTCTAAAATATCGGAGCAGACACTCTTGACCATGCTCATATCCGTGACATCCAGCGGAAAGGTCCAAACTGTTTGATTTGGAAAAGTTTCTGCAAACTCTGACTTGAGGGTCTCTAGTCTGTCTGTCCGTCGCCCTGTTAGAACGACATTCTCCCCCTGCTCCAGATAAGCACGCGCAATCGCTTCTCCGATTCCTGAGGTCGCTCCTGTAATTACTACATTTTTTGGCATCTTATCTCCCTCTATCTGGTCTATCAAGCACTGACAATTTCCTAGACAGTCCAGTGTTTGGCTGGGTCAAACGGAGTTCCGACAACTTGGTCTTCTGATAATTCAAGCACCCCACGTTTTTGCGGAGCATTTGGCAAGGCAAGTTCACGAGGGCTGCACATCATCCCAAAACTCTTTTCGCCACGAAGTTCGCCTGGGAAAATGAGGTTGCCTTTTGGCATCATAGCTCCTGGAAGAGCGACAATGGTTTTCAAACCGACACGCGCATTGGGAGCCCCTGCAACGATTTGCACTGTCTTGTCACTTGCGACTGTTACTTGACAGATATTGAGGTGGTCACTATCTGGATGGGCTACCATCTCGACAATTTCACCAACAACAAACTTAGGTTCCTTGTCATTAACAATTTCCTCTGCAAAACCTTCCGCCTGCAACTCTTGGTTCAAACGTTCTACTTGTTCATCTGATAAAAAGACTTGACCGCGCTCTGCAATTTCAAACAAACTTGAAAGGTCGAAAATATTCCAAGCTACTGTTTCTCCATTTTCTTTGAGGAAAACACGGGCTACCTTGCCTTTGCGCTCCACGTCCAGTTTGGCATCGCCGCTATTTTTCACGATGACCATAAGGACATCTCCAACATGCTCTTTGTTATATGTAAAAATCATTCTTTCCTTTTTCTCCTATTTCAGTCCTGCTAAAAAGTCGTTAATTTGTTGCTTGCTTTTACGGTCGCGATTGACAAATCGGCCGATTTCCTTGTCCTTTTCTAGCACAACAAGGCTAGGAATCCCGTAAACATCCCAGAGTTTGGCCAGATCCATGTACTGGTCTCGGTCCACTCGAATAAAGGTGAACTCTGGATTGGCCTCCTCAATCTCTGGCAAGGCAGGATAGATATAACGACAATCGCCACACCAGTCCGCTACAAAAAGGAAAACCTTCTTGCCATCTTGCTCGACAAAACCTGCGAGCTCTTCTATACTACTAGGAGTTATCATAAGACTTCCTCCTCATAGACTAGGTCTTCATTTTCATAGACAAAGGTATAGTAACGACCATCCTCGAAAATGACTCCTCCGACGAGTCGCTCTAGACTACTTTCGTAGACTTGAACATAGAGAGTCGCAATCTCACCCATATCTGAGAAAAGTTCGCGCACGATAGCGGTCAACTCTTCTTGAGTCTTCATGAGTTTGTGGTTATCTGCTGCTTTTTTGGCACCCAAAGCGAGGGCACTTAGACCAGCCACTGTCAAGCCAGTCATCCATAATTTCTTAGCTTTCATACCATTCATTGTAACACAAAAAGGGCTCTAGGACAAATAGGGAAGCCGCAGAAAAGCAAGTAAAAAGCCCCTTCCTTAAAGGAAAAGGACTTCTTATACTCAAAGAGCAAACTAGGAAACTAGCCGCAAGCTGTACTTGAGTACGGTAAGGCAATGCTGACGTGGTTTGAAGAGATTTTCGAAGAGTATTATTCTTATTGCCAGGCACCTGAGTTGCCAACGTAGTAGCCATCTGGTGTGTAGGTATTGCGAAGCATCTTACCTGATGAAGCTAGATAATACCACTTACCATTGTCTTTGACCCAATCATTCGCAATCATGGCACCAGAAGAACTTACATAATACCATTCTCCCTTGTCAAAAATCCAAGTGCTTGCTTTCATAGAGCCTGAAGTTGATAAATTGTACCACTTGCCTTGGTCGTAAAGCCAATCACTAGCAATCATAGCTCCTGATGATTTAAAGGCATACCATTTGCCACCTTGATAGAGCCAAGTTTGATTAAACATAATCCCTTTATCATTCATAAAGTACCAAGTTCCATTGTCTTTAACCCAAGCATTTTGAACTAGTTGGCCTTGTTTTTGATAGTACCAATTTTGGTCTGATTTTAGCCAGCTTTCTGCTTTTACAATCGGATAAAGTTCTCGGAAGACTCCTCCCCCCTTGTAGGAATGACTGATAGATTCTGGTTTTGTAAGTTTTAACTCACCATTGTCATGGTCTTTCCAAGCATAAACTTTTTGACCATTGATAGTCTCTGGTAAGGTAGCAGTGTAGGTCTTGGTTTGATAGTCCCATTTTGTATCAAGGTAGGTGTAATGGTCTTTTGATTCTTCAATACGGTAGTAGCCACTTTTCTCACCATTATATACATCATCTACCACTTTAGTGGACCAGGTCTTTACTTCATTTCCACTCTTGGCCTCGACCTTGATATCTCCTCTATAGCCATAAGGTACGTAGAAATTCAGGTAACGCCCCTCTGTACCGACCATAGACTTGTCCTTTTCTTGACCTAGGAAATTGACTGTCTGATCTTGACCATTGAGACTGACCGTCCACTCGACTTTCTCAGTTTTTGGCAAATCCAAGACTTTGATATCTACTTCATGGCCATTATTAAATCGAAGAATTTTGCCATCTTGATACTTAACCCCACCCTTAATAACCCATTCTTCTTCCAATTCGAATGCTTTTCCTGAATGAGGGAAAGCCAGTAAAGCTAAACCTGCTAGAGACAAACAAAATAGTGTGATTTTTTTCATTGTATATCCTCCTTAGGAATTATTATATTAATTATATCACTATCTATTTTTTTTGCAAATCTTATCCTAAATATGCTAGAAGAAACCTCTGAGATTGCTCTCAGAGATTAGAGGATAACTAGTTACTATTCTCAACTGCTGCAGTAACAAAGGCTGTGTAGAGTTCCTCTGGACGGTTTGGACGGCTGGAAAGTTCAGGGTGATACTGACAAGCCACGAAGAATTTATTTTCAGGAATTTCCACAATTTCTACCAAACGATTGTCTGGAGAAACTCCTGAAAAGACAAAACCTGCTGCCTCAAACTGTTCACGAAAGGCATTGTTAAACTCATAACGGTGACGGTGACGACGTTGCACTACTTCTTGATCATGATAAGCTGCAGCCGCCTTAGAGCCACGTTTCAACTTAGATGGATAAAGTCCCAAACGAAGGGTCCCACCCATATCCTCAACATCAATCTGATCACGCATGATATCAATGATAGGGTATTTTGTTTCTGGTGCAAGTTCTGCAGAATTGGCACCTTCAAGTCCTAAAACGTGACGAGCAAACTCGATACAGGTCAACTGCATTCCCAAGCAGACACCCAACATTGGAACATCATTCTCACGCGCATAACGGATGGCTTGGATTTTCCCTTCCGTACCACGTTGACCGAAACCGCCTGGTACGATAATCCCGTCCGCATCAGACAAGAGTGCTGCTACATTCTCTGCTGTCACATCATTGGCATTGATCCAATTAATCTTCACTTCTGCGTCGTTGGCATACCCAGAGTGTTTCAAGGCTTCGACCACAGAGATGTAGGCATCTTGCAACTCCACATACTTACCGACAAGGGAAATTTTAACTTGTTTTTTCAGGTTCATGACCTTGTCCACCATGGCTGACCACTCTGTCATATCCGCCGCTGGTGCATCTAGTTTCAAATGGTCACAGACAATTTGGTCCATACCTTGCGCCTGCAAGTTCAATGGAATTTGGTAAAGGTGTTCGACATCCAAAGACTCGATAACAGCTTCTGGTGCTACGTCACAGAACTGAGCTAGTTTATTTTTAATTCCTTGACCAGCTGGTTTTTCTGTACGAATGACCAACATATTTGGCTGGATTCCCAACCCACGTAATTCTTTTACAGAATGCTGAGTCGGCTTGGTCTTCATCTCACCAGCAGCCTTGAGATAAGGAAGCAAGGTTGTATGGATGTACATGACGTTATCTGCACCCACATCTGCCTTCATCTGACGAAGGGCCTCTAGGAATGGCAAGGATTCGATATCCCCGACAGTTCCACCAACCTCTGTGATAATGACATCCGAGTCTGTCGTTACAGCGGCACGCTTGATTTTTTCTTTCAAAGCATCTGTGATATGAGGAATGACTTGGACAGTTGCCCCAAGGTATTCTCCACGGCGTTCCTTACGAAGAACTTCACTGTAAATTTTACCAGTTGTCACGTTGGAATATTTGTTGAGATTGATATCGATGAAACGTTCATAGTGACCCAAGTCCAAATCTGTCTCAGCCCCATCATCTGTCACAAAGACTTCCCCATGCTGGTAAGGACTCATGGTTCCCGGATCGATATTGATATAAGGGTCAAACTTTTGAATGGTTACTTTGAGACCACGATTTTTTAAGAGACGACCCAGACTTGCTGCGACAATCCCTTTCCCAATAGACGATACCACACCACCAGTTACAAAAATATATTTCGTAGACATAGATTCCTCTTTCTAAAATGCTCAAGGCCTTGTTAACTACGAGGGGACATAGAAAACAAGACCCTTATGAATAACGACTTCTCAAGAAAACTTCCTGAAAAACAAAAATAGCTCCCTAGTAACTAGGGAGCCCCGACCTCTAAAAGAGGTGCCCGAACAATATGATACCTTAAAGCAGAACATTTGTCAACCCGAATTGGTAAAACAGGAAAAAGAAGATTGTTTTCAGAAAACCAACTAAAGATCCACATCCAAACGGATGTATCACTCAACTACTCTACCCAAGCGACAAAAAGGTGATCAGGTGATCTCCTCTGTTAAGTCTTTTACTCTTCTTCACTCGTTTCAGTGTCATCGTCTGAAAACTCATCGTCTTCTTCATTAAGATCCACGTCTTCACCCAAGTCATCAGGGGCGATCTCGTTGATTTCCGCATCGTAAGCTTCCACTTCATTTTTCTCATCATCTGGATTTTCATCATCGTATGAAAGAGCTGGATCTGCTTCGTATGCATCCTCGTCTTCGGGATCATCGGCATTGTAGTCAATGGCATCTGAATCACCATCCATGAAGGCATTGACACGTTTTTTCTTAGCTTTTGGTGCCACTTCGTCGTCGTCACTTTCTTCAAGAGCGATGATTTCTTCGTCGATTTCGTCCACACCATACCATGAACGAAGACCCCATTTGTTGTCCCCAAGAGAGATGAAGCTACCGTCAAAGTTCAACTCTGTGTAGAACAAAGGTAAAGCTTCACGGATATCGCTGTTTGATGTTCCAAGGTAGTTTTGAATTTCATTTACAAGATCGCTAAAATGCATCTCATGATCGCGACCACGAAGTTCCAAGATAGCACGCGCTACCTCAATCATAGATAGTTCACTTTTTTCTTGCCCAGCAAATACTTCTAATTCCAAAGCGTTTCTCCTCATTTTTACTACTATCGCCAGAGCGAACAGACTCTGACCTCATTTTATCATGTACTCTTTATTGTACGATAATTTTGCGGAATAGTCAAAGGTTAAATGGGAGAAAGTGGCAGGACTTTTTATTTCTTTGCTACCCAGCCAATGGCATCGCTTTGTGGGTTTTCGGTATCAATCCAGATGAATTCGATGCCGATTATAGATGAAAATTAGGCTCAATGCCCTACTTCTCAGAGCGGTGCGAACTTGTAGAATTAGCTGCTTTCTAAATTGTTTAATCGTCACTCAATTTACTAGGATCAATTTTAGTCTCATCTTTTTTATCATCCGATACGTCTACAAAGTTTTTAGAGAGATATCCTAAATAATCTCCAAAATCTGGGAATAATGCGTGTGAAAAGTAACCATATTCTCCCAACTTACGAATTAACTCCTCTTGTATTACTTTATAATATTTTTCTTCAAAATCTTTAGCTTCCAGACTTTTTTTAACAGCTTCGATATTTGCCTTTGAATATTTTTGGGTAGGAGTGAAATTTTCTAATAGTGTCCCTCCCATAATATCATCTAGTGTTGTTTTACCTTCTCGTACTTTTTCTATATCTTCCTTAGAAAAAAAATATCCTTCTTCTTTAACTTTAGAAATTAATTCCTCTTCATTTTTTAAAAGTTCTTCCGTTTCTTTTTTAGAGAACTCTATTGTAATCGACACTCTTGGGATTCTTCGAAACTCTTCACTAATTTTTATTTCATCTTTAGTAAAGTGAGTATATTTACTCAATTTATCATAATTTATGAATGCACCATGTTGAGCTCTAATTCTTTGATTATCATGTCCTTTTCTAACAAATGTTAACAAACTGCTCTTAGAATGTTCCTCTATACTCATTTTAAACGCTTCGAATTTTGGTTTTTTAATAATTCTATTTCCAGAATTTGATAAAAACAATAGAGCAACGAATGGGTTATCTGTAATATCCAAAAGGCTTGTTGGAAGTTCATAATGTTGTAATTTAGCCAACTGATCTGCTCTAACATCCAAATCTTCATCGATAGAATGATATTCGACTCTATCTGGATATTCTTGACTCACTTGCTTGTATAATTGCTCAAAGAGTTCATAATAGAACTTACTGTCCTTATTGACTTTTTTTCTAAATAAGGCAGGAATAGTCGGCCATGACTCAGTTTGACCTCTAAAAAAATTATACTCACACTGCTCAAATTTAGAAATCAGTTCTTTAAGTAAATAAAAAATTGACCAGTGATTTCCTTTTTCATTGTAACCAGCATTAGTACCTGATTTTTTTAATTTTGTATTCAACTCTGACACAAAACTATTAATCTCTTCATCCGCTCCCTTAGAATATAATGAAACAATCTTATAACAAAATGGACCATACTTAGAATCTTCATTTTGATTATCTATAGAATTCGTTGCACCAAGTTTTATAGTTATATCAGTGTCATTATAAATCTGGCTATTTAGCTTTTTTATAGTATCTTCGGTACTTTTTCCACAAAAGAATGATCCTAAGCTATCATAAAACATTTGATTATTACTTGTCATAATTTTAGTATGTAATTACTCCCAAATTTTGTAAACGAAATGTTGTAGCTTGTTTTGAGGTTCTCATCATTGATGATAAACTATCGATAAATTCATCAACATTAGCATTTACTAACTGTTCATCAGTCAGATTATTATCTTGTTGAAATTTAGTAATACAACGAGCAATTAGTTTTTTGGGCATTAGTAGTTCAGCGGCAAATTGGTTTGCAGAACGTTCTTTAGCAATATCAACAGTTGCAATGTCTTCTGGATTCTTTAATCTATTAGAAATGCCACTATGATTTAAAGCATAATGTCCTATCTCATGTGCAATGGTGAATCTTTGTCGAACATCAGGCTCCATTGAATTGAGATAGATAACTCTATTCTCGCTATCAATCTGACCAGAATGATTATGATAAAATCCTTTTTGTACACTAATATTTAATGCATTTAGAATCTTATCTAAATCAATAAAATAATCATCTTTACTAATTTCAATAGTTTTCATAGCTATTTTTTCTTTTTCGCTTAAACCAATTAAATCTGTTTCAAAAAAATCTCTCGGAAACAATTCTTCCAATCTTTTTATTCCCATTACATTATATCTCCAAGTCAATATCTAATATAAACCTTTCTACAATTTTACTATTAATATATTCGTAAAATACGTAGAAAATGGATTCTCCTTCTATTATACCAAAAACCCCAGCAAATTGCCGAGGTTTGTAGCTTATTTAACAAGTTTATTCATCTCATCAATACGTGCTAAGGTCGCATCGTACTTGGCTTGGTAGTCGGCTTGTTTGTCGCGTTCTTTTTGGACGACTTCTGGTTTGGCGTTGGCTACGAAGCGTTCGTTAGAGAGCTTCTTGCCGACCATGTCCAGTTCTTTTTGCCATTTAGCCAGTTCCTTGTCGAGACGAGCCAATTCTTCTTCGACATTGAGGAGGTCTGCCAGTGGCAAGTAGATTTCTGCTCCGGTGATGACGCTTGACATAGCGAGTTCAGGTGCTGGGATATTTGATGCGATTTCCAAGTGTTCTGGATTTGTGAAGCGTTTGATGTAGTTGACATTGCTGTTAAAGAAGGCTTCCAAGTCGCTATCGCTTGTCTTAACAAGGATGGTGATAGGCTTGCTTGGAGCAACGTTTACTTCCGCACGCGCATTACGAACAGCACGGATCAAGTCTTTGAGACTTTCCACGCCAGTGTGGGCAGCAAGGTCTTCAAAGGCTGGGTTAACAGTTGGGTATTCCGCTGTAACGATAGAGCCTTCTGAGATTTGTCCAAAGATTTCCTCTGTCACGAATGGCATGATTGGGTGAAGGAGACGAAGGATCTTGTCCAAAGTATAAAGGAGAACAGAACGTGTGATGACTTTCTCTTCTTCATTATCGCTATAAAGGACTTCCTTGGTCAACTCAACGTACCAGTCCGCAAACTCATCCCAGATGAAGTTGTAGAGGATGTGGCCAGCAACACCAAACTCAAACTTGTCAAAGTTTTCAGTGACTTTTCCGATCGTTTCATTGAGGTTGTGGAGAATCCAGCGGTCTGTGACATTTCCAGCTTCCTTGTTAACAACTTTTTCGACATTAGCCGTTGCTTGCTCAAGAGTCAAACCTTCATTGTTCATGAGGATGTAGCGAGAGATGTTCCAGATCTTGTTAATGAAGTTCCATGAAGCATCCATTTTCTCGTAAGAGAAGCGCACGTCTTGCCCTGGTGCAGAACCGTTTGAAAGGAACCAACGAAGGCTATCTGTTCCGTACTTATCAATAACATCCATTGGATCAATCCCGTTACCGAGAGATTTCGACATCTTGCGTCCTTGCTCATCACGAATGAGACCATGAATCAAGGCATTTTTGAATGGCGACTTGCCAGTAAATTCCAAACCTTGGAAAATCATCCGAGACACCCAGAACGGAATAATATCATAACCAGTCACCAAAGTTGATGTTGGATAATAACGTTTAAAGTCTTCTGAGTCAACATCCGGCCAGCCCATAGTTGAGAATGGCCAAAGGGCAGAACTGAACCACGTATCCAATACGTCCTCATCCTGAGTCCAACCGTCACCTTCTGGAGCTTCTTCGCCGACATATATTTCACCCTCAGCATTGTACCAAGCAGGGATTTGGTGACCCCACCAGAGCTGACGAGAGATTACCCAGTCGTGGACATTTTCCATCCATTGGAGGAAGGTATCGTTGAAACGAGGTGGGTAGAATTCTACCTTATCATCAGTATCTTGGTTAGCAATAGCGTTCTTAGCCAATTGATCCATCTTGACGAACCATTGTGTAGACAAACGTGGCTCAACCATAACCCCTGTACGCTCTGAGTGACCAACTGAGTGGGTCATCTTCTCAATCTTAACAAGGGCACCAATTTCTTCTAACTTCTTGATAACAGCCTTACGAGCTTCAAAGCGGTCCATGCCATTGAATTCACCAGCCAATTCATTCATGGTACCATCATCGTTCATAACGTTGACTTGTGGCAAGTTATGACGTTGACCAACCAAGAAGTCATTAGGGTCGTGGGCAGGAGTGATTTTAACCACACCGGTACCAAATTCAGGATCTGCGTGTTCGTCCCCAACTATTGGAATTGGCTTGTTCAAGATTGGCAAGATAACATTTTGACCAATCAAGTCTTTATAACGGTCATCATTTGGGTTAACCGCTACGGCAGTATCCCCAAACATGGTTTCAGGACGAGTTGTTGCTACTTCAAGGGCACGTGAACCATCTTCCAACATGTAGTTCATGTGGTAGAAGGCACCTTCCACATCCTTGTGAATAACCTCGATATCAGAAAGGGCTGTACGAGCTTTCGGATCCCAGTTGATGATAAATTCACCACGGTAGATCCAGCCCTTCTTGTAAAGCTCTACAAAGACCTTACGAACCGCTTTTGATAACCCTTCGTCAAGGGTGAAACGCTCACGAGAATAGTCTACAGAGAGCCCCATCTTCCCCCATTGTTCCTTGATGGTAGTGGCATACTCGTCTTTCCATTCCCAAACCTTATCGAGGAATTTCTCACGACCGAGGTCATAACGAGAGATGCCGTCCTCAGCCAAACGGGCTTCTACTTTAGCTTGAGTGGCAATCCCAGCATGGTCCATACCAGGAAGCCAAAGCGTATCAAAACCTTGCATGCGTTTTTGACGGATGATAATATCTTGCAGAGTCGTATCCCAAGCGTGACCAAGGTGGAGTTTCCCAGTTACGTTTGGTGGTGGAATTACGATTGAATAAGGCTTAGCCTTTTTATCGCCAGAAGGCTTGAAAACATCTGCATCAAGCCATTTTTGGTAACGACCAGCCTCAACCTCAGCTGGATTGTATTTAGGTGAAAGTTCTTTAGACATGTGTGTTCTCCTTGTTTAAGTAGTTCAATATCTTAAAAATTTGTTCTAATTCTTGTTTTTTCATATAAGAAGTCATATAGTCATAATCTGGCAATCCAGTTTTAGTAACTGGCAACATAATCTTTTGACGTTTCATGCGTTCGCCATTGAATTTATAACCATAGGCATACTTGATTTTTTGCGACAAAATCATTTGTTTCAAGAAAAGGTAGGTATATTTGTTTCCGTATATCTCGTCCTTCCATTTCAAACGTTTGACATCATCAGAAAAAATGGCTTCGTAGGGATGATAGAAATTTTCAACAACACTACCATTGTAATTTACACCGAGTACATTTGCATCAAGACTTTTATTTGTATTAGATACAAAAGCTGTAACTCCATTATCACTATCGCTAGCACCTACAAATGGTCTCAATCCAATTTCTTGATTTGCTTTTGTCAAACGAACGCCTGATTTAATCTCACAAACATCCTCAATCCAGAAATCTTTCCAAGAAATTTCACAAACTTTTTCTTCAAGAATGTTCTTCACTCTGATATATATATATATATATTCGAGCACTTCTTGGGCTTTATCCAGTTCTAATTTTTTCACAAAGTCAGACATATATTGGAAATTAGGGTTACCTTCTTTATCAACTGGAAGAATGAGTTTTTCTCTTTTTATACGGGTGTCGTTAATCTCTCTGTTAAAAGAATATTTTTCTTCTAAGCGTTTAACAACGGTAGATAAAAATAGATAAGCGTATTTGTCTGCATTCTCAGACTTTAAAGCTGTTACGTGATCACTAGCCACAAACTCAAATTGCTGATAAAAAGTGGAACCGACACTTCCGCTATTGGCAAGAGTGAGGACATCTTCAAATTTCCGAACCCCTGTTTCATTTCCAATAAAGGCATCTACACCATTGTTTTCGGAAGTTGAGGAAATATAAGGTTTAGGACCATCTGTCTGATTAGCTTTTGTCAGACGTTTTCCTCTTTGAATTTCTTGAAAAACTTCAGTGAAACGAAATGTTTTCCATTCTACCTTGTCTAGTCCTGCCACATCTCCAGCTAGCTCAACCAATTTACGCTCATAATAATCAATGATTTTCTGAACTTGTTGCTTCTGTTCCTGCTTGATGTAATCTTCCATGAACTGCCAGTTAGGCTGACCTTGGGAATCCATCGGCAAAATTACGATTCTTTCTTTGAATCTAGTTCCTGTCAGACCTTTTCCATATCCAAAACCACAGTCTTTTATACTATTTCTAAAAGATTGAACCAAAAATATCCCTACGTTTTTGGAAATATTATCATTTTGGATAATATACATTTTATTTCCAGTAATATACTCCACTGACTGGTAAAAGAAATCTGCATTTTCAGCTCCGAGACTTATAGTATTTTTAGGATTTTTATGAACATTTATATTTTCAACTATTTCCTCTAAGCCATTGTTAAAAGATGTTCTTGTAATATATGGTATACCCTTTTTAGTGATTTTAAGATTATTTTTATGGTAAGGTTTTGAATTAGTTACTTCAAAAATATCTTTTACTTTAAACTCTCCCCACTCCACATCCGTCAATTTTAACTTACTCATCTTTGTCACCTGCCATTAGTTTTTTGATTTGCTTGTCAAAATCCGATACGATTTTCTGGGTACGGTTGAACTTCTCATATTCTTGACTGGCTTTCTCGTCTGCCTGTTTTTTAGAAATAGATCCTTTTCCTTCTAGAATTTCATATTCATTAAAAGAAAGGAAGCGGTCAATACTTTCCGCCAAAGATTGCATGGTAAAGGTATTACGGCGTTCAACCAAACCTTCAATATAGTCGAAGTAAGAGGTTACGGTACGCTCTAGCTGACGGATTTCGCTTTCTTGCAAATAATTCTTAGCAACTGTTACATCCGATTTCAGTACTCGGCCATCTGGTGCATTCTTCCAAGTCGTTAATCCCATTTGTTTCTTATCAGCGTCTGCCTTATGATAAATGATCTCAGCAGCGGTATTACCTGTAATAGCAAAATGAAACTTGTTCTGCACCATGGCATAGAAATTCTTAGTGATTTCAGAATTTCTATCGTAGTCAATAGCGCATTCCGCAAAAATATCGGTTATTTGCTGATAAATACGGCGTTCACTGGCACGGATGGAACGGATTCGCTCTAAGAGTTCACGGAAGTAATCTTGACCAAAGACCGTTTGTCCCTGTTTAAGACGCTCATCATCAAGTACGAACCCCTTAATAATAAATTCTTTTAAAGTATTAGTTGCCCAAATTCGAAATTGTGTCGCCTTTGTTGAATTGACGCGATAACCAACTGATATAATGGCATCAAGATTGTAATACTCCAATTCGCGCTGAACCGCTCTACTACCCTCTTTTTGAACTGTTCGAAATTTTCGAACAGTTGCCAGCTTGTCTAACTCGCCATCACTATAAATATTTGATAAATGGTGACTAACCGTTGATTTAGAAACTCCGAATAACTCAGAAATCCCTTTTTGTGTCAACCAAAGATTTTCATCTTGTAATAGAATATCTAAATTAACATCACCATTAGGTGTCGTATATAGGACAAAATTAGAAATTTCATTCATAATCGTCACCTTTTTCCGCTACCATCGGAAGTTCCTCAATATCGGTAATTTCTTGGTAATTCTCTTTCTCTTCTATTCCGAAAAGATAACCTCGTCCATGAGTAATCATATTGACTTCAAAAGTTAGATAATCTGCAATGGTCTTTTGAAAATCTTCCTCAGAAGGAATTTCATCATTAAAGTAATAGAAAGAGTGGAGCCACTCATCATCAGCTTCAATCGTTGTTTGAACACAGAACTTAGTTTCTGCTTCAGTGCGATCAAACCAGACATCAAGCAAGTGTTGTTTTTTATCTTTAGCCGTAGCTGTTTCAACTAGACCGATGTGTTTAGAGACTTCAAAACCATCATTTTCAAAGTTGATAAATTTGCATTCTTTTTCCGGACGATGCGGTATACCAGCTGTAAATACTGCAATACAAGGGTTTGTTCCCACGCCATAAAAGGTATTTTTATTAAGTGTAATAACACCTTCTAAAGTATGGTGTTTTAAAATATTTTGTTTAGTTTCTTTTTCAAACTTGGTCTTCCCTGTAAAGGTGGACTGAGGAACGATGACAACCGCCTTAGCACCTTCAACTAAAGAATTTAACAGGTGTTCTGTAAAGTTGATTTCATACAGATCTGTATTGGCTGTCGAACCCATTGAATATGGCGGATTCATCATACCAACGTTGCATTGTTTTAGCTGAAGCTTACTAGGATTTTGGCGTAGAAAGTCTTGGTTTTCAAGGTTACTTTTCCCATCACCTCGTAATATCATATTCGTCGTAGCAATTGTAAACATATAAGATTGTTCTTCAATCCCGAAGAGCTGATGTTTCCGAATTTGGTCACGTTGAGAATCATTTTCTGCTTTTGTTAACATATCATGCATAGCAGCGATTAGGAAGCCTGCTGTACCGCAAGTCGGATCAAAAACCTTATCCGTCGGTTTCAAATCAACCAAATCACAAAACAGTTCCGTGATATGCTTTGGTGTTAAAACAATGCCTAAGTTCTGGCCATCTCCTCCAGAGTAAGACATGAATTCTCCGTAAAAACGACCTAGATAATCTTCAGCAGAACTGTTATATCTTAAACTTTGATAAATACTCTTATAAAGAAATTCTGTGAAATGTTTGATAGGTGTTTTACCTAGATTAGCATTTTTTTCATTAATTTTCACATCGTCTCTAATGATAGCAAACTGACTAAGTAGTTTATCTTTTTTTACTTCAGGAGACACATTAGCGCGCTGAAGGTTAGACTTGATGGCAGTATAAATCTTTGAGCCGTCTGTTTTTACAGTATCTCCAGTTAAACTTTCCAGAGAGAAGTTTCCATGCTCCGTTTCTCTCAATGCTAACAGAATTCCTGAAACAATCAGAGGTTTGTTCTTTTCCTCAATATTGCCGTAATTTCTCAAATCATTGTGTAAAGTCGCGGCATCTTTTAAAATTTCAGCAGTTTCTTTTTCAAAATTGGTTTCTTCTTGAAGAATCTCTTTTACGTAATACTCATCAATATTATCTATTGAAAAGGAAATAAGGGTCTCAATATCCGCAAGTTCAAAATATTCACCACGTTCATTTACAAAAACAGGAGTAATGCGATGTTTTTTTTCATTGCCACTAATTCCAACAGCAATGATTTTTTTGTAACTAACCTTATCTGCTAAATGTTTAGCATAAAAGACCGCTCCGTTTACTGCATAGTCTGTATTTGATTTGACATCATCAGCAATCAAATCATCATCTGTATAATTGATATGTTTTGATAATCCAGGTTTATCTTCAATAATGATTAAGAAGTCTTTAACAATTCCAACGTATTCTGGGAAGCCTGAATTTCCAGTCCCTTTTTTCGAAGCAGTCTTCAGTGCTTCATTAATCTCTTTAACATTACTTCCCTGCGCATCAAAATTTTCACGGATTCCTGCTTCTTTTAAAAGTTCATGAACCCATAAATCAGTATTTACTTCTTTTTTTGCCATTATTCATCTCTTTTCATTACTAAATTTCCCACTCACTCCTCAGCAAGCCATATATCAGACTGTCACAGCGGTTTCCTTGAACATCCGTTCTGTCCCGGATGCGGGCTTCGAGGGTAAAGCCAAGTTTCTCTGCAACTCGTTGACTTTGAAGGTTATACCCAAAGCAAGTCAGTTCAATCTTGTGAAGATCAAGTTCTTTAAAAGCTAGGTCAATCAAGGCACGTGCCGCCTCTGGAACATAACCTAGACCCCAATAGTTTGGGTGCAAGGTATAGCCAATCTCCAGCACGTCGTCTTCGTGTCGATGAGGAAAATCAACAGAGCCGATGATTGTATCAGTTCCTTTGACCACAATGCCATAACCAGCTGGGAGATTGTCCTTTTCATTGCGTTCGGGAAGAATGTGCTCCAGATAATAAATCTCATCTTCCAAGATCTTGACGGGTGGAAAACCAGCGGGATAAGAAACTTCTGGAAGACTGGCATAGTCAAATATATCCTCAGCATCCGCCACTGTGCGGACTCGCAAGACCAGTCGCTCCGTTTCGATTCGCTCAGGTAATGTTACTCTTGCCATCCTTCCTCCTCGCTTTCTTGATGAAGTTCCCCATAGGGTCGACACGATCATCTAAATAACGATAAACGCGCTGGTGGCCGTCCCCCATAAAGTAAGTTGGCGAAAAACGGTCATTTTTAAAATGCCCCTTGTCATCCAAGAGCTCAGGATCAGCAAGTCGCTCGAGAATCTTGGCAAAGATATGGCAGATGCCGTCTTCCTCGATAATCCTATCTACCTGACAGTCCAATACGACTGGACAGGCCTTTAAAATCGGTGCCTGAGTCTGTTCAGAAATCTCATAGTCTAGCCCCAAGTGTCCCAACTTTTCTCGATGGCTAATAAAACCAGCCTGCTCCATTTCGAGCATGAGGTTTTCATCAGGTATGTTCACAGTAAACTTCTGGAAATGCTTGATTTGCTCAGCCGCATTTTCCTCAGCACCAACACCTATGACTAGCCAATCTCCCAAGCTATAAGAGGAGCTACAGGTCGTAATATTGTGCCCAAAATTCTGATCCTGATATCCCAAAATGAAGATAGGAAAGCCATAGTAGAGCTTACTTGTTTTAAAAGATTGCTTCATAACAACCTCCTTTGACTAAGACGCAAAAAAAGAAAAGCCCTGCCATATCCATGACAGGGACGAATGTGTTTATCCGCGGTACCACCCAATTTCGGGCAGAGCCCGCAACTCTCGTCTTCATAATAAAAAGACAATATTATTTCATTTTCAGCCATTAGCAACCAGTTTCGACACATTTGTGGACTTCTCAACACCGCCACTTTCTGTAAAATGTGGGACTCAAAACACCTCTAATGGCTTTATTTTAACAAGTTTTTGACGGAAATGCAAGGGGCAAGAAAGATTACTTGAACTTGATGCCGTTTTCTTTTAATTTCTTGATGGTAGCTGGGCCAATCCCTTTCAAAGCAAGGAGTTCTTTTTCAGTCCAGTTTTTAAAGTCAGCAGCCGACTTGATCCCTTCATCATAGAAAGTCTTAGCTCGATCTACTGAGAGTCCACCTAGGTTGGCTGCGAATTCTTCTACAGAGCTTGTAACTTTTTGAGCTTGCTCTTTAGTTGCTTCTACTGCTTGTTCCACTTTTTTAGAGACAACTTTCCCTGCTTCGCTAGCAGATTTTTCTGCATGTTTCACAACTTTTTTTGTTTCTTCGACAACCTTGGTCACCGTACTTGAAAATGCACCTGAACGACGAAGGCTGTTTCGTAATTGTTTTTTCCGTTGGAGTTTCTTTGACATGATAAAATCCTTTCAATAAAAAATCCCTGTTCTGACAAGGATTTAATAAAGATATTCTATCAAGATTTTGGGAAAAAATCAAGAAAGGAAACGAGATTGCTCCTAAAAATCTAGCCGTTTTTTCTTTCAATCTAATTTGACAATGATTCAACTTCTTGATAAAACATGCAGTAATGTGCAAGACTAATTCACGTAAAAAGCTGATAAGGAGAAGAATATGAATAATGAAAGTTACTTTGATGGTGGTCTTTTGAGCTACGTTGGATATGCTATCCTAGCCATGCTTATCATAGTTTTTACTATTGGAATCGCTACGCCTTGGGCAGTTTGTATGATGCAAAACTGGAAAGTCAATCACACTGTCATCGATGGGCGTCGCCTCTATTTTGACGGAACAGGTTCTCAATTATTCGGGAACTGGATCAAGTGGTTCTTGCTCACCATCATCACTTTGGGCATCTATTCATTCTGGTTGCATATTAAAATGGAACAATGGATTACCAAACACACACATCACGTATAAACAGAAAAAGTGCGTTCATACGCACTTTTTGATTTACAACGATTAATAGTTTCGCTCACCAAACAAGCCCTCTGGTAGATCATGGAATCCCTTTCCTGCTTTGAAATTTTCAAACTTACCCAGCAAAAACTTGTAGGCATCCAAGCGGCTTTCGTAGCGAATCATGGCATCTTTGGCACGCTCGTCTTGGTCTTCTTCGTAAACTTTTTGACTTTCCTTGTGCGCCATGTCGTTGATCACGATCTGGGTATTGACCCAAGCTTCAAATTCCTTCATAAATTCCTGTTCGTAACTCATTCGTTCTCCTTATTCTAATCCACGGAAATAGTCCGTATCAATCTCTCGGTAGGGCTGGATATCCTGAACATACTCCAACACGCCTTGGAATTCTCCGTTCTCATCGTGTACCGCAGCATAGGTGATGTGGACAAATTTGCCTCGCGACTCTGACTTGAACCACATTTCATACTTGTCCTTTTTACCTTCACGAAGACCTTTCATAACAGCCTTCACCTTGTCTAGGTACTTAGGTGGATGGCAGAGTTCAACATTGCGCCCGACTTGGGACGGTGTCCGTTTGAAAATCATCTCATCAGCTGGCGCATTGTCATTGTAATACTGGAAAATGTCGTCTTTATTGACAAAGGTAATCTCCATAGGGAGGTGATTGAGGATGAGGTTGGCCTGCTCGACTGAGAGAAAGCCATTGCCAAAAGCCTGTTGGCTATGGCGGTCCAGCACTGCTTCTTTTTCCTTAGGGGTAAAGGTAATGGTAAACTGGCCTTCTGGTGTATCGATAACTTGCTGCACTTGGCCTTCGGCCGTGTCTATCTGCACGGCCTCCTCTGCACTCTTTTCCTCAACAAAGCTCTGGCGTTCTGGAACCCATTTCTCAGACGGACGGATGATGGCATAGCCATAGGCGTCGCTCTCCGCCGCAATCTGAAGCCAGTCATCCTGAGTAAAAGACTCGAGGAGAATCATGAGAAGAATGGACTCTTCTTTGAAAATCATGCTCTCAAACTCTGTCGCAAAAGCTTTAAAATCTTCTTTTACACTACTAATCGACACTTCTGGTAGTGACTTGACTGTCTTTAGAGCTGTTTGAAAGAGTTCCCTGATCTGGTCATCCACTCCCCACATAACTTTTGGAGGTGAATCGTGTCCATAGCGCTCCATGATAGGAAAGAAGAGCTCTTCCTTGCGCTGATAGTGGATGTCAAATTGCCCCAAAAGTCCCATTTGACGGACCAAGCCCTTGCGCATCTCTGCCAGCATTTCCTCATCTTCCATAGACTCATAGGTATCCAACAGTCTCCGAATGCGAATCAAAGCTGCACGGAGAGCCAGATTTTCATCCTTGAAGACGCGAACTGGGTGGCCAGGGTGTTCAGTATCCTCCACTTCGACGCCCTTAACAGCATTTTTAAAAAGATTGGCATGGACATCACAGAGCTCCATGACATCTTCAAAGGTAACACCTGAGTCTGAGTTCATCAGCTCGTGCTCCATGAGGGAAATCTCGATGGCTGACACACCTGTAAAGGTCGCATCAAAACGCTCCTGAACTGACTCAGGAGAGGCGCCATTGTGCAATTCTAATAAAATATCCCGTAGGATATGAATCCGTTCATCTGCCATTAGTCTAATCCAATCACTTCGTAACCATTCGCTTCCAGTGTGCGGACAATCTTGTCCATAGGAGTTCCTTCAAGCTTCGAACCCTGTTTAAGAGATACCTTGCGACCGACTGTATTGCGCATCAAGGGATTAGCAAGTGGTTTAAAACCGAGCTCCACTAGGATTTCCAAGACTTCCGGGTGCTTGTCTACCACTTCTGCAACGGGTATTGACACATCGATGATATTGTCCATGACGACCTCCATGTATGTTCTAAAATGATTTTCCTGCTTATATTATACCATAAGGACGATTAGCATACACCAAAAAAGAGGGTTTCCCCTCTTTCTTAGTTTTTATCCAGATTGCGTAACATCTCGTCAATCTTGTTTCCATATTCAATGGATTCGTCTTTGACGAAGGTTAAATCTGGGATTTTGTACAATTTCAAATTGCGACCAAGTTCACGTTTGATGGTACCAGTTGCTTTTTCAAGCCCGATTTGAGCTTTTTGGTTATCCGAAGCAAGGTTACTCAAAATGGTGTAGTAAACCTTAGCAACAGACAAGTCACCTAGCATCTGAACATCTGTAATGGTCACACCTTGGACACGCGGATCACGGACTTTCTTTTGCAAAATCTCATTGACTTCACGCTTGATTTCCATGCCCACACGATCCGTACGGAAATGATTTGCCATGATATTCCTTTCTCTACTTTGAACCAAAAGCTAGGCCAGCAGACCTAGCTATTTTCTAATAGATAGAGGAACTAGAGCCATTTGAATCTAGGAAACAAGCCTTTGATAGAACTGAAGTTCATCAAGGCGCTGTTGACAACGAGTCAAATGAGCTATCGTTTCTCTATTATCGTTTGATTTCTTCCATGATATAGGCCTCAATCACATCATCCGTCTTGATATCATTGTAGCCCTCAATCATCAATCCACCTTCACGACCGTTCGTAACTTCTTTGACGTCGTCTTTGTAGTGTTTCAAGCTTGCGAGTTCACCGTCAAAGATAACAACACCGTCACGGATAACACGGACTTTAGAGTCACGGGTAACTTTACCACTCGTAACCATGAATCCACCGATGGTTCCCACTTTAGACACCTTAAAGGTTTCACGGATGATTGCTTCACCGATAATTTTTTCTTCGAATTCAGGATCGAGCATCCCTTTCATGGCTTCTTCCATCTCTTCGATAACCTTGTAGATAATGCTGTGGAGACGGATTTCTACATCGTCAGCTTCGGCTTGTTGACGCGCTTGTGGTGTAGGGCGTACGTTGAATCCAACGATAAAGGCATTTGAAGCTTCCGCAAGCGTCACATCAGATTCATTGATAGCACCGACTGCTGAGTGAACGATAGTAACTTTCACACCTTCTACATCGATCTTTTGAAGCGAGGCAGAAAGGGCTTCAACTGAACCTTGTACGTCGGCCTTGATGATAACGTTAACAGACTTGAGTTCACCCGCTTTAAGCGTATCAAATAGGTTTTCAAGGCTGACACGTTGGGTAGCTTGACGTTGTTTCATAAGAGCACGTTTGGCACGTTCTTCACCGGCTGCACGCGCAGATTTTTCATCTTCGTAAACAGCAAAGTGGTCACCCGCCATCGGTGCTTCGTTCAAACCTGTGATAGAAACTGGCGTTGATGGTCCAGCAACCTTGACACGACGACCAAGGTCATTGGTCATAGCACGGACACGACCGAAGGTATTTCCGACAACGATAGGGTCTTGCACATTCAGAGTACCTTGTTGCACAAGAAGGGTTGCGACCGCACCTTTCCCTTTATCCAAGCGAGCTTCGATAACCGTACCGATAGCACGCACTGTTGGGTCTGCCTTGAGTTCTTGGATTTCAGCCACAAGAAGGACCGTTTCCAAGAGTTCATCGATATTTTGGTTGAACTTAGCTGAAATTTCGACAAACTCAGAATCTCCACCCCAAGCAGTTGACATGACACCGTGTTCTGCCAATTCACCGATAACGCGTTCTGGGTTGGCACCAGGTTTATCAATCTTGTTGATGGCTACAATGATTGGAACGTTGGCTGCTTTTGAGTGGTTGATGGCTTCGATAGTCTGAGGCATAACCCCGTCGTCTGCCGCTACGACCAAGATGGTGATATCGGTAACAGATGCACCACGCGCACGCATCGATGTAAAGGCCGCGTGTCCTGGTGTATCAAGGAAGGTAATCTTCTTGCCGTTTTCAACGATTTGGTAGGCACCAATATGCTGAGTGATACCACCTGCTTCTCCTGTTGCAACACGAGAGTTACGAAGGGTATCTAGAAGGGTGGTTTTACCATGGTCAACGTGCCCCATGATGGTCACAACTGGTGGACGCTCAACCAATTCATCTTCATTGAGATAACCATCTTCGACGAAGAAACGCTCGATGTCCGCATTGTCCACTTCAACCTTTTGTTTGGCTTCGATACCGTAATCCACCATGAGGAGTTCAATGGTTTCTCCATCCAAGGATTGGTTTTGTGTGGCCATAATCCCCATCATAAAGAGTTTCTTAACGATTTCAGCTGGTTCACGTTTGATACGTTTTGCGATTTCCGCAACAGTCATACCATCTGTATATTCGAATTCTGTTGGCAATTCATGGAACTTGCGCTCTGTAACAGGTTTTGGAGTCTGGTTACGGTTGTTCTTGTTATTGCCTTTTTTGTTCTTCTTATTGTTATTCCAGTTACTATTTCTTTGATTTCTCACTTGATTTTGACTACTTCGATTCTTTTGTTGTTTTCTAGGACCATCTTCTTCGTGATCATAATCATCACGTTCTTTGTCTGGTCGAGCTTGTTTTTTACGACGTGTATCCACTGGCGCTTCTTTCGCTACAGGAACTACTGTTACTGCTGGTTGCGTTTGTTCAGCTAACTTAGCAGCTTCTTCAAAGATTTCCTCTGGCTCCTTGCGTTTATTAGCTTGAGCCAAGGCTTCTTTAGCAGCTTGCGATTGTTTGAAGCGCTCCTCGCTTGAGCGTGCGTACTCTGCATTTTGCTCTGCTTTTAGGGCTGCTGCACGGGCTTTAAAGTCAACACGTGGTCCAGCTGGTTTTGGCTGGAAATCTTGTTGCTGACGGCGATTATTGCCACGATTCCCTTGACCTTGTGGTTTTTTCCCTTGGTCGTTAAAACGGCGATTGTCGCGGTTTCCTTGACCAGGTTTACCACCATTACGGCCGTCATTTTTCTGACGGTTGCCGTTTTGTTGTTGGTCACGGTTGTTGCCCTTGTTTTGTTTGCGTCGCTCTGCCTGCTCTTTAGCACGCGCCTCACGCTCCGCTTTGAAGTTTCGACTTTGTGGTCTCGCTGCCACTACTTTTTCTTCCTTAGGAGCTACAGGTGCAGCTGGTTTACTTTCTTCCTTAGCAACAGCTGGTTTAGCTGATGCAGGCTTTTCCACCTTCTTTTCTACACTTGCTTTTGGTGTCGCAGGTTTTGCTTCTGCCTTAGGAGCAGGTGCAGGCTTAAAGCTCGCTGCGATTCGCTCAGCAGCAGCAGCTTCCACGCTCGATGAGTGGCTTTTTACATCCAAGCCCAACTCTTTTGCACGCGCTACAACTTCTTTACTTTCTTTTCCAAGTTCTTTTGCGATTTCGTACAATCTTTTCTTAGACAAATCATGTCCTCCTCTTCTATTCCATAAGAGACCTCATTTTCTTTGTAAATCCAGCATCTGTCACAGCCAAAACTTTTCTCGATTTTCCGACTGCTATGCTTAATTCCAGTGTTGAAAACACGGTTATAACTTCTACTTGATAATAGTCACTTTTATCGTGAATCTTCTTGGTTAGATTGGGACCAGCATCATGAGCTAGAAAGACTAGCTTGGCTTTCTGGTCTTGGATAGCCTTGATCACCAATTCCTCACCCGATATGATCCGGCCTGCTCGTTGAGCAAGTCCCAAGAGATTACTTATCTTTTGCTTATTCAAGTCCTAACTCTCTTCTTTTCACTTTGTGATCCACATAAGCGATCAACTCGTCATAAAAGCTTTCTTCCACTTCCATGTTAAAGCTGCGGTTAAAGACTTTCTTCTTTTTTGCCTCTAGGGCTTCGGCATTGTCTAGCTTGATATAAGCGCCACGGCCATTGGCCTTGCCTGTCGGATCGATAAAGACCTGTCCTTCTTTGTTCTTGACAATGCGGAGCAAATCACGCTTATCAATCACTTCGTTGGATACAACAGACTTGCGCAAAGGGATTTTTCTTGTTTTCATCTTTCCCTCCTCTAGCAGCTTTTATTCTTCTGTCAATTCATCCGCAGCTGCGTAATCCACTTGACCTGCTTCTTCCATAGCTTCAAACTCACTGGCAGACTTGATATCGATACGGTAACCCGTCAAGTGAGCTGCCAAGCGAACGTTTTGTCCACGACGACCGATGGCAAGAGAAAGCTTGTTATCAGGTACAACGACCAAGGCACGTTTGCTGTCATTTTCATCAAAGATAACTTGGTCAACTTCTGCTGGTGCGATAGCATTGTAGATAAACTCAGCTGGATCTGCTACCCACTCGATAACATCTATATTTTCTTCGACAGGAATCATGCGGTCGCTCTTGGCATCGTAACGAGCTGGGTGGAATTTGCTGGTGATTTTCTTGATATTGGCACCACCACGTCCAACGATTGTCCCGATAGCGTCCACGTTTGGATTGTGACTACGAACGGCAACTTTCGTACGGTCACCAGCTTCGCGGGCTACGCTCATGATTTCAACAGTTCCATCGTAGACTTCTGGAATTTCTTGCTCCATCAAGCGTTTGATCATTTCTGGATGGCTACGGCTAACAAATACGTTGACACCACGAGGATTGTCTTCAACCTTGTAAACGTAGACTTCGATACGGTCGTGGGAAGCAAAGACTTCTCCAGGGATTTGGTCTTGTTTGGACAATTGGGCTTCGATGCTGCCAAGGTTGACGTAAATAAAGCGGTTGTCAAATCTTTCTACTGTACCAGACATGATTTCTTGTTCATGTTCTTTATAAGTATTGTAAGTGATGGCACGTGTTTGCTTGCGCATTTTTTCCATGATGGTTTGTTTAGCAGATTGGGCTGCTACACGACCAAACTCAGCTGGCGCTTCTTCAAATTTGATTTTGTCACCAAGCTCATAGGCAGAATTAATGGCAAGAGCATCTTTCAAACTGATTTCCAAACGGCTATCAAATACTTCATCAACCACTTCACGGACAGTATAAACTGTAAAGTCACCCGTTTTTTCGTTGAAGTCAATAGCTACGCTGTCAGATTGACCATAGCGTCTGCGATAAGCGGAACGAAGCGACTCTACTACTGCGTCGATGATGTCTTCTTTTTTGATTCCCTTGTCTTCTTCCAAAATGCGGAAGGCCTCTAGCATTTCTTTACTCATGTTTTCTTCACTTTTGAATCCTCAAAAGCTATCCTTTCTTTTCTATAATTTTACTGCTAAACGTGCTTTTGATACTAAACTGTATGGAATTTGGACGGTTTTCTTACGCGTCTTGTCCATATACTCCACAGTCAACTCATCCTCTTCAAAGGACAGCAAGGTTCCTTCAAAGACTTTTTGCTTATCGATAGCTTGATAGAGCCCGACATGGATGTATTTTCCAACTGCTCCAGCAACGGCATCCTTGGTTTTCAAAGGACGTTCCAAGCCTGGACTGGTGATTTCTAGGAAATATTGTTCTGGGAAGGGATCGGGCTTGATGGTGTCTAGAACAGGACTGATGATTTCTGTCAAGTCTGCCGTGTCGTTCAAGGTAATTCCTTCGGGTTTATCTACAAAAATACTGAGAATCATGTCACTGCCAATCTTTCCATACTCGATATCCACGAGCTCGAAAGGTGCTTGGATGACAGGTTCTACAACTTCTCTGACTAATTCTACGATTGTTGCGATTGCGTCCACCTCCTCATAAGCAAGAGGCGAAGATATTTCCCCGCCTCTCTTTCTCATATTCTTACTATCAGTATAGCACGTTTGTCAATTTATGTAAAGTATTAGCACTCAAACGGCTGGTTTTCAAGCTATTTCTTAAAATTCTGCTTCAACTCGATAGATCACTTGACCTTTGCTGGAGAATTTTTGCTCATATTCTGTCATGACATTGCCTTCAAAATCACTGGCATGCAAGTCTAGCCAAACACCATTGAGTTTCATCCCATACTGAGAAAAGCTTACCAAGCTGTACTCAAACAAGCCACGATTGTCTGTCTTGAAATGGATTTCCCCATTCTCAGGCAAGATGCGCTTGAAGGTATCCAAGAAACTCTTGTAAGTCAAACGACGTTTTTCATGGCGTTTTTTAGGCCAGGGATCTGAAAAGTTTAGGTAGAGACGATCAATCTCACCGTCTTCGAAATAATCAGTCAAATCTGAACCATCTACCCACAATAACTTGATATTGGGCACTCCAACTTCAAGCACCTTGTCCAAGGCATAACTCAATACCGACTTTTGAATATCAATCCCGATGTAGTTGATGTCAGGATTTTGCTTGGCCATTCCTGATACGAAGGCTCCTTTTCCACTTCCAACTTCTACATGAATAGGATGATCATTTCCAAACAAGTCTCGCCATTTCCCTTTGGCTTCCAAGGGATTGAGGGCCACATACTGGGGATTAGCCTCTAGTAATTCTGTCGCCCCTTTACGATTTCTAACTCTCATCTCTTCTTTCCATACTTGTCACGGAAGACGCGCAAGGCGTAAATCTCCCGGTTTACATTATCTAAATCTTGATTTTCACAGTATTTGGCAATCTGGTTCAAATAAGAATACTGACCATACCAATACAATTTATCTAACACTGTCTGATTGTACTTATAGCCGTAGTCTCTCAACCATTGACGCCACTGATGATCTGGAATGTAGTGGCATAGCAAATGCGCCACATCAAACATACGATCCGTCAGACGAACCGAATCCCAATCCACTAGATAAACGAGTCCACTCTCTGTCTCAATCCAATTACTATGACGAAGATCTCCATGCACAATCGTTGCATGGTCTTCTCTAAAACCTGGAGCCGTCTTACCTAGCTCAGCAATCACACTGTTCAAATAGTGATTCTGTTTCAAGATTTCTGGAACTCCATGTTGCCAAGAACGCAATAAATCAACTGGTGTTTCCATGGTATATCCCAAACGGCTCAACTGCTTCATCAAAGGACGCGAGCGGTGGAGACGGTTCAAGATATTGATAATCTGCTTGCGATTCATGTCGTAAGGGGTCAAGATTTTGCCCGTCAGCCATTCCTGAGCACACATATCACTGCCATCTGGCAAACGACGAGTCCATAGTAATTGAGGAGCGATTTGTTCTCTGGCCAGGCCAGGTAGGATTGGAGAGGTGTTCATTTTTACAAAGACGCGCTTCCCATCAGGGTAGCTTCCCATATAAGCTTTGCCGCTCTTCCCAGGGATAGGGGTCAGCGTTAGCTCATTATCACCCAAGTCCATTTCTTTCCTCCGTATAAAGTTTCCTTACTATTCTACTAGTTTTTGGTCTATTCGTCAACCAATCTTTTTAGTTGGTAAGGTAAATAAAACAATTGTAGGAAGAGACTAGCCCCTACAAGAGCCAACAAGGCTATTTTCCCTTGAAAAACCACTGCTCCGACCAGCAATTCTAACAAAAGAACTGCACTTCCCACACCGACTACAATCTGTTTCAATCCCTTCTCTTTCTCCCCTTTTTCTAGTGGAAAGAGCTGAGTCAAGTACTGGTAGTCAAAGGCATGATAGAGGGCCAGTAACTGAAAGAGCAGGAGATAGTTAAATAAAACTACTACTGCTGTCGCGATCCAAGCTTGCTCAATAAAGATCACAGCTAACAAGGATAGGAAGAGGAGGCGGAGACTGAGGGCAAAGAGGTCTCCATTTCGCAGATAAGAGCGGAGATAGAGATTTTGCCAAATCTTCCCAGGCACCTTTTGAACAGTCTTTAGGATGAAATCTAGATAAGCGCGACGTTTGACACTATTTGAAACGCCCTTGACCTGAGTAAAGAGAGCAAAGAAACGAAGCAAAATTTGCTTGCGTTTGCTTTCTTGAGAGATCACATAGTCCCAGTCAAGCCCAGTCTCTGTAAAAAATTTACTGGCTTTTTGGCGAAAGAGGAGATATTTCCCAGCTCCCAATAAAAGCACGTAGGAAAGAAAGATAGGCAAGCCATAGCCCATGGCTAAAAATAAGGGCGCAAATAAAAGCAAGAAAAGGGTTTGGACAAAGAGCCAAAAGACCAGTGAGCGCGTCGTCTGCCCTTTAAGGTGGGACTTGACCTCTTCTTCACTGACTAAGAGAAAGAGCTTGTCAGATGCCTCCATATAAGTGGCAATCCCTCCCCAAGCCAAAAGCAAGGCAGATACAATCCCCAAAAACAAGAGGATGGGCCAGTGATTTTCAGGAAAATCTTGCAAGAGTTGACTGTACTGGTAAGATAGAAAACCGATGAGAACTAGTAGGAACAAGACAAAGTGGTCATTGAGAACATAACGCAGATAACCTACACACTCCTTACGAAAAGCCTGCTTTCGCTTTAAAAACAAGTCTTTCATAGCTCCTCCTCTTTGGTCAGAGCCAAGTAAATATCATTCAAACTCGCTTCAGGCATGTCAAAGGCTTCGCGCAGTTGCTGGAGGTTCCCCTGAGCCCTCACCTCCCCCTTGTGGAGAATAACAAAGGCGTCACACATCTTCTCAGCCGAGTCCAGCACGTGGGTACTCATGAGGATAGACTTGCCTTTTTGCTTTTCTACTTCCAAAAGCTGAATCAAGTCAGAAATAGCCAGCGGATCGAGGCCAAGAAAAGGCTCGTCAACGATGAAAAGACTCGGATCCACGACAAAGGCACAGATAATCATGACCTTCTGCTTCATCCCTTTGGAGAAATGCACTGGAAACCAGTCTAATTTTTGATCCAGACGGAACATTTTCAACAAAGGTTCTACTCGATCAAAGGCCACTTTTTGCTCAATACCATAGGCCATGGCAACCGTCTCGATATGCTCTCTGAGGGTCAGTTCTTCATACAAGCTAGGCGTTTCTGGGATATAGCCAATCTGCTTGCGATAGCTGGTCGCATCTTCTCGCAAGGTGAGACCGTTAATCTTGATTTCCCCACTGTAAGGTGTCAACAGACCAATGATCTCATTAATTGTCGTTGATTTCCCAGCACCGTTGAGACCAATCAAACCAACCAACTGCCCACTTTCAACGGTAAAGGACACATCTTTCAAGACAGGAACATGAACATAGCCTCCTGTCAGGTTTTTAATTTCTAACATATTTTCTCCGAATCTGGTATAATGTAGCTATATTATATCAAAATTCAATACAGTAGAGGTGGATTTTATGTCAGATTGTATTTTTTGTAAGATCATCGCAGGGGAGATTCCTGCTTCAAAAGTATACGAGGATGAGCAGGTTCTTGCCTTTCTTGATATCTCTCAAGTAACACCTGGACACACCTTGGTCGTACCAAAAGAGCACTACCGCAATCTTTTGGAGATGGATGCTACCAGCGCCAGCCAACTCTTTGCCCAAGTACCAACAGTGGCTCAAAAAGTCATGAAGGCTACCAAGGCTGCCGGCATGAATATCATTGCCAACTGCGAGGAAATTGCTGGTCAAACGGTCTTTCATACTCACGTGCACCTCGTACCTCGCTACAGTGCAGAAGACGACCTCAAGATTGACTTTATCGCCCACGAACCTGACTTTGACAAACTTGCCCAAGTCGCTGAAACTATTAGAAATGCCTAAGGAGATGCCATGAAACTATCCAATCTATTGCTATTTGCAGGTGCTGCAGCTGGAAGTTATTTTGTCGTAAAAAATCGCCAAGTCATCACAGAGGTGTTGATGGATACTAGCGACCGTGTCGAAGCTATGAAGGAGGACTTGGATGTCATTCAAAACAGCCTGCAAATCATCGACCAACAAAAAGCCCTTATCAAGGAATACCAAAAAGACTTGACCTACAAGTTCAAAGTTTTAGAAAAAGATTTCCAAACCAGACTAGCTGTGATAAAAGAAACACAGGAGCTTGAGGATAAGTAAAAAGAGCCAACAACTTTCCTTAAATCCATTTTAGGTTGTCAAGTCCAAACAAAGAAGAGGAATGAAAATGAAACAGTTTGTAAAAGTTCTAGCGAAGGTCATCGCGATCCCTTGCGGCTGCCTCTGCCTTCTTGTAGCCTTGGCATTTCTACTAGTGGCCAATCTTTTCAAGGCTTCACCGAGTGACATCCGTGAGGGGAATGAAGCCTTAAAACAAATCTTTATCTCCCTTGACCTCCCTCCCGAGAAAGTCGAATCGGATGGACACTATCAATACGAGGGTGGAGGCCTAGATTTTTATGTTACTTTCTCAGACGAGGTCATCAATAGTCACCCCGTCCTAAAAGAAAGTCCAAAACTCACCAAAAACCGACTTAAAGTCTATGTCCTCCAGACAGGAGATATTTCCTACTATAAAGTAGGGGACAACTTATTCAATCGTGGTTTAATACAATTTTTAGAGGAGGAGGGCGAGAAATATTTCCAAGAAAAAGGAAAGAAATCAAATTCTTCTTACACAATTCTAAATTGGAAGGATCAGGCAAGTCTTAAAAAGGGAATTGCATTCTATGAAAAAGCTTTGACTTTAGTGGATATTCAGGATAATTCGGCGATCAAACATATCGATACTGTCACCGTGAAACCTGGTAAAGAAGCGGAACTTAAGCAACTCATTCAGGAGATGGATGTGGCTGGCTTGCTCACTCAAAAGTACAAATAGTAGACTAACTGGAAAATGATTTTTCGACACTAAATTTTCAATGATAACAAAAAAAGAGCCAATCGGCTCTTTTTACTTTATTCTCCTTCAAAGGCATCTTTTATATGGTCAAAGAAACCTTTTTTCTTTGGATTGACTTTCAAGTCACCTGCAGCTGCGAACTCTTTAAGGGCTGCTTTTTGGCGATCGTTCAAACCTGTCGGAGTCACGACATTAACGGTTACGTATTGGTCACCAACGGCACCGCCACGAAGGCTCGGTGCTCCCTTACCACGTAGGCGGAATTTCTTGCCAGTCTGAGTTCCTTCTGGGATGACCAATTCGACATCACCATGCACGGTTGGAATTTCCACAGTATCACCAAGGGCTGCTTGGACAAAGTTGAGGTTCAGATTGTAGAAGATAGTGGTTCCTTCACGTTCAAACTTATCACTAGCTTCTACTGAAACCACCACATACAAGTCACCATAAGGTCCACCGTTAAATCCTGCTTCACCTTGACCCGCTAGGCGGATTTGTTGCCCTGTTTCCACACCAGCAGGGATCTTCACATGTACGCTATGAGCTTGTTTTTCATGACCTGTTCCGTGACAAGTTGTACATGGATCTTTGATTTCTTTTCCGCGACCATGACAGACATCACAGGTTACTTGGCGGCGCATCATACCAAGCGGAGTCTGCGTATCGACGTTAATAACACCAGCGCCATGACAGCGTCCACAAGTGACTGGACTTGTCCCTGGCTTAGCACCTGAGCCATTACATGTACGACAGCTAGCTTCACGATTGTATTTAACTTCTTTTTCCGTTCCGAAGATAGCTTCTTCAAAGGTCAAGTTCACACGATACTGGAGGTCATCCCCTTGACGAGGAGCGTTTGGATTGCGCGAAGCTCCGCCTCCACCGAAGAAACTTGAGAAAATATCCTCAAAACCACCGAAGCCACCTGCTCCGTCAAAGCCACCAAAACCACCGGCACCACCAAAGCCACCGTTAGCACCCGCAGCACCATACTGGTCGTAGGCTGCACGTTTTTGGTCGTCACTCAAAGTCTCATAGGCTTCTTGAACTTCCTTGTACTTTTCCTCAGCGCCAGGCTCCTTGTTGATATCTGGGTGGTATTTTTTGGAAAGCTTACGATAAGCCTTTTTGATCTCGTCTGCCGAAGCGTTTTTTGACACCCCCAGACGATCATAAAATTCAGTATTGTTCATAATTCAAGATACAAAGGGCGTCAAACGGACACAGCCAAAATAGGAGTTTTGACGACGGACGCTTACGTCCTAGAAAAAACTATCTTTTTGGCATAGTCCGTAGCCCGTGTTCAGTTACTCGAACACCCTTATTCCTTTCTGTTAATATTGCGGAACGAGACCACGATTTAGGTCGGGTTCAATTCCTTTCTTTGTATATTGATGATAAAAACTCAAATAAATTAGGTTTTGCCCCTTTTTACCGAAAAACAGAGGCTGGGTTGCAACCTCTGGATTTCTTCCTATCATTACGACGTTCATAAGCAAAGTCGATTATACTTTGTTTTTGAACTAGTAAGGCTGAATCGAGTTTCGGCTAAAAACTTCGGAAAAAAGATAAGCCATCTTTTGTGCATCGCACAAGGCGATGGCTTCCTATTTTTCTTTCGTTTTCTTAACGCCCTCGCTCTTCTGATTTTAAAGCTCGGGATAAAATAGTCCGCTGGACTATTTTATTTCTCCGTAAACTCTCCATCTACGACGTCATCGCCTGCGTTTCCTGTTGCTTGTGCGCCTTCTGCTCCTGCTTGAGCTTGTTGCGCTGCTGCGGCTTGTTCGTAGAGTTTAACAGCAAGTCCTTGAGCTTTTTCGTTCAATGCTTCAAGTTTTGCTTTCATTTCGTCCAAATTGTTATCTTCTTGGGCTTTCTTAAGCTCATCAAGGGCAGCTTGGGCAGCGTCACGTTCTGCATCGAAGCCTTTTCCTTCAGTTTCCTTGATTGTCTTTTCAGTCGCAAAGATTGCTTGGTCTACTTCATTACGAAGGTCTACTTCCTCTTTACGTTTCTTATCTGCTTCAGCATTTGCTTCTGCATCTTTCATCATGCGGTCGATTTCTTCATCAGTCAAACCAGAGTTAGATTGGATGACAATAGTTTGTTCTTTTTGAGTTCCAAGATCTTTAGCCTTAACAGATACGATACCGTTCTTGTCGATGTCAAATGTTACTTCGATTTGTGGGATACCACGAGGAGCAGCTGGGATGTCTGTCAATTGGAAGCGTCCAAGAGTCTTGTTATCTGCGGCCATTGGGCGTTCACCTTGAAGAACGTGGATATCAACGGCTGGTTGGTTGTCTGCTGCAGTTGAGAAGACTTGTGATTTAGATGTTGGAATCGTAGTGTTGCGGTCGATGAGTTTTGTGAAGACACCACCCATTGTTTCGATACCAAGTGACAATGGTGTTACATCAAGAAGGACAACGTCTTTCACATCACCAGTGATCACACCACCTTGGATAGCAGCACCCATGGCAACAACTTCGTCAGGGTTTACTGATTTGTTTGGTTCTTTACCAGTTTCAGCTTTCACAGCTTCTACAACGGCTGGGATACGAGTTGAACCACCAACTAGGATAACTTCGTCAATATCTGACAAGCTCAAACCTGCATCTGAAAGGGCTTGACGAACTGGAACTTTTGTACGCTCTACAAGATCACGAGTCAAATCGTCAAATTTCGCACGAGTCAAGGTCATTTCTAAGTGAAGAGGTCCAGATTCACCAGCAGTGATAAATGGCAAGCTGATTTGAGTTGAAGTTACACCTGAAAGGTCTTTCTTAGCCTTTTCAGCCGCATCTTTCAAACGTTGAAGAGCCATCTTGTCTGTTGATAAGTCAATACCATTTTCTTTCTTGAATTCTGCAATCATGTGATCGATGATTTTTTGGTCAAAGTCGTCACCACCGAGTTTGTTATCCCCTGCAGTCGCCAATACGTCGAAGACACCGTCACCCAATTCAAGGATAGATACGTCGAATGTACCACCACCAAGGTCAAATACCAAGATTTTTTCTTCTTTGTCAGTCTTGTCCAAACCATAAGCAAGAGCTGCTGCAGTTGGTTCGTTGACAATACGTTCTACTTCAAGACCAGCGATTTTACCAGCGTCTTTTGTAGCTTGACGTTGTGCATCGTTGAAGTAAGCAGGAACTGTGATAACAGCTTTGGTTACTTTTTCACCAAGGTAATCTTCCGCATAACCCTTCAAGTATTGAAGGATCATAGCTGAGATTTCTTGTGGAGTGTACTCTTTACCATTTGCAGAAACTTTTTCAGAAGTTCCCATCTTAGATTTGATAGAGATAACTGTATCTGGGTTTGTGACTGCTTGACGTTTTGCAGCATCACCAACAATGATTTCACCGTTTTTGAATGATACTACAGATGGAGTTGTACGGTTTCCTTCTGGGTTTGCGATGATTTTGCTTTCAGTTCCTTCAAGAACTGCAACTGCTGAGTTTGTTGTTCCTAAGTCAATACCGATAATTTTAGACATGTGTTTTTCTCCTTGTTGTTTTTTCTTCTTTTTTTGATATTTCCCTTAAGTGGTGGGGACGTGAGCAACTCCCTTCGGGATTTCATCACTTATTTTTGAGCCAATTGTCTCAAAAATCCCCTGTTTCAGTAGCACACGCTACTGAAACTTTCACCACGGCGGGCAACATCTTCCTTGCAAGCCTCCAGCTTGCTTTTTATCTTTCTTCATAGTTTATTGTCGTTTCGGACAAGTTTTTAAGTTCTCTAGCCTAGTTATACACTACTACCATGGCTGGGCGTAGGATGCGGTCATGGAGTTTGTAGCCTTTTTGGAAGACTTGTGCGATGGTATCTGCTGGGTGCTCATCGTCTGCTGGGAGAGTTTGGATGGCCATATGATAGTTATGGTCAAATTCGCCGTCAGCTACAATTTCTTCGATTCCTTCTTCTTTCAAAGCGTGAATCAAGCTCTCTTGCACCATCTCCAATCCTTTTTTGACATCGTCTGTCAATCCTTCAACGGCAAGCGCACGTTCTAAGTTGTCAAGCGATGGTAAGATTGCTTTTGCCAGGTCTTGGCTACGATAACGTTGCAAGTTTTGACGTTCTTCATTGGCACGGCGTTGAATATTTTGCATTTCTGCATGAGCGCGAAGGTATTTGTTTTCGAACTCATCCGCACGTTCATTTGCCAAGTCCAACTCAGACTTCTCAGGAGTTGTTTCTTCAGTTGTTTCCACAACTTCCTCTTCCTTCATTTCTTCGATTTTTTTATCTTGGGCCATTTTCGCCTCCTTTAATGATTCCAATATTAATTTACTTCGTAATGATTACTGCTGAGGTAGCGATAAAAATCTGTCAACTTCATGGTCAAAACACGATTGACCACATTGACTTGGTTGACCAATTGCTGGTAATCCAGGTTGACTGGACCGATAATCGCTAGAATTCCAAAACCTCGATAAGGAATGAGGAACTTACTGCTAATCACCGCCAAGTTTGCTAGACAAGACTCCTGACTGTCCGCAACACGGACATTTTGCATTTGATCTTCATGCAGACCTTCACGAATCTCCAGAGCCACTTTCTGTGGTTGGTCAAAGAACTGATAGGCTGCGAGATTGGCAAAATTCAAGAGATTGACTTTGCCCGATACCACAATGTTTTCGTTGAACATTTCTTTAAAAATGTGTTCAAAGAGATCCATGACATTGTCCGTGGTTGTAAAGTAACGCTGGATAATCTGCGGAATCTCTGTCCGAATCTTGTAGTGAATATCTAGAACCGTGTGACCGAGGAAACGTTCCTGAATGATGTTCTTCAGTTTCAGCAAATCTTCCTGCAAGAAGTTCCTTGGAATCAGAAATTGACTGGTAACCGTTCGGGACTCGTCTAGGGTAAAAACTGCCAAGGCTGTATGTTGTCCCAAAACAACGATATCAAAGGCTGTCAACCGTTGCCTGCTCGGCTCAACATCCAGTGCTACTACCGTACAGCCACTCAGGTCTGTCAGTAGATTAGCAGCCTCTTGCAGAATATCCTCCAGTTTGAAGAACTCCTGATCAAAGGCTTTGACAATCTCGTATACCTCATTTTCAGCCAGTCTGTCAAAAGCCAGCGAGTGTTTCACATAGTACTGAAATCCCGCGACACTTGGCATCCGACCGCTTGAGGTATGAGCCTTCTCAAGCAAACCCTGCTTCTCTAGAGCCGCCATGTCATTACGAATGGTAGCACTACTAGAATTGATAGACTCTTGTAGCGCCTTGGATCCGACAGGTTCGTGCGTTTTGGTAAAGATGTCAATAATCAGATTTAAAATATCCTGCTGACGCTCTGTAACCATCTCATCACTCCTCTCTGTCCGATCGATTAGCACTCTATGTGCCCAAGTGCTAATTCATGATTCTATTATACACCCTTAGAAGAGAATGTCAAGACAAAAACTCAAAAAATTAGCACTCTTTTGTTAAGAGTGCTAAAAATCAGTCTACAAACCTAGAAACTTACTTCTCATCTACTTGGTATTTCCTTTTAAGTCTGAAAAAGCCGTAGATTAGATAAGAAATTAAACAAGTGTATAAAACGAAAATAATAAAGAAAGACTGAGACAAGTTTTCTCGATACAAACTCATGCAAACAACAAGACCACCTGAAAAAGTGGCTATACAGGAACGAAGTCTAGACCGCATAACTTCCCATCTGAGACCCTTACTCATATAGACTTTCTCCTCTGAAAGTATATCAGAAGTTGGTTTACGAAGAATTGAACAAAAACCTGTTTCTATCAATTCCCAACCGCTATTTCTAAAATCTTGCAGTTCATGCTTATACTTTTTAAGAAATCTAGAATCATAGATACGGTAGATGACATCGTCAGGTTGGCATTGTTCAAAATAGAAAAAACCAAAACGACTCGTTCTATATCTCCAGCCTTTCAGATGCATCTCATGTAAATATTCTTCTTTCCTGTCCAAATCAACAATGGTGAAAATCCTAAATTGCTTTTTATTTATCATGACTTCCCCTCCAATTTGAGCATACCTACCTTATCATAAATCTGATAATTCCTTCTTTTTATGCCATAACTTCCAGCTAATATAGGCAACTATTAACAAAAGGATTAAAGACTAGAAAATATCTAGCCTGACCGCAAGAAAACTCCATAGACCATACGCATTACTTCTATTGAGCAATTTAAGTAAGAATGGTATATGTATGGCTAGCAAAAGTAAAGCAGGTACTAACCGCAGTCTTAAAATGCGATTAATCATAGCTAACTTCCCTGTAGCATCATTATAGATTTCAAACTCAGTATCCGATTCAATTTCAGAATGCGCTTTTCTAAAATAGGAAAAACTATTAAAGTCTGTAATATGCTCCCAGCCACAGTCTTTAAATAGTTGTAAATAGGAGGCTCTCTCTGATTTTTTCATGGGATAAAAGTCCAACTGATAAGACACCTGCTCCGGTTGGCACTTTTCAAAAGTATACTTAACCGCAACTACTAAGTTAGAGTAGCTTACTTCCTTAAGTTTCCAGCCTTTAGCATGCATTTCCCCAAGGTATAAAGCCTCTCTATCATAATCTGCAATTGTAGATATCCGATATACAACCTTCTTTTCCATCAACCTTCCTCCCGACTATTTCTATAGAGCCGTTCAATACGTTTCAATTCAATATCTAAGACTTTTCGTCCCAAGTCTGTGATCTGATAGATTTTACGTTTTTCCTCTTCCCGGATAAAGGAAATCAAGCCATCCTTTTCCATCTTTGACAAGGTCCCATACATAGTTCCAGGACTAATCGAAACTTGCGAATCTGTCATCTCCTTGACCTTTTGTGTGATACCATATCCATGGTTCTCCTTCTGTAGACAAAACAAGATATAAAAACCTGTTTCCGTCATGGGAAGGTAAACACGCCTGATTTTATCTGTTAATTCCATTTAATCACACCTCCTATTTAATTCGATATATCGCACCTCGTTATATAAACTATATCACATCTCGATATAAAATACAAGAAAAAGAGAGAACGATTTCTCGTTCTCTCTTCTTAGACTCAGGAATTAAGAATTCAATTTCTTATTTACTAAGAATGGCTTAGTCTTTCTTGCAAAGAACAAAAGCTGCTAGGCTTGCAAAGGCAAGACCGATGATTGAAAGAAGGCCAGATACTGCTGAACCCGTGTTTGGCAACAAGTTCTGATTTTGACTACTTCCTTCTTCTGGTTGACTAGTATTTCCAGAATCTTTAATTGGTGCCGGAGTGAACTCCCAGGTGCCTACGAAGTGTGCGTCTGCTCCATTGATGGTTTCAGAAGTCTTATCGTAGGACTTGAAGCTCCATGTGCCTTCCGCTGTCTTCACTTCTGTTTGACTTGGTTGCGTTGGTGTTGCTTGGCTACCATCTTTCAAGTCTGTTTGGTCTGATGGAAGAAGGGCTTTCACTTCTTGTGGAAGTTCTTTACCTGGGGTTCCGCTGACAAACTCGTGAACTGCTTTATGAGTCACTGTTGGAACTGGGGTGAATTCCCATGTGCCTACAAACTTAACATCTGCTCCATTGATGGTTTCCGATGTCTTGTCATATGACTTGAAGCTCCAGGTGCCTTCTGCGGTCTTAACTTCTGTTTGACTTGGTTGCGTTGGCGTTGCTTGACTGCCATCTTTCAAGTTTGTTTGGTCTGATGGAAGAAGGGTTTTCACTTCTTGTGGAAGTTCTTTACCTGGGGTTCCGCTGACAAACTCGTGAACTGCCTTATGAGTCACTGTTGGAACCGGGCTTGCTGTAAATTCCCATGTACCTACAAACTTAACATCTGCTCCATTGATGGTTTCTGATGTCTTGTCGTAGGTCTTGAAACTCCAGGTACCTTCTGTTGTCTTAACCTCTGTTTGACTTGGTTGCGTTGGAGTCGCTTGACTTCCGTCTTTCAAGTTTGTTTGGTCTGCTGGAAGCAAGTCTTTCACTTCTTGTGGAAGTTCTTTACCTGAAGTTCCGCTGACAAACTCGTGAACCGCCTTATGAGTCACTGTTGGAACTGGGCTTGCTGTAAACTCCCATGTACCTACAAACTTAACATCTGATCCATTAATTGTTTCCGATGTCTTGTCGTAGGACTTGAAGCTCCATGTACCTTCAGTTGTCTTAACTTCTGTTTGGCTTGGTTGAGTTGGCGTCGCTTGATTGCCATCTTTCAAGTCTTTTTGATCTGCTGGAAGAAAGGCTTTCACTTCTTGTGGAAGTTCTTTACCTGGGGTTCCGCTGACAAATTCATGTGTTGCCTTGTAAGTTGGTGCTGGGGTAAATTCCCAAGTGCCGACGAAGTGGGCATCCGCTCCATTGATGGTTTCTGATGCCTTGTCATAAGACTTAAAGCTCCAAGTGCCTTCTGCTGTCTTCACTTCCGTTTTACTTGGTTGAGTCGGAGTTACTTGACTACCATCTTTCAATTCTGTTTGGTCTGCTGGAAGCAAGGCTTTCACTTCTTGGGGAAGGTCTTTTCCTGGCGTTCCGCTGACAAATTCATGTGTTGCCTTGTAAGTTGGTGCTGGGGTGAATTCCCAAGTGCCGACGAAGTGGGCATCCGCTCCATTGATGGTTTCTGATGCCTTGTCATAAGACTTAAAGCTCCAAGTGCCTTCTGCTGTCTTCACTTCTGTTTGACTTGGTTGAGTCGGAGTTACTTGACTACCATCTTTCAAGTCTGTTTGGTCTGCTGGAAGCAAGGCTTTCACTTCTTGGGGAAGGTCTTTTCCTGGCGTTCCGCTGACAAATTCATGTGTTGCCTTGTAAGTTGGTGCTGGGGTGAATTCCCAAGTGCCGACGAAGTGGGCATCCGCTCCATTGATGGTTTCTGATGCCTTGTCATAAGACTTAAAGCTCCAAGTGCCTTCTGCTGTCTTCACTTCTGTTTGACTTGGTTGAGTCGGAGTCGCTTGACTACCGTCTTTCAAGTCTGTTTGGTCTGCTGGAAGCAAGGCTTTCACTTCTTGTGGAAGGTCTTTTCCTGGAGTTCCGCTGACAAATTCATGTGTTGCCTTGTAAGTTGGTGCTGGGGTAAATTCCCAAGTACCGACGAAGTGGGCATCCGCTCCATTGATGGTTTCTGATGCCTTGTCATAAGACTTAAAGCTCCATGTGCCTTCTGCTGTCTTCACTTCCGTTTTACTTGGCTGAGTTGGAGTCGCTTGACTACCGTCTTTCAAGTCTGTTTGGTCTGCTGGAAGCAAGGCTTTCACTTCTTGTGGAAGGTCTTTTCCTGGAGTTCCGCTGACAAATTCATGTGTTGCCTTGTAAGTTGGTGCTGGGGTAAATTCCCAAGTACCGACGAAGTGGGCATCCGCTCCATTGATGGTTTCTGATGCCTTGTCATAAGACTTGAAGCTCCAAGTACCTTCTGCTGTCTTCACTTCTGTTTTACTTGGTTGTGTTGGAGTCGCTTGACTACCGTCTTTCAAGTCTGTTTGGTCTGCTGGAAGCAAGGCTTTCACTTCTTGTGGAAGGTCTTTTCCTGGAGTTCCGCTGACAAATTCATGTGTTGCCTTGTAAGTTGGTGCTGGGGTAAATTCCCAAGTACCGACGAAGTGGGCATCCGCTCCATTGATGGTTTCTGATGCCTTGTCATAAGACTTGAAGCTCCATGTACCCTCTGCCGTCTTCACTTCTGTTTGGCTTGGTTGTGTTGGAGTTACTTGACTACCATTAGCCAAGTTCTTATCCGTCGCTGGAAGCAAGGCTTTCACTTCTTGTGGAAGGTCTTTTCCTGGGGTTCCGCTCACAAACTCATGATGTTTTTCATAAAGAAGGGCAGTGCTTACCTGATTAGAAGGAGCTGATAAATTATCAACATGCAATGTTACAGTATTGTCAATCTTTTCAGGACCTTTTTCTTCTACTTTTTTGTTTGTAGTAGTATTATAAGTTACAATAATTTCAGCAGAAGAATTTGCTTTTATGTATTCAGGTGTCATTTTAACAGTGACTGTCTGACCTGACTTCTCAATCGTATAGTCACGTCCTTCTTGCAGAGTCACTCCACCTGATTCAACTTTAAGTTCTTTATAATCCAAACGCTCATCAAATTTTTGAACCATTTCAATAGATGAAGGGGCTGCTAAAATGTCCTTACCTGGAACCGGAACTTTAAACGTAGCTTTATAGGTTACATCTTGTCCTTCCTTAGCTGGAATCTCTGTAGGATCCACTGCTAGAACAGGGCTCGGATCAATTTTTTCAATATAAAGACCAAAGACGGCCGAAGCAACCTCTGTTGATGAGTAACCAAAATTCATACTATTACTATTTGATCGAAGGGCAAAACCAGAGATATTGTTCTCAGAATAGCTACCGCTTGTAATCTGAGTTGCTACCCAAGCAGTTCGATCTCCTTGGTCTTCCTGTCTTAAAACATTGGCATTATTCATCAAACGAAGATTAACATCATTTTGATAATCTTTAACATAGAAGGTTTCCTTCAAGTTGTTGGCATCCATTGCATCGATGTCTGTTGGCTTCATAACCAACTTCAAATCTGTCTCGGAACCATCTGCATAACGCAACTCTGCTGTTACATCCGCATCAAGCCAAAAAGCCTTATTCATAATATAGTCATGAGCTGCATCTACATAGGGAACATTCCCAATTTCAAAAGCACTACTTTCCCATAATTCAGAAATTGAGAAAAATTCAACAGTAGATTTTTGAGCACTATTCATCTCAGATTCTGCCTGAGCAGTATTAAGATAGTGTAGGGTTACTTTATTGAAATTTAGATAAGCATCTACTTGCTTACCATTGACTGTCCCAATATTTGTGAATTTTAGAGAAAGAGGATTTTCGAAAACTTGATCCTGTTTTTTACTTTTATCTACTTTAAGAGTAAAGTTCTCCATCTCGCCTGGATAGGCACCACCCCAGAGATATTCATAGTGGGGATTCGATAAATGAAACTGATCAACAGCCTGTGATTTAGATAAAACACTAAAATTGTTGATGTTCAAATTAAACTTACGAATATCCAAGGTTGAGATATCCGTTCCGTTTTTTATTTCTTCTAAAGCCGCATAAGATTGAAGCGGAAGAAGAAAAATAGAAAAAAGTAAAACGACTAGTCCGAGAAAAGCCTGTTTTTTTCTACTGAAAATAGTAGAAAAAGGCATTCTCATGCGATATTTCCATTTCATAATGTACCTCCAAAACTAAAAATGATTGTTTAATCATTTCAAAAGAATGTTCGTCTCATTTTAACACAAAAAAAGGTAAATTAAAAGCAGATATAAAAAAATATTTACTTTTTTTATTTCCAAATTATCATTCATTCTTTCCATATACTTTAAACATCCATCTATATATTAAAAAATGTGTTATTTTCACAAAATTGACAAGAGGTAAATTCTGTTTTGATTCATTGAATCTATCTTCATCATGTAGTGTTTATACCAGAAAACCCTCTATAAACTATACAAATAAATTAATTTTTATTTATAATTCCAAAATAAAATAAGAGTCTCTCTCTTTTAATTTAAAACGTATCAGTTTATTTTATATTTTATAAAAAAGAACCCAAGAATAAATTCTGGGTTCTTTTTATAGCTATCTCACAAAAAACTTTTGAACATTAAGATGGCTTAATCTTTCTTACGAAGGACAAAAGCAGCTAGACTTGCAAAGGCAAGACCGATGACTGAAAGAAGACTAGATACTGCTGTACCTGTGCTTGGTAGAGCTTTCTTATCTTGACTTGCAGTTTCTTCTTTCTTAGTGCTTTCGGCTTGGTTTCCTGTTGTTGCAGGATCCTTCTTATCACCGTTGGTTGTTGTAGAAGCTACTTTCTTAGTTCCTACTTCAACGATCTCATCTACGGCTGGAGTTGTGATTGTGTTTGATTTCTCAACACGACCTGTCTCTTTTCCATCTGTGTAGGTAACTGTGTAAACAATAGTGCGAACACCTTTCTTACCAGCTGTTTTTACTTGACGAGTCCCTTCTGGAAGTTCAGGATTTGTAATTTCCTTAGTTTGGAAGTCTAATTCTTCTGTTTTCGTCTCTTCCTTAGTCGTTACTACTGGAGCTACTACTTTCTTAGTTCCAACTTCAACAATCTCATCTACTGCTGGAGTTGTGATTGTGCTGGATTTCTCAACACGACCTGTTTCTACTCCGTCTGTGTAGGTAACTGTGTAAACGATAGTGCGAACACCATTTTTACCAGCTGTTTTCACTCGGCGAACACCTTCAGCTAAGAGTGCATTTTCAACCTCACGAGTCTGAAAGGCAACTTCTTCTGTCTTCGTTTCTTCCTTAGTGGTTACAACTGCTTTGGCACCTGTATAGGTAATCTTGTTTTTTGCAGCTTTCTTAGTCTTGCGTGAAACTTCTTTACGAGATGTTTCAACGCCATCCACTTTTGTCACTTCATAAGTGACTTCATCGATACCTTCTTCACCTTCTTCAACACGCGTTTGACCTTTATCCAGTGCTGGGTCTACTTTCGTTTCTTCTTTGAAAGCAACTTTTTCCTCCACAGTCACTGTTTCTTTGGTTTCAACACCTGTTTTCTTAGTTCCAACTTCGATGATTTCTTCTACTGGTTCTTTGGTAACCTTCTCGCTCTTCTTCGTGCGAGCTGTTTCTTTACCATTGGTCAGAGTGATATCCCAAGTAATTGTCTTCTCACCATTAACACCTGCCTGCTTAACATTGCGTGTTCCTTCTGGAAGGACTGCATTGTTTTCTGTCCGAGATGGGTAAGGAATCTCTTCAGTAGTTGTGATTTCTTGATGCTCAACTTTTGGCTCTGCTGGTTGGGCTGGCTTGCCAGACAAGAGGGCCTCTGCTTTCGCTTTCAAGGTATTGTAGCGAGCTTCAAGCGCCGCAAAACTTTTTTGACCTTCTGGACTCTTCATTGCATTCTTTGCAGTCTCAAAAAAATTCTTTGCTTCTTCTACATCACCCTCTAGGAGTTCTTTATTATCCTCATCTGGACTATCTGTAAAATCCTTAATTGAAGATTCTATACTATCAAGCATTCTTTTGAATGTATTTGCAATACTTCGCTCTTGTCCATCTGGAATTTCTTCATCTTCCGCTGGTGTCTCTTCCGCATGCACCGTTGGAATTTGATACAAGTCGGGAGCTACATGATAAGTGGCTACTCCAAGTGCATTTAAAGCAAGTATTGAAATCCCTAACTTTAATAATTTTTTTCTACTCATTATTTTTTCCTTATCACTTTCAATATACAGTAAGGAGAAGAGTAAAATTTTCTACTCTCCTCTTACTATATGATACTAACGTTTAGCTTTACGCTTCCAAACTAGAAGTCCAGCAAGTCCTAGAGTAAGGGCTGCAAGTACTCCAAAGATTGAAGAAGCTTCAGAACCTGTATTTGGCAATGTTTTCTTAGGTTCTTCAGGAGGAACGGTTCCTCCTGGCGGCGGAGTTTGTGGTTCTTCTGGTGTTGGTGGTGTCGGTGGAGTTTGTGGTTCTTCTGGTGTTGGTGGTGTCGGTGGTGTCGGTGGAGTTGTCGGTGGAGTTTGTGGTTCTTCTGGTGTTTGTGGTGTTGGCGGGAACACTACAACCTTGTTGGTAGGCTTTGGATTGTGGTTAAAGCTTACTTTAGCTGTATTAGGAACACCCTTAGCGAATTGTGCAAAATCTGTTCCTTCTTTGAAGTTAGTGTAAAGTACAAGACGTACGGTACTTCCCTTCAAGGCTTCAAGAACATCCTTGTCGCTGATTTCAAAAGTCACAAGATTGCTAGTTTCATCGTAAGTAACAGTAGCAACTGCTTCTAAATCTTTACCTACTAATTCACCGCGGTCATTTGAAACTTTAGACAATTTATCAATAGCTGCTTGAAGCTTGGTTTGAGCTTCTTTTAGTTTCTTGATTTCATTTTCAAGTTTCTCTTGTTGTTGTTTCTTATCAGCTGGTGCCAATTCTGCTTCTTTTTCAGCTGGCGCTTGAAGCTTAGCCAAGTTTTCTTCAGCTGCTTTCAACTCTGCTTCCAAGCTTGCAAGATCTTGACTTGGCTCACTAGTTGCAGGTTTCTTATCTTCTGTTTCAGAAGAATCAGATGTAGCTGGTGTTGTCGCTTCTGCTGGTTGAGCTGGTTGTGATGCTTTAGCCGCTTCCAACTTCGCTTTCAATTCAGCTACTTTAGCTTCCGCCGCCTTGAGTTCTTCCTTCTTACCAGTCTCTGTTGAAGTCTCTTCTGTTGACTTACCTGTCAAAGCTTTGAGTTCTTTCTCTGCCTGTTCAAGTTGGGCTTGAAGAGTTGCTTTGATCTTGTCAAACTGAGCGTTTTCAACTTTAAGAGCGATACGGTCTTTGTTGACTTTCAAGACTGAATTGATTTCATCCGTGATTGTGAAGCTAGTCAAGTCTGTCTTGATAAGACGACCGTATTGATCCTTCTTAGCATTTCCGTTTTCATCTACTGGATCTGTTGGAACCGGTGTAGTGATATCGAATCGGAAGGTATCAAAAGCGTTTGGCAAGCGGTATTCTCCACCAGGTTTAGATCCATCTTCTGGTCCAACAGACTTAGCTGGTTCACCTGGTGTTGGATCTGTTGGTTTTTCTGGGTCACGCGGTTTCACCGTTACTGGTTTCGTTTCCTTGTTACCAGATTGACTATTCGCATCCTTGAAGTTTACAGTTGCCTTGTTTGGTACCAATCGGTTCGTGTAAGCACTCAAATCACTATTAGCTTTGAGCTTAGCTGGGATATACAATTGGATTTCTTTGAAACCTTTCAATCGAGCGAAATCTTTCACTTTCACAGTGACTGTATTTCCTTCAACACTTGTTTCAAGGGCACCATTTGCATCACGTCCATCTACATAAGCTACTGGTGTATCAGCGATTGCCAAGACCGGTTCAAGTGTATCTGTGACTGTGAACTCTTTGTACTTATCAATATCTTTTGGCAAAGTGGTATTGACATTATACATGTATGGTGCGTCGTATTCCACATCCAAGTGGTCCAAGGTACGGTTAATCTTCTTAGAAATTTCTGGTTCTGGTTCTTTTGGAACAATTACCGGAACTTTATTCGAATCTTTGTGTAGCCCTGGTTTGTGTGGGAACTTCGCATCATAAGAAGCTGTATTTGGAACAGTGAATCCACGATCTGTTAGATATGGACTTAAATCAGCTCCCGCTTTAATCTTAGCGTCGAACGTTAATTCAACTGCTTGACCACCATTTGCTTTGACTTGGTCTTCTGTAAGCGTCAAGGTAATGGTTTGTCCCTCTACCTTGATTTGGCTAGCGTCAAGCGCTTGACCATTCAATTTAGCACTTGATGTTCCTGCGAACTCAAGAACGTCTACTAGGGTATCTGTGACTGAGAAGGCTGTCGCATCTTGCGCTACTGTTGTTTTCACGTTGTAAGTGAAGACTTGATCGCGTTTATCAAGAGTTTCAGCTTCTTTGCCGTTCACATCTTTCTTGATTTCTGGCTCTTCTGGAGTCGGTGGCGTTACTGGAACTTCATTTGAATCCTTAGTGAAGCCTGGTTTGTTTGGAAGATCTGCTCTGTAAGCTGCCTTGTTCGGAACTTTCACAGTCTTATCTTCTGATAGGTAAGCAGACAAGTTAGCGCCGGCTTTAATCTTAGCGTCGAACGTTAATTCAACTGCTTGACCACCATTTGCTTTCACTTGGTCTTCTGTAAGGGTCAAGGTAATCGTTTGGCCTTCTACCTTGATTTGACTTGCATCAAGAGCTTGACCATTCAAGGTCGCACTTGAAGTTCCTGCGAATTCAAGAACGTCTACGAGTGTATCTGTGACTGCGAAGGCTGTCGCATCTTGCGCTACACTTGTTTTCACGTTGTAAGTGAAGACTTGATCGCGTTTGTCAAGAGTTTCAGCTTCTTTGCCATTCACATCTTTCTTGATTTCTGGCTCTTCTGGAGTCGGTGGCGTTACTGGAACTTCATTTGAATCCTTAGTGAAGCCTGGTTTGTTTGGAAGATCTGCTCTGTAAGCTGCCTTGTTCGGAACTTTCACAGTCTTATCTTCTGATAGGTAAGCAGACAAGTTAGCGCCGGCTTTAATCTTAGCGTCGAATGTTAATTCAACTGCTTGACCACCATTTGCTTTGACTTGGTCTTCTGTAAGCGTCAAGGTAATGGTTTGTCCCTCTACCTTGATTTGGCTAGCGTCAAGCGCTTGACCATTCAATTTAGCACTTGAAGTTCCAGCGAACTCAAGAACGTCTACTAGGGTATCTGTGACTGAGAAGGCTGTCGCATCTTGCGCTACTGTTGTTTTCACGTTGTAAGTGAAGACTTCATCACGTTTCGCGAGCGTTTCTTCTGCCTTACCGTTAACATCTTTCTTGATCTCTGGCTCGTCTGGTGTTGGAGGCGTTACCGGGACTTCGTTAGAGTCCTTGTGCACTCCTGGTTTGTGTGGGAAGCTTGCGTCATAAGAAGCCTTATTCGGAATCTGTGTACGACCGTCTTCCTTCACATACGCAGACAAGTTAGCACCGGCTTTGATCTTCGCGTCGAATGTTAATTCAACTGCTTGACCGCCATTGGCTTTCACTTGGTCTTCTGTAAGGGTCAAGGTAATCGTTTGGCCTTCTACCTTGATTTGACTTGCATCAAGAGCTTGACCATTCAAGGTCGCACTTGAAGTTCCTGCGAATTCAAGAACGTCTACGAGTGTATCTGTGACTGCGAAGGCTGTCGCATCTTGCGCTACACTTGTTTTCACGTTGTAAGTGAAGACTTGATCGCGTTTGTCAAGAGTTTCAGCTTCTTTGCCATTCACATCTTTCTTGATTTCTGGCTCTTCTGGTGTTGGAGGCGTTACTGGAACTTCGTTCGAATCCTTGTGGTATTTTGGATTATGATCAATATCATAAGAAGCCTTATTCGGAATCTCTGTCTTACCATCTTTATTCACATAAGCGGATAAGTTGGCATTATCTCTAATCTTAGCCTTGAAATTCACTTCAATAGACTTACCAGCATCTGCTTTTACAGAAGCTTCTGTAAAGGCAACTTTGATCACTTGGCCAGAAAGTGTCACTGTCGCCTTCGATCCTGCATCCTCACCATCAAGTTTAACAGTAGCTGAAGCATTCTCACCAACAAATTCTAAAACTTCTTTCAACTCGTCTGTCATCTCAAACACAGTTGCGCTGGCAGGCATTGTTGTTTTCAAAGTATAAGTAAATTCTTCATTACGTTTTGCAAGATCGTAACGTTCTGCTCCGTTTACTTCCTTCTTAAGCTCTGGAGTAGTGGTTGGTGGTGGTGTAACTGTAACTGGTTTTGATTCTTTCTTAGAATCAGGATTATCATTAATGATGTAGCTAGCAGTATTTGGTACTACCGGCTTGTCTTTTGATTCATTTGGATAAGCCGCTAAGAGTGCATCAAAGGTAATGCCTTCCTTCACCTTAGCCTTAAATGAAACTTGTACAGCTTTACCAGCATATTGTTTCACTTGATCTTTTCCAAATGTGACCATCAAACGTTGACCTTCTGTTGTTACAGTGAGGTCTTGAACAGCTTGGCCATCAACAGTGACCGTTGCTTCTCCTTCAAATGCCAATTCTTTGACGATATCATCTGAAATGGTGAATGTATCTGCCACATGTGGAACCGTTGAGTCAATCGTATACGTGAAGACTTCTGATAACTTACCAAGATCTGCGTGTTCCTGACCATTCACTTTCTTAGTGATTGGTGGTGGAGTAACTGTAACCGGCTTGGTTTCTTTCTCACCTTGTTGGTCATTCTTGTTAGTGTATGTAATCTTAGCTTTGTTCTCAATAGATGGAACAGTTGAGCCTTTCTTCACTTTGGCATGAATCACGAGCTCTACTTCTTGGTTACCGTAGTCACCCGCATTCGCAAAATCCTTCATCGTTGCAGTCACGGTTTGACCTTGAACTGTTACATCGAAGAATTTCGCTGCAGCTCCCTTGATTTCAGCTTGACCTGGAGTCAAGTTCTCATCCAAGGTATCCGTTACAACGAAGGACTTGTACGTTGTAATATCATTTGGCAATTTCGCTTTGATATTATAAGTAAAGTCGGTTTCTGCACCGATTGTTGCCTCTGTCAATGTTTCGTTGATTTTCTTATCAACACCTGGTTCTGATGGAGGCGTTACGGTGACTGGTTTCGTTTCTTTTTCTCCGCTATGATCGTTCTTATCTGTGAAGCTGAACTTCGCAGTATTTGGAATGTTGATACGAGTCACTCCATCATTGATCTTAGCCGGAATAATCAATTCAACTTCTTGACCAGCAAGGTCTGTAGCGTTCGCAAAGTCCTTCATCGTTGCAGTCACGGTTTGACCCTCAACTGTTACATCGAAGAAGGCTGCAGCTGCTCCTTTGATAACTGGTTTGCTTGAAGTTTCATTGATAACTGACAAATCTCCTTCAAGTGTATCTGTAATCACAAATTTCTTGTAATCTGTAATATCGGTTGGAAGTTTTGTCTTGATGTTGTAGTTATACGCTTGACCTGTCGCGATATCTAAGTGATCAAGGGTTTCATTGATCTTCTTCGTTACAGGAGGTGGCGTTACAGTGACAGGTTTCGTTTCAACTTCTTTCTCTACATTATTCTCATTTGTAAAGGAAATAGAAGCCTTGTTTTCAATGGTTGTACCTGTCACACCATTTTTAACTTTTGCAGGAATGACTAGTTCAACAGTTGAGTATTTTGCAAGTTCACCAAACTGACCATCCTTCACCGTTGCCGTAATTTCTTGGCCATTGGTGTGGATATCAAAGAGGGCAGCTGCAGAACCTTTAATACTTACGTCACCTGCAAGTTCCAAATTAGCATCCAGTGTATCACGAATCACAAATTTCTTGTAATTAGCAACATCACTTGGCACAGCTGTTGTAATGTTGTAGTTGTATGGTTGTCCATCAAATGTTTGGAATGTATCCAAGTTTTCATTAATCTTCTTATCAATAGAAGGTTCTTTTGGTTTTGGTGGTGTAACCGTTACTTTATTCGATGTTTTCTTGATATCATTCAAGGCAACATCTGCCGTGTTAGGTACTTTAATTTGACCATCTTCCTTATATTTAGAAAGGTCAGCACCCGGACGAATCTTAGCCTTGAAGGTCAATTCAAGGTATTGAACATCTTTAGTTTTACGACGACTTACCTTACGTGAGATTTTTTTAAGTTGAGTTTTATCAAGAGTCAGTGAAACAGTTTGGCCTTCAACTTTTGTAGCAGTTTTCAACTCAGCATCATCATTTCCACCAAGTTTCACATTCAAGCTATCTGCCTGAACTTCCAACTCTGAAACAACTGTATCTGTAAGGCTAAATGTATCTGCAATACCTGGCCATGGAACACTTACCTTGTACTCGAAGAGTTCTCCTTCTGTCTTAAGATCTTCATGTTCCTTATCATTGACCTTCTTCGTAATTTCGGTATCAACTGGTGGTTTAACATAGACTGGGTTTGAGCGACGAATGGTACTTGGTTTGTCATCTGTTTTAGCATGTTTACTTGGATCAGGATTATTATCCTCACCATTCCACATGATATTACCCTGGTTCAGCAAACCGAATCCATCATTATCTTGAAGAAGGGCCATGAATTCTTTGCTTGCTTGGTTCTTACGGTATTCTTCTTTAAGACGAACGGTAATCGTCATTTTAGCTTTCTTAAGAACCAAGTAGTTGTACTTGCCATCTTTTGCCGGAACATCCGCTACAACGACGCTTTGTGAGTTGCCTCCAGCATCCTTTTGAGTTACCACACGAGTTGGCCAGCTTTGTCCATCTGGACCTTGAGCAGAATGGCTCACCACTTCCAAGCGGTAATCAAGTGGGTCTGTTAACATAACGTTCTTTTCAAATTCGTAAGGAACGTTATTGAAGTTGTAATCTACTGTATAAGTGAACTCTTCGTCTTTCTTGCTTAGTTGTGCAGAATAAGATGGTTTCTTAGTCAACTCTAACGGATCTGGAATGACACCAATATCGTTGCTAGCATCCGCATCTTTCACTGTCTTCGTTGCGCTTGGATAACAGTATTCCAATTTTTGGACTTCGACAGTCTCATTCTTACCACCGATTTTACGAGTAGTGAAATCTCCCGTTTTAAAGACCCCAGTCAATTCTGGAACTGTGATTGTTTCATTTTCTGGCTTGTAATCTGCCGGCGGATCCACTTCGTCATCTTCATTTGTCTCAGGAGCTCGAGCTTCCTTACTCAAGTCATAGTCAAATTTATTATCCCCAGGATTGAAGACACTATCTGGAACAGAGATGGTAACTTTGTCCCCTTCTTGAACAATCTTACCACGAATTTGTTTTGACGGATCTGTAACTTTTTCAACGACCGTTTTACCATTGATTCGAACAGCATCTACCTTATATCCTGGAGTAACTTCAAACTCACCTTTGATATCTTCCTTAATCAGAGCTGCTGCTACGGATTCCAAAATCTTTTGCGAGAATACATCAATATTATTTTGTTCATTAACATAGAAGGAAACATCCTTGCCATTAACTGTCTTGTTTGGCGAAGCCATTGATTGAAGGGCATCGTGGAAAATCCCTTGCACGGAACGATTGTCACCGATATTCAACGTTTTTCCAAATCCATTCAAATAAGCAGAACCATATTGGAAGTATGGGTCAGTGAACCCTTCTACACGCTCCCAGAAACCAATAACTACAGAACCTTCTGATCCAACAGCATTCTTAAGGGTATTTCCTGCCTCTTTTAATTCTTTTGCACGGCTGACAATATCTTGCGCTGCTTCAGGGAAATAGTTTTGACCAAGTCCCCATGCAGGTTGTAGCTTATATGTTCTGGCATAGCTTTTATCCATAACAACATTACCATCTGGAAGACGGTAACCATTGGCCACACCATCCGTTACGAGAAGGAATACTGTCTTACGACCATTTTTCATTTCTCCTTTTTTACTGTTATAAGCAGCAAGAGCATCCGTAATACCAGGAACCGTAGGAGTTCCTCCTCCAACAGTAATATTATCAATAAAGCTATGAATAGATTTTTGATCTGATGTCAAATCACTTGAACTAAACTGATAATGTTTACCCGTAATCCCCTCATTTGTATAGGTATCAATCGCTCCTGTGAAGTCTTCATTATCAAAATATCGAACCTGATCTAATCCTTGGTAAGCTGAAACGAAGACGCGGTCAGTCGTATCAGGATCCCCTGTACTCACTAAATGCGGGTCGGCTTCATTGTACTGTTCAGGTTTCACATAAGTGGTCAAACGCTTCAAAGCATTTTTAACACTTGGGATAGTTTTTTCAAACGACCCACTGGCATCCTGAAGGATGACCAAGTCGATTGGTTTACGCGGAACTGTCCACTGTGTGTTCTCTGTCTTCTTAATTTTACGATAACATCCATTTTGAATGATTTCTGTATCACCTACCCGAGTAACTCCACCTTCATCGGCAGATGCACCACGAACAAAGAATAGTCCAGCTAATCCTAAAGGCACAGACAGAAACAAAATCATAAACAGAATGGATACCTTTTTAATGAAATCTTTCATAGTTTTCTCTGAAATCCTATTTGATTCCTTATTCCTCCTTTTTTCTATTGCAGATATATTAATTCAGTAGCTCTTGTAACTCTTTCGAGAAATTTTCAGCAGTAGTGTGGTTTACCAATACATTCTTTACCTGTTGCTGTTTGGTTACAAGATACATACTAGGTATGGTTTGAACCTGTAAGAGATCGGCTGCCCCTTGATCCTCATCATAATAATACGGGAAAGTATATCCTTTTTCTTTGATATACTGATCAGCCTTCTCCTTTGTCTCTCTATTCGGATCGCTCATATTGAGTAGAACAAAATGAATTTGATCTCCATACTTTTCATACATCTGTTGAACAATAGGCAGTTGTTTCTGACAATGTGGACACCAACTAGCCCATTCGACAACTAACATAGGTTTATCATACAGTTCTGAACTAGCAACCAATTTACCGTCTCGAGTGGTCATTTTAAATTCTGGAAGTTGTTGACCTTTTAAACTCAAAGCCGTATTGTTCTCATCACTAGAAGTTGATTGCGAAACTGACGATGCGCCTATATCTCCATCCTTAGTGGGTCTGGTGTAATAAAGAAAACCCACCGTTAAACCTATGATGACCCCCACCGCTAAAAATGGTAGCCACCACTTGTCTTTTTGCATGTAATCTCCTTACTTATAATAGTAAAATACAACGAATAAGTCCTAATAAATAATATATTAATACAATTAGATAGAGGACGGGATTCATTCATTTCAAATGATATTTTACCATTTACTATTCATTTATACAAGCAATACGTTGTCAAATAGTAAACTTTTTAAAAAAGTAGAAAATCGCCATTAAATACGATCTTTATAAAGAAAATCTAAAGATAAACTTAATATCTCTTTCTGAGATTTGTCAGAATATTCCCATTCTGATGCATAATTGTAAGCTAGACAAAAAAACATAAATAGCCTATATTATCTATACTAAAAACTGTATCAAAATACATTTATAACTTAGCAAGCAAAAAAGATTGCCCATTCGGACAACCTCTTTTCTACTATTAATACAAATCTAGATAATTATCAACTTCCCATTGTGACACAAAGGTCGCATAGCTAGCCCACTCGATACGCTTGGCTTCAAGGAAGCTCGTATAGATGTGCTCACCTAGTGCAGCCTTGACCACTTCGTCTTCAGTCAAAGCTTTCAAAGCGTTGTGAAGAGTTGATGGAAGGTCTGTAATACCAGCTTCCTTACGCTCTTCTGCTGTCATGATGTAGATATTTTCTTCGATAGGAGCTGGTGCTTCGATTTTGTTTTCAATACCGTGCAAACCAACTTCCAACAGAACCGCCATAGCGATGTACGGGTTAGCCATTGGATCCACTGAACGCAACTCAAGACGAGTTCCCATACCACGTGAAGCTGGTACGCGCACAAGTGGCGAACGGTTACGACCAGCCCAAGCGATGTAAACCGGCGCTTCATAACCTGGAACCAAACGTTTGTAGGAGTTAACAGTTGGGTTCATGATGGCAGTATAGTTGTAAGCATGCTTGATCAAACCACCAAGGAAATGGTAAGCTATTTCTGACAACTGCATTCCTTTTGGATCATTTGGATCAAAGAAGGCATTGTTTCCTTCTGCATCAAACAAAGACATATTACAGTGCATACCTGAGCCAGCAATACCAAATTTTGGTTTCGCCATAAAGGTTGCGTAAAGACCATGTTTACGAGCAATAGTTTTAACAACGAGTTTAAAGATTTGAATCTTATCACAAGCGCGGAGCACTTCATCATACTTGAAGTCAATTTCATGTTGACCAACCGCAACCTCGTGGTGACTTGCTTCTACTTCAAATCCCATTTTGGTCAAGACATTCACAATCTCACGACGTGTATTGTCCGCAAGGTCAGTAGGCGCTAAGTCAAAGTAGCCACCTTTGTCATTTACTTCAAGTGTTGGATCACCATTTTCGTCTAGCTTAAATAGAAAGAATTCTGGCTCTGGTCCAAGGTTGAAGGATTTGAATCCTACTTCTTCCATATGGCGAAGAGCACGTTTCAAATTGCCACGAGGGTCACCTGCAAATGGTTTACCTTCTGTTGTATAGACATCACAGATCAAACCTGCAACACTTCCGTTTTCATCTCCCCAAGGGAAGACTGTCCATGTATCCAAGTCTGGGTACAAGTACATATCTGACTCATTGATACGTACAAAACCTTCAATAGAAGATCCATCAAACATTGCCTTGTTAGTCAAGACTTTGTCTAGTTGTTCATCTGTAGCAGGAATTTCGACGTTTTTCATCGTTCCCAAAATATCTGAGAACATGAGACGAATAAAGGTAACATTTTTTTCCTTGACTTCACGACGAATATCTGCAGCTGTGATTGGCATGGTTATTCTCCTTAATATATGACTACTTGCGGTTGCCTAACCGCGACCAAAAGGTGAATGTGCTGAAGCAAAGCGTCCCTGCTGGAGGAGTTCATTATGAAGTGCGCGACGCACCTCCGTCTGACTCACCACTTTCTTGGACTTCGCCTCACGTTCAGCATATTTTTTCTTAATGGCAGCGATATTGTAGCCTTCAGAGATATAATCTTTGATTTCAAGCAGACGATCCATATCATTCAACGAATACATGCGACGGTTCCCTTCGTTTCGATCAGGTTTAATCAACTCTTGATCTTCATAATAACGAATCTGACGCGCTGATAGATCGGTCAACTTCATCACACTACCGATAGGAAAAACAGCCATATTTCGGCGAAATTCTCTTTCCTTCATTTACAATTTCCTTCTTTCTGTCTATTATAGTCTAAAAAAATAAATACGTCAATCGATAATGTTATAAAATGTAACATTATTTTTCTTTTTTCTCTAAAAAGAGATGAATACGATCAATATCATAATTTACGAGAATTGCGACAAAAACTCCCATAAAAGTTTCCGATACACGCGCAAACACGTACAAAATTGTTTCACCGCTCGGTATTGAGAGGGTAATGATTAACATAGCTGCTACACCACCAATAACCCCCGATTTATTATTCATGGCCACATTTGTCATAATGGTTAACATAGTGCAGATTGGAACAACCACCAAGGTCACCCAAAAGGCTCCGTGAAATAAGGTATTTAAGAGAAAAAAGATAAGAGCATAGAAACCACCGATACTATTTCCTAGAATACGTGAAGTTCCAAAATGAACACTCTTATCAAAGCTTTCTCTCAAACTAAAGACTGCTGTCAAAGCCCCAATTTGAAGTCCCTTCCAACCAAAAAATCCAAAAATCAAGAGAACTAAAAAAACAGCAATTCCGGTTTTAAAGGTTCGTAGACCAAACTTGAACTGTGACTTGTCAAATTTATATTTTTTAAAATAACTCATAATCTCAACTTTCTACTTCCATTTTATCATAAATTAGTTGATTTTATGAGTAAAAATCAATAGGAAACGTTTTTAATTCAAATAACAAGAAAAAGAGAAAACTAAGTTCCTCTTTTAATCGAGTTTTCAGGCATTACTTGCTTTCGTCTTCTTTTCGTTTCAACTGACCAAGTCCTAAAACTCCCACTAAGGCAGCTAGTCCAAGATATGGCATGTAGCTTGAATCATTTGTTCCTGTTTTTGGAAGTGTAGTTATTTCTTTACCAACAGAAACAGGAATTGGTGTTGAAGGTTCTTCAACTTTTGGACTAGGAACTCTTGGTTCTTTTGGTGTCTCAGGTTTGTCAGGATCCTTTGGTTTTGGAGTTGGAATTGGTGTCGGTTTGTCTGGATCCTTTGGTTTTGGCGTTGGAATTGGTGTCGGTTTGTCTGGAGTTCTTGGTATTGGAGTTGTTGTACGTACTGTGTTAGATGCATAAGTAACCTTATTAACAGTATTTACATAAGTATTTTCAAATGTTCCAATAGCAATTCTGCGCATTTGAAGGTAGGTTTCAGCTTGGAATGGTGAATCCAAACTAATCTTTTGTAAGAATTCTTCCTTGAAACGAACAGTTACAATACCATTTGCAGCATCTGTTTCAGCAGTTGTTTGAGATGTTAGATCTGTACCTGCCTTAATCACTGAACCATCTTTCATTGTCAAGTTCAGAGAGCTGAATGTCTTGTAATTACCAGTATACTGATCACCAGCTTGGTCATAATCATCCACAAAGTTGTAATCTTCTAATTCCTCTGAATGATTTTGTGGAATGAGGCCACCAATCAGACGATAGTTAAATGTTTGATAAAATTGAATTGTTTTACCATCCAGATTTTCACTAGTTGGATCTAGACTTACTGTTACATCTTTTTTCGGTGTGATTTTCGGTACGTTGTTAACCACTACTTCTGTAGCATAGCCATTTCCGAAATCAATTTGATAGGCCTTATTTTCATACTTACCACCTGTCTTACCAAATTCAGACTTAACAGTCATCGGATCTGTAATGACTAATGATGTTCCAGTTGCTACATATTGCTTGTAAAATTCTTCTGGATTATCAGCAGAGAAGAGTTGGAAAGCACCCTTAACAGTAATGTTAGCTTTCTTCAACAAGTCTTGAACTTTCTTAGGAGCAGCTTCTAGACTGTCATATTTTTGAACGCTGACACCTGATACTTGATTTCCTTTTTCATCTGCAACCTTAATCAAATCAGGACGAACATCTAAAGCTTCTTCTGGATAATCATCTACATAGTAGAAGCCGTTTTGGATTGCTTCCTTAGAAGATTTATCACCCTTATATTGATCCAAATCCCATGTTAATTCGTAGTAGTTGGTTGAACCAGCTAAAACTTCTTTTCCATCGATATTAAGGCCTTCTTTATTCTTATTTACTTTCGTTGGCTTAATATAGTTGTTATTTGGATTATCAGGATCATTTGGTTTACCAGGAGTCGTTACACGAACAACATTTGACTTAATACCATAAGCATCATTGACTGTCAAAGTGAAGTTATTCGTATAAGTTGCCCCATCGTTCAATACTCGACCAACAACCGTTGGATGAAGAGTCTCAACAGGTTTAGTTAAGTCAGCATTGTATGTTGCCAATGTCTCATCAGTCGCCTTAAAAGTTACAGTATGACTGGCTTCATCATAAGTTGTATCAAAGCCTGTACTTGCAGCCTTAGTTGCATCCAAGTCAAACTTATAGCCAGTTGGAAGCGGATCTACCAATACAAATGAAGTAGTTTTTGGACGTCCAGCTGTCAAGGCTTCAGTTTTCAATTCAAACTTAACAATTGACTGTTTAGCAACCAATGTCCGGTCAATATCTACCCCATCCTCGTTTTTAATTTCTTTATTAATCTGAGGTTGTGCAAATAGACGATTGTAATGGTAGTGAACTGTTGGCACCGCTGGTGATGTTGGCAACTGCTTAGGAGTTGGTGCTACCGGTGGAGTTGGCATTGGATCATATGTTGGCTCTTCTGGTTTTGATGGCTCTGGTTGATCTGGAGTTTTTACCGGTGGAGTTGGCTCATTTTCGTAGCTTGGTGCTACTGGTGCTGGCTCCAATGGCTTCTCTGTCTCATATGTTGGCTCTTCTGGTTTTGATGGCTCTGGTTGATCTGGAGTTTTTACCGGTGGAGTTGGCTCATTTTCATATGTTGGTACTACTGGAGCTGGTTCCAATGGTTTCTCTGTCTCATATGTTGGCTCTTCTGGTTTTGATGGCTCTGGTTGATCCGGAGTCTTAACTGGTGGAGTTGGCTCATTTTCATATGTCGGTGCTACCGGTGCTGGCTCCAATGGTTTCTCTGTCTCATACATTGGTTGAGTTGGAGCTGTTGGTGCAACAGGTTTCGTCGGAACCCCAATTGCATTAATATTTGAATTGAAAGCAAACCAAATATTTCCACTTTTAGAAGAAGCCATATTAAAGCTAATCTCCGATTGAGTTATTTCACCGACAATAGCTCCGTACCAATTATTTGGACTAGAGGTTGTATCCCATTCCGATGTATTCCAACGAGCGCCTAGCGATTTTTCTGCATTTGATGAATCTGCATAAGCAGAGTTATTTTCATGAATCTTGATAGATGAACCAGAAATTGGAATATATCGACCGTTAAAGTTTCTAACACTTTCAATTGCATCTTTATCAATTGCTCCACTACCGTTACCTCTATTTAGAGATGAAAAATTAACTAATCCTCCTGTGAGATTCATAAGTTGACCTTCTTCATCATAAAACTTGACTTTTACATTAATGTTTGTAGAAGTAAAATAATCATTATACCATGCTGTCACAGTTGGATCACTCGAGGCAAACATAGTCATTTTGGTTCCATCGTTAAAACCTGTTTCTTTTAATGTGTAAGTGTAAACTACTTTTGAAATTTTCTTACCATTAAAACTTGAATTTTTTAGACCAGTATAGGTAACATCGACTGGTTTATCCTTTTCTAATACAAGCTTTGCATAAGTGTTATTCGAATTGATTGCATTGAAATATGAATATGCTGTAGATTTTTTCCTATCAGGATTTGTTGGCGAAATCCCCCATGATTTTACCAGAGCATCCAATTCCTGCTGCCCATATTGATGTACAGATGAATCAATTGTTCGTATTGCATTTGGTTCTGATTTAAAGTTCAACGATTGTGATCTTGGTTCTGAAAGATAACCATCTTGTTTCTTTTTACTCTCCGCTTCTGCGAGTGCTGCAGTATAAGCTGCGAAATCTTTCTTATACTTGGCAAGATCTGCTTCATATTTTGCAACCTTAGCTTCATAATCTGTTTTAGCCACGGCATTACGTTGCTTGATTTCTTCATTCTCAGCTTTAATCGCTGCATTTTTTGCCTTATTGTCTTCAACAGCCTTTTCATAGGCTGCTTTTGCATCGGCATTTGCTTTTTGAACGCGAGCTAGTTCTGTCTGATAAGCTGCTAGCTTAGTTTGGTAGTCTGTTTCGTTAGCTGCATTCGCTTGTTTAACTTCTGCCAAATCTGCTTCGTATTTCTTCATCGCAGCTTCATAAGTCGATTTTGCAGCAGCGTTACGTTGCTTAATCGCTTCATTTTCAGCTTGGATAGCATTGTTCTTAGCAGTGTTTTCTTCAACAGCCTTTTCATAGGCTGCTTTTGCATCAGCATTTGCTTTCTGAACGCGAGCTAGTTCTGTCTGATAAGCTGCTAATTTAGCTTGATAATCAGCATCATTATCTGCCTTGGCTTTCTTAATAGCTGCAAGATCTGCTTCATACTGCTTCATTGCCGCTTCATAAGTCGCTTTTGCAGTTTCATTACGTTGTTTAATCGCTTCATTTTCAGCTTGAAGCGCTGCATTCTTTGCAGTGTTTTCTTTTACTGCTTTATCATATGCCTCTTTAGCTTCCGCATTAGCTTTTTGTACTCGAGCTAATTCTGTCTGGTATGCTGAAAGTTTATTTTGATAGTCTTGTTGACTATCCTCATTTGCTTTTTTGACAGTTGCTAAATCTTTTTGGTATTGCGCTAGCTTAGCCTCATATTCTGCTTTAGCTGTTGCATTAGCAGTGTTGATTTTTTCAACTTCTTCTTGATGACTTTTTAGATCTTTTTGATACTTGTCATCCGCTGCTTTGTTTTCAGCATTGATTTTATCTGTTTCTGCCTGATGAGCTGCGACTTCTTTTTTATATGCTTCAGTTGTTGTCTTTATTTCTTTAGCCTGTTTAGCATAGTCGCTTTTAATCTCATCTTGTTTTTGAGCATTTTCTGTAGCAGTTGTGGCTGTTCCTTTGTCTTTTGTTTCATCTTGAACTACCTTAACTCCTGCAGATTTTGCATCGGCAACTGCTTTATCTAGATCAGCTGATGATACTTCTACTGGCAAAGCTGAGTCTTTAGAACCAGCCTTAGCTTGGCTTTCTTTGGCAACTTGGCTCATTTCACCCTGAGCTTCAGGTAAATTTGTGGCCGGATTTCCTGTAGTAGCCACCTCAACTGTACTTGTACTAGTTGTCTCTGTAACTTCATCAGCAAAAACTGCCTGATCTGCAAAAGCAATCAAAGCAGTTCCTAAAACAGCACCACACAATGTTTTCGCAACTTTGCTTTTACGAAATCCATAGACTTCTTTTTTATTTTTCATTATAAGCCATTTCCTTATCTAAATTTAGTCGTTACTTCTTATATTAACACTTCACAAGGCAAGATGCAAATATTTAATCCTTTTCTTTTCATATATGCAATAATATACATTTAAAAAGGTACAAAAAAGAAGATGGCGAAACCATCTTCTTAATTATACTCTTATTTTTCTGTGAGTGCAGCCAATCCTGGCAATACTTTACCTTCAAGGAGTTCCATTGATGCTCCACCACCAGTAGAGATCCATGAGAACTTGTCTGCACGACCAAGGTTGATAGCTGCGGCAGCTGAGTCACCACCACCGATGATTGATTTCACGCCTGGTTGTTTCACGATAGCGTCCATAACACCGATTGTACCAGCTTGGAAGTCTGGGTTTTCAAATACACCCATTGGTCCGTTCCATACAACTGTCTTCGCACCAGTCAATTCTTGATCGAATTTAGCGATAGATTTTGGACCGATGTCAAGACCAAGGAAACCTGGGTCAACTGCTTCACCTTCAGTGTCTTTCACTTCAGTGTAGTCAGCAAATGCGTTTGCTTCTTTTGAGTCAACTGGCAAGATCAATTTGCCGTTTGCTTTTTCAAGAAGAGCTTTCGCAACATCCAATTTGTCTTCTTCAACAAGTGAGTTACCGATTTCGATACCTTGTGCTTTATAGAATGTGTAAGTCATCCCACCACCGATAAGGACTTTATCAGCTTTTTCAAGCAAGTTTTCGATAACACCGATCTTGTCAGATACTTTTGAACCACCAAGGATAGCCACGAATGGACGTTCTGGAGCTTCAACTGCTTCTTGGATGTAGGCAATTTCGTTTTCAAGAAGGAATCCAGCAACTGCTTTTTCAACGTTTGCTGAGATACCAACGTTAGATGCGTGTGCACGGTGAGCAGTACCGAATGCATCGTTTACAAAGATACCATCTCCAAGTGAAGCCCAGTATTTACCAAGTTCAGGATCGTTTTTAGATTCTTTCTTGCCGTCAACATCTTCGAAACGAGTGTTTTCAACCAAGAGAACTTGTCCATCTTCAAGAGCGTTAACAGCGGCTTCCAATTCAGCACCACGTGTAACACCTGGGATAAATTTAACTTCTTGTCCCAATTTAGCAGCCAAGTCAGCAGCTACAGGAGCAAGTGATTTACCTTCTTTGTCTGCTTCTTCTTTGACACGTCCAAGGTGAGAGAAGAGGATTGCACGTCCACCTTGTTCAAGGATGTACTTGATAGTTGGAAGAGCTGCAGTGATACGGTTGTCATTGGTAATCACGCCATCTTTAACAGGTACGTTGAAGTCAACACGAACGAGAACTTTTTTCCCTTTCAAGTCAACGTCTTTAACAGTCAATTTTGCCATTAGATATGACTCCTTCTTTTTTTATACGTGTTAATTATATCACAAAATCCGCAAAAGAGATAGAAAAACCCTAAACTTTTCTTGTTCATTCTTCTATTTATTAACCTAAAAACCTAGGATTGCAGTTCGGGAAATAGCAATTTTCACATAATTCGGTTGGAATAATTTAGGCAAATTTCTTGATTGATCTGCCTAATTACTTCTATACTATCCTTTTTCTAAGATTTTAATCCTTAATATTCTAAACTCTACAGTCCTTCTTTTTGAATTGCTAGGTTTCTTATTATACAATATAACTAAAATAGTTTCTTCAGTTTGTGCTATTTGAAATTAAAAGAAGGGGAATTGCTACCATGAAATTAGAAAGACTAATCTATATTTTACTGTCTCTTTTAAATAAGAAGAGAATAACAGCTAAAGAGATTGCAGAGAGGTTTGAAATATCTACTCGAACTGTATATAGGGACATGGATACACTCAGTTTAGCGGGGATCCCAATCTATTCGGAACGTGGAGATAAGGGAGGTTTCTATATACCAAGCGACTATAAGATAGACAGGAACTTTTTTACTGAGGAAGAGAGACAGTTTATCATTAATATAAGCCAAAATGTTAGTAAAATCGTTGGTCATTCAAATCTTGACAGTATCGAACACAAGCTGTCTTCTCAAGAAATTACAAGAGCAAACAGTCCTTTTTACTTTGATCTCAGTTCCTGGACTCTTAATACAAATTATTTACTAGACATTGAGGAAGCGATACAAACTGAACAGATGATTTCTTTTTCTTACTATTCGAAAAAACAGGAGAAAAGTCAGCGAACAATTATCCCATACAGATTGATCTATAAACTGAATGCTTGGTATGTTATCGGTTACTGCTTAGAAAAATTAGATTTTCGTATTTTTAAATTAACTCGAATTCGTGAACTAGAACTAGTGGAGATAAAAGATAAACCATTCGATTATCCACGTTTATCTCAAGAAAAGTTAGAGCTTTTTTTAAATCCCCCAAAACATAAAGTGGAGGGGCAAAGAGAAGAAATCGAACTAGTTTTTACAAGATTTGCACTTCCAAAAATCTACGATCACTTCACGGAAGAAGAAATCAGAGTCGAGGACGAAATAATAAAAGTTCAGGCATTTAGAGCTTTAACTCCTGCATTTTTTGATTTACTCTTAAGCTTTGGTTATCAAGTAAAGGTCGTATCTCCAAGTCACTTACAAAATCTACTGGTCAGTACTCTCAAAAAAAATCTTCAGCAATATGACAACCTGTAGTCATATTTCCTTTTGTATACTCTTAAGTGGGCAAAATATTTCGTGATATTCATCATAGCCCAATTATTTTACAGGAGGTTCCAAATGGATACAAAAAAACTTGCAGAAAGCTATTTTACGGCAGTAAATGAGGGAGGCTGGGAAGATTTCGTAGCTGAAAACTTTGACTATGGCATGTGCGATAGTATAGAAATTCGACAAGGACGTGATGTTTATTTGCAAGGCGCAGGCCAATTCTATGCTTTGAGCCAGCATCTTGAAGTGAAGCAATTACTTGTTGATGGTCGAACAGTCTCAGCTTTAAATCGATACCTTCTACATTCTCCTCAAGGAAAAGAACTAGAGCTGGATGTCGCAGAATTTCTGAAATTCGATGAATTTGATAAATTAGTTGCATCCAATATTTATTTCGACACCTATCGTTTCCAAAAATTTATCCAAGGAATTGAATAACAAAAATCTAGCTTCAAATTTACTCTTCAATTTCAAAACTAAAAACAAGGCCTGACTAATCTACAGTCAAACCTTGTTTTTTATTTTTATAAGAAAATCCAAGATTCGTAAATTCGATTAATCTTCTCTCTTCTTTCCAGCAAGCAAGCCGTAGCCACTCATTACTCCGAGGAGTCCCAGCGCTACTAGACTAGCATCTCTTGTCGCTCCCGTATTTGGCAGCTCTTTACTTACTTCTTCAACTTTTGCTGGCGTTGCTAAAAGCGCTTGATCCCTTGTTTGTGAGACTTGCTCTTCTTTCGTTCCTACTTCAACAATTTCTGGAAGAGCTTCCTTGAGAACCTCAGTAGAATGAAGGGTGCGTTTGCCCTGAGCATCAACTTCTACAAAGCGACGAACTTGGCCCTCAACTCCTGCTTGAACTAGCTGGCGTTTGCCTTTGAGAAGGGCTGCATTTGGTCGTTCCTGATGTTCGAAGGAAACTGTTCCCTCTTCAACTTCCAGTTTCGGAGTTTCTAGAACTAAATCTTTCACACCTTCAGCTGGTTGGTTGCTTGATAGAACTTTTGTACCTACTTCTGTGATTTCTGGGATTGCTTCCTTGAGAACTTTAGTTGAACGAAGGGTGCGATTGCCTTTGGCATCTACTTCTACTAGACGACGAACTTGGCCTTCAACTCCTACTTGCACAACACGGCGTTGTCCTTTGAGAAATTCGGAGTTTGGTCGCTCCTGACGTTCATAGGCTGTTGTTTCAGTTTCAATAACTAGTTCAGGGAGATCCTCAACTGTTGGGGCCACTTCATTTGGATCCATACTTCCAACATGGTGACTTTCTTCTGCAGGAGCTAGTTTCTTATTCAGCTTTTCTTTCATGTCCGCAAAAGCTTGTGGAGTTGGCATCTCTGAAGCCAACAAAGTTTCTGCTTGTTCAATCAACTCAGCTTTAGGATTTTTTTCACGAAGGGATTCGAGCAAGCCTTCCAATTCTTCTCTAGCAGTCTGATAACGTTGATTTCCATCCAAGTCCGCTCCAGCTTGTTTCAATTCATTCAAGGCTTTGTTGACTTCTTCTTGACTGGCATCATGGTTTTCTGCAACAGCTTTCGCTGCATTAAGTTTCTCTACTAGTACAGCTTGTTTGTCCTCACTTGAGAAGGTATAGGCAAGGGTTGACTGACGACCTTGGGCAGCAGTAATTTCTTGTTTGAGGTACTCGTCGTTGACAGCTGCTTTTGGAGAAACCAAGACGTCAAACTCAGCTGTGTGTCCCTTGTAATGAAGGGTCAAGGTCTGACGACCAGTCTTTTGAGCATCGTAGCCCGTAATTTCAACACCTTGATCCGTGAAGGCATGGCTTTCTTCTGTCTCATCATCATAGAGAACGCCGAAGCGCCCTTCTGCAAGATCCAGTTGCTCTCCTACTAGATAGTCCGTTTTCGGTTTCTGAGTAATGTACAGACCTGCTACTTCCTTTGGTTTTCCTTCATCTTGACCTGTCACTTGTACCTTCAAGTCTCCAGTAACTGGAAGTCCAAGGTAGCTGACTGTGAGCTTTTGTTCCCCTTTTTGATGAGCGTTGTAGCCAGATACTGTCACACCTGAGTGAGTAAGGTTAATCAGCTCATCGGCTTGTCCCCCTTCGTACTGAACACGGAGGGTTCCACCTCTGAGGTCGAGATTTTCACCTTCTTTATAAACCGTCTTCTTAGGTCCTTTTTCAAGGCTAACTGCAGCAATTTTTCTCTCATCCTGCGGAATCGCTACTGCCAAGGTGTTACTGATTTCTTTACCAGGTAGTTGGGTACGATAGTAGAGGAGAGTTGGTTGCTTGTCAAAGGCCAATGGTGCTGTTGCCAAGTCGCCTCCAGTTTCAGACTTCAAAGTTGCAATCGGTGTTTGTGAATCTGCCTTGTCGTAAACGGTGATGGTTGCGCCTGCTGGAACATCAGAGAAGCCTAGTTGAACTTGGTGGTTTCCAAGTGAACGAGCAGCTACCTTAGCCATTGGAATATTTTGACTTTCTGTGTCCAAGGTTTCGTACATCTTCCAGTTATAGATACGAATTGCTTTCCAAGGTGTTCCGTTATCTGAAGTGATAACTTTTAGACGCCAGTCTTGCGCGGTGATTGGTTTGTCAAGAGTGATATCTGTCACGTGTGCTTTGTTGCCACGGACTTCCTTAGCTAGTTTCCACTCACCATCTGCATCTTTATAATAAAGGTCAAAGTCTTTGGTGTTCATCAAACCGTCGTTGACAGACTCACCACCAGCTCCCGCATGATCCATGACCCATCTAACAACGGTACGTGGCTTGGTCAAACGAATATCCACACTACCGCTCAACTGAGCTGAAGACCACTTGTCTGACAGGCTAGTAATGGTACCGTTCAACATACCTTCAATGCCTTCTCCACCTTCAGTATTTGGGAAAGTGCTACCAATAACCGTTGCCCCTGGAACAATATTTTCAGCCAAAGGTCTTGGGAGAGTTGTATCCTGAACTGTCATCCCCCAGTTAAAGGATGCCGTCGCCGCTTCAGAACGGAGGCCATTTTTACCAACTGCAACGACTTTCAGTTCCTGAGTCCTACCAGTCACATTAGCAGGACGGCTAACTTTTGGCAAGTAGATAGTGGAAGCAGATGATCCTGTCAACAAACGCCAGTTATCCCCATCTTTTTCGTAGACTTCATAGAAATCTGCATCTTGGTTACCCGCAAACTGGACCACTGCTTCAGCTTCTTGGGCATTTTTAAGAGATTGTTTCACCACTGAGAGTCCTGTTGGAGCTTGCGGGGCTTGGTGATTGTCTGAAATGGTTAATTGACCTAGGTTGAACTGATAATCTTTTACAGCCCCTTCATGTTCGAAGAAGAGTTTGATTGCATAGATGGTTTTACCTGCTAGTGAGCTGAGGTCAAATTCTTCATTCTTCCAGTCATCAGAGAGAGTCAGTTCTTTCCATGCAGCTGCATCCTCAAATTTGTAGTCTGGAGTCGTAGAGAAGGCCATATAAACTTTAGAGCCTTTTCCTCCCTTGTGGGCAACACGAAGTTTGGTTTTCTCCGTTACTTCTAGTTTGGTAGAATACAAATTCACATCCTGGTCCGTCTTACCAGCTACATCACCTGAGAATTTAAGGGAGTTCCCACCATTATAGGCATCTGTAAAGTCATATTCTGCACGAAGTTTTTCACCTGTCGAAGTCTGCCACCAGCGCCATGTTGGCAAAACACCTGAAACAGAACGGTAGTTCCACTCAGAATCCTTAGAAACTTTACCGTCAACAAACCATTTTCTACCATGACCTGTATTAAAAGAGGTGGTGAAGGTACGTCCTACTGCTGGTGTACGGTCAGCAACTAAATTGGCAATTCCATACCACTCTTTATCTGCTGGTTTTTGAGCCGTTGGATCTCCTTGGTAACCTGTAAAGAAGATGTCTTCGTTCTTGTGGTAGTCTTCGCCTGTTTTTCCTAGACTGGTAATCGTATCTGGTGCAAAAAGTCCAAGTGACAAACGCAACTTACCCTTTTCATCCAAGAGAGCATCCCATTTGACTTTGGTCTTATAAGAACCACCTTGTTGCAATTCCAAGCCTGCAAAGACATCATATTGGCTACGTTCTAGCCATTTGGCCATCTCTACGGAGTGGTCATTCTTTTCCTTGTTCCAGTTGAAATTGGCAAAGAATTGGTCCGCAGGAACTTTGTCTCCTTCTTTTTGCATGAACTGGTAGTTGTAATCACCTAGACCATCTTCGTGGTAACGACCGTATTTGTAGGTCATGGCATCGTACCAAGCATACTTGATTGGGTGGTTGACTTTGGCTGCATATTCTTTTGTATAGAGCATGAATTGGCGCATTTTTTCACCAAGAGGTGCTACCAATTCCCCCGTTGTTTCCTGATTAATGAAATAGCCATCAAATCCGTAATACTTAGCAAGATCAACGAGCTTGCGTGCAATTGGGAAGGTGCCATCCTCATCTTGTTTCAAGGCAGCGGCAAATTTCTCTTGGTCAGCAATACTGTTTGACCAGTTGAAAAAGAGGGTTCCATAAACGGGAACTCCGTTGCGGTGACCGGCATCAATGACATCTGGAGTTGGAACTAGACCTTCCCAGAAGACCATTGAATCCAAGTATTGCCAGTAATCGAAGGCGTAGGCCTTGAATTCTTCTCCACCTACAGAAGCGTGGTCTTTGGCCTTTGAGTTGGTATTTGCTAGCGCCTGAACCTTGGCTCTTCTGCTTGCTTTTTCATTGACCAACTGCCCTCTATGGCGCTTGGCGAGTTCAACTGAGGAACGGTTAATAGGATCATCCTCACGCGCACCCGGTTCCCATTTCAACAAATCATCCCAAGTATCAAACTTGATTTCTTTTGGCCGGAGACTCTTCTCTTCATTTTTAGGAACGTCTGCTAGACTTGGTTTGTCGGCTTTTTTATCAGCTACTTGAGGCGCCTCCTCTGGCTTGGCTCCTTCTTTGTCAGTTGCTGGAGCTGGCTTCTCAACTTTATCTGTCGGAGCCGGCTTTGCCTCTTCTTTTTCATTGAGCAAATCAGCTATTGCTGGAGAGTTTTCTGAAATTGGTTGCTCAGCTACTTTGTTTTCAGTTTCTTCTAATTGTTTTTCGATGGTTGCAGTGTCTGGACTCGCTGTTTCACTAGCGCTTGTAGCTTGAGCGCTCGTATTAGTAGCTGTTTCAGGGGCAGTGACTTGTTCAGCAAGGGCTGGACTCGCAAATAGAGCTGAACCAATCATCAAGGAACAAGCTCCGATTGACAGCTTGCGAATACTGTAACGGCACCGTTTTTCAAAAAATAGATCTTTCATCTTATCCTCCTAATAAAATAAAAAGTAAGCGCTTTACTTTTTAGATAAACAGTAACTGTTCTCAGTGCACAACACCAGAACAGGATCATCTTCATTTTATCTTATATGAAAGCGTTGTCAATATACTTGACACAAAAACTATAGCTAGGATAATAATCAGTAAAATTTGGACATGATTGAATAAAACCACTCTTGGAAAGTAAATTTACTCCCTATTTTTAAAGCAAGTTGCCTTTTCTTAGGAAAATTTCATCTAAACACTTGTTAGATTTACTTTTATCCTTTAAAATAGAATGGGAGAAATTCCGCGATTATTTTTCGGAGGAAAAAGAAATGTCCATTAATTGGCAGGAAATTTTATTTCACTTTTTAGGTGGTCTGGGGCTATTCTTATATAGTATCAAGACCATGGGAGACGGTTTGCAACAAGCTGCTGGAGATCGCCTTCGTTTTTACATTGACAAATATACCAGCAATCCCTTCTTCGGTGTGCTGGTTGGTATCGGTATGACGGCGCTGATTCAATCAAGTTCTGGTGTTACTGTCATTACAGTGGGACTAGTCAGTGCGGGACTTTTGACCTTGCGTCAGGCTATCGGTATTGTCATGGGTGCCAATATTGGAACCACCGTTACATCCTTTATCATCGGTTTTAAGCTAGGAGATTATGCCTTACCTATGCTCTTTATCGGAGCTGTTTGTCTTTTCTTCACCAAGAATCGCTCCATCAATAACATCGGACGGATTATCTTTGGTGTGGGTGGTATCTTCTTCGCCCTCAATCTTATGAGCGGTGCAATGGAGCCCCTAAAAGACCTGCAAGTCTTTAGAGACTACATGGTTGAACTAAGTAAGAGTCCTATTCTAGGTGTCTTTGTCGGAACTGGACTGACCCTACTCATTCAAGCTTCATCCGCAACTATCGGTATCTTACAGAACCTGTACGCAAGTGGTTTGATTGACCTACAAGGTGCCCTACCGGTCTTGTTTGGTGATAATATCGGAACGACCATTACAGCCATCATTGCTTCTCTTGGAGCCAATATCGCTGCCAAACGTGTTGCCGGTGCCCATGTCGTCTTTAACGTGATTGGTACGGTCATCTGTATTGTCTTTCTTGTACCTTTCACTGGCTTGATTCAATGGTTTGAATCTACTCTCAATCTAGCTCCAGAAATGACCATTGCCTTTGCCCACGGAACCTTTAATATTACAAATACCATTATCCAGTTCCCATTCATTGGTGCCTTGGCTTACATTGTGACCAAGCTCATTCCTGGTGAAGATGAGGTTGTCAAATACGAAGCTCTCTACTTGGATGAACAACTCATCAAGCAGGCTCCTTCTATCGCTCTAGGAAATGCCAAAAAAGAACTGCTTCACTTGGGGAACTATGCTGCAAAAGCTTTTGACCTTTCCTACGACTACATCATAAATCTAGATGAAAAACTAGCGGAAAAAGGCCACAAGACTGAAGAAGCCATTAACACAATTGACGAGAAACTGACTCGCTACCTGATTAGTCTTTCTAGCGAATCATTGAGCCAAAAGGAAAGTGAAATCTTAACCAATATCCTCGATTCATCTCGTGATTTGGAACGGATTGGGGACCATGCAGAAGGCTTGCTCAACCTAACCGACTACCTCCAACGTAAGAATGTTCAATTTTCTGATGCTGCTTTAGAGGAATTAGCTGAGATTTATCAAGCAACAACTGCATTCATCAAGGATGCCCTTGATAGTGTGGAAAACAATGATATTGAAAAAGCTCAGAGTCTGATTGAACGCCATAAAGAAATCAACAATATGGAACGCGTTCTCAGAAAGACCCACATCAAACGCCTTAACAAGGGTGAGTGTTCTACACAAGCCGGGGTCAACTTTATCGACATCATTTCTCACTACACTCGTGTGTCTGACCATGCTATGAACCTAGCTGAAAAGGTCATCGCTGAACAAATCTAAGTACCTAAAAGCTATCCTGAATGGGATGGCTTTTTTCGTCTCCTCATTAAGAATTTCTTTTGGAGCATATAAAAAATGCTTTGATTCACAATGGAATCAAAGCATTTTAAAGAGTTCACCAAACATAATAGCAGAAACTGCAGTGCCCCTGTACTTGGCTTCTTCTCTTTTGATAAAACGCGCCAAGTTGATCAACTCAGGTGCTGGGTGTTTGGGATTGATGAGCAATTCACGGGTGACCAGTCCTGAGAGTCGGACTGCTAGTAATTGCTCATTTGTAGTGGGTAGTTTTTTAGCAGTCTCTAGGAGAGCAGCAACTAAATCTTCACTCAAGCCCTGACGAGCATGGTTGTAGAGATCTCTTATAAGGCTTTCTAGGTTTGGTTCTGCCATCCTGACCGCCTCCCTTATGCTTAATAATTTTTAATCAAATCAACCGTTGAACGATCCAATTTTTTCACCAAGGCTTGCAAGAAAGCTTGGGCTTCTAAGAAGTCATCCATCGCGTAGAGAGTTTGGTGAGAATGGATATAACGAGCGCAAACACCGATAGTTGTTGATGGAACCCCACCATTTTTCAAATGAGCTGCGCCAGCGTCTGTTCCACCTTTTCCACAGTAGTATTGATACTTGATGCCAGCTTCTTCAGCCGTTGTCAAAAGGAAATCCTTCATACCTGGGAGAAGCAAGTGACCTGGATCGTAGAAGCGAATCAAGGTTCCATCCCCAATCTTACCTTGGCCGCCGTAGACATCACCTGCTGGCGAACAGTCAACTGCCAGAAAAACTTCTGGGTCAAACTTAGTTGTGGAAGTATGAGCGCCACGGAGACCAACTTCTTCTTGGACATTGGCACCAAGATAGAGTTCATTTCCGAGTTTTTGACCTGACAAGGCTTCTGCTAACTCGCTTACCATGAGGACACCATAGCGGTTATCCCAAGCTTTTGAGATGATATTTTTTTCATTGGCTGTCAAGATAGCTGAGCTATCAGGGACAATGGTGTCACCTGGACGGATACCAAAGCTTTCTGCTTCAGCCTTGTCTGCAAACCCACCATCAAAAATGATATCTGAAATAGCTGGCATAGTTGGTCCACCTGTTCCACGTGTCAAATGTGGAGGGACAGAACCTGAGATCACTGGAATTTCACGACCGTCACGAGTAAAGAGTTTGAAGCGTTGACTGCTGACCACCATAGGGTTCCAGCCACCGATTTCAACCACACGGAAGGTTCCATCTTGCTTAATTTCGCTGACCATAAAACCAACTTCGTCCATATGAGAAGCGACCAAGACGCGTGGGGCATCCGCAACTTCTGAATGCTTGATACCGAAAATACCACCTAAGCCATCTGTCACTACTTCATCCACGTGCGGTGTCAACTTTTCACGAAGATAAGTCCGGACAGGCGCTTCGTGGCCTGAGATCGCAGCAAGCTCTGTTACTTCTTTGATTTTTGAAAATAATGTTGTCATATCAGTTCCTTCTTTCTGTCCTCCATTTTACCACTTTTTATAGGAGAAGGATAGTGGGAAGGTAGATTGGTTTTTACTCAGTTTTCCAATAAAAGAGAGGGGCAGATGTTATTTCAGGAATTTTTCTTTCTTTTTACATTAAATTGTCAGAAAATTCATTGACAGATTAAAGAAATCGTGTTACATTTATATCCGCAGGTATCTTTCGATACCAAATCTACAAGAAAGGACGGGGCATGAAACTCTCTCATATTTTAACAGGCTTACTTCTACTCCTGGTCTTTCTCTCCATTACCATTGGAACCAGTGATTTTTCTTGGGAAAAATTCTTTGCTTTTGACCAACAGACCTGGCTTCTCTTTCAAGAGTCGCGTCTTCCAAGAACCATCAGTATTCTCCTTGCAGCCTCTAGTATGAGCATGGCAGGACTCCTCATGCAGACCATTACTCAAAATCAGTTTGCTGCTCCGAGTACAGTCGGAACGACAGAAGCCGCCAAACTGGGAATGGTGTTGAGCCTCTTTGTCTTTCCGTCTGCGAGTCTGACCCAAAAGATGCTCTTTGCTTTTGGCTCATCCATTTTATTTACTCTCTTCTTCCTGGCCTTTATGACTATTTTTTCTGTAAAGGAAAGGTGGATGTTGCCCTTGATCGGGATCATCTATAGTGGGATTATCGGTTCTATCACAGAAGTTATCGCCTATCGTTTCAATCTGGTTCAGAGTATGACGGCCTGGACCCAGGGCTCCTTCTCCATGATTCAGACCCATCAGTATGAGTGGCTCTTCTTAGGCCTCATCATCCTGATAGCCGTTTGGAAATTATCCCAAACCTTCACCATCATGAATCTAGGCAAGGAAACCAGCGAGAGTTTGGGGATTTCTTACTCCCTACTTGAAAAGCTGGCCCTCTTTCTAGTGGCGCTAACGACAAGTGTCACCATGATTACCGTGGGTGCCTTGCCTTTTCTCGGGGTCATCGTTCCCAATCTTATCCGCAAGCGCTATGGAGATAATCTGAGTCAAACCAAACTCATGGTCGCACTGGTCGGAGCCAATCTGGTTCTGGCCTGCGACATCCTCTCTCGAGTCTTGATTCGGCCCTATGAGCTGTCTGTCAGTCTCTTACTAGGAATCATCGGCAGCCTCGTCTTTATCCTACTTCTATGGAGAGGGGGACAAAAGGATGCAGTTTAAAAGCAAACATACCAAACTCTTCTGCCTTCTCATTGTTCTGGCCGTCGGAGCTTGTCTCCTCTACTTTTGGCCCATCACTAACCTGTCTGCCTTTGCCTGGAAGCTGCGTTCCCAAAAAATCATCGTTTATCTCTTGGTAGCCATCGCGACTGGAATTTCGACCATTAGTTTTCAAACCTTGACGGAAAATCGCTTTCTGACGCCAAGTATTTTGGGAATCGAAGCCTTCTATGTCTTGCTACAAACCCTGCTACTGATATTTGAAAGCAAATTTCTACAGCTTGGAAAGTCTCCTATCTTAGAATTTCTAGTCTTGCTTCTGCTTCAATCCCTCTTTTTTCTCGCCTTACAAAACTACTTGAAAACGCTGATGAAGCAAGACCTGGTCTTCATTCTGCTAATCTGTCTAGCACTCGGAAGTCTCTTTCGAAATATCAGTACCTTCCTCCAAGTCCTGATGGATCCAAATGAATACGATAAACTGCAAAACAGTCTCTTTGCTTCCTTTCAGCATCTCAACACTCCCATCCTAGCCATCGGTTCTCTAATCATCCTCGCTTTGACAATCTTTTTCTTTCGAAAAGCAGTTATTCTGGATGTCTTACACCTGCAAAGAGAAACGGCTCAGATACTGGGACTCGATGTTGAAAAAGAACAGAGAGAACTCCTCTGGGCCATCGTGCTTTTGACCTCAACAGCCACTGCCTTGGTAGGGCCTATGGCCTTCTTTGGCTTTATGCTGGCCAATCTCACTTACCTGATTGTCAAAGATTATCGACACAAGTTGCTCTTTATCGTAGCCATTCTAATTGGATTTATTAGCTTAACCTTGGGGCAAGCCCTCATCGAACGAGTCTTTGCGCTGGAAATTCGCATCAGCATGATTATTGAGAGTGTGGGTGGCTTCTTATTCTTTATCTTACTTTACAGGAGGGCACGTCGGTGAAACTGGAAAACATTGACAAATCCATTCAAAAACAAGATATTTTGCAAGACATTTCGCTTGAAGTCAGTCCTCATAAACTGACAGCCTTCATTGGTCCAAATGGTGCTGGAAAATCAACTCTTCTCTCCATCATGAGCAGACTGACCAAGAAAGATCAGGGAATTCTTAGTATCAAAGGGCGTGAAATCGAGAGTTGGAATTCGCAAGAACTAGCCAAAGAACTGACTATCCTAAAGCAGAAGATCAATTACCAAGCCAAATTGACTGTAGAAGAACTGGTCAGCTTTGGACGTTTTCCCTACAGCCATGGTCGACTGAAGGCAGAAGACTGGGGAAAAATCCGAGAAACTCTGGACTATCTGGAACTGACCAACTTAAAAGACCGCTACATTGATAGCCTGTCTGGTGGACAGTTGCAACGTGTCTTTATCGCTATGGTACTAGCCCAGGATACAGACTTTATCTTGCTGGACGAACCGCTTAATAATCTCGATATCAAGCAAAGCGTCAGCATGATGCAGATACTTCGGCAACTGGTGGAGGAACTAGGGAAGACCATTATCATCGTCCTCCACGATATCAACATGGCTAGCCAGTATGCGGATGAAATTGTTGCCTTTAAAGACGGTCAAGTCTTTTGCAAGGGAACGACTGCTCAAATCATGCAGGCTGACCTGCTCAGTCAACTCTATGAGATTCCCATCACGCTGGCTGATATCAATGGCAAAAAGATCTGTATCTATAGCTAGCTATTCTGAACTCATGTCAGAGAACCCTCTGTCTCTTAGCTAACAAGCCTATCTAAGAGCCCCCTAAATCGTTATCATATTTTAAAAAGGAGAAATTATGAAAACATCCCTTAAACTTTATCTCACTGCCCTAGCGGCTAGCTTCTTGCTCTTACTTGGTGCATGTAGTACAACTAAAACTACGAAGCAAACAGAGACAAGTAGTTCTGCTCAAACAGAAGTAACCATTAAAAGTTCACTAGATGAGGTCAAACTTTCAAAGGTTCCTGAAAAGATTGTGACCTTTGATCTCGGTGCTGCGGATACTATTCGCGCTTTAGGATTTGAAAAGAATATCGTCGGAATGCCTACAAAAACTGTGCCGACTTACCTAAAAGATCTTGCAGGAAATGTCAACAATGTGGGTTCCATGGTTGAGCCAGACCTAGAAGCCATTGCTGCTCTTGAACCGGATTTGATTATCGCTTCTCCACGTACCCAAAAATTCGTAGACAAGTTCAAAGAAATCGCTCCAACAGTCCTCTTCCAAGCAAGCAAGGACGACTACTGGACTTCAACCAAGGCTAACATCGAATCTCTAGCAAGCGCCTTTGGCGAAACTGGTACACAGAAAGCTAAAGAAGAATTAGCTAACCTAGATAAGAGCATCCAAGAAGTCGCTACTAAAAACGAAAGTTCTGACAAAAAAGCCCTTGTTATCCTCCTCAATGAAGGAAAAATGGCTGCCTTTGGTGCTCAATCTCGTTTCTCTTTCTTGTATCAAACCTTGAAATTCAAGCCAACTGACACCAAATTTGAAGATTCTCGCCATGGCCAGGAAGTCAGCTTTGAAAGTGTCAAAGAAATCAATCCTGACATCCTCTTTGTCATCAACCGTACCCTTGCCATCGGTGGGGACAACTCTAGCAACGATGGCGTCCTAGAAAATGCCCTCATCGCTGAAACTCCTGCCACTAAAAATGGTAAAATTATCCAACTAACACCAGACCTCTGGTATCTAAGCGGTGGCGGGCTTGAATCAACTAAACTCATGATTGAAGACGCACAAAAAGCTTTGAAATAAGCAAGAAAACCCAACATCACCTGATGTTGGGTTATTTTTTTTCTTGATTACGTTTGAGGGAAAAGTGGTCTGGGACAGGATCTTTTCCTATTGGCGACCAGGGGTGGCAACGTAAAATCCGAGCCAGGCCCATCAGAACACCCTTGAAGCCATGTTTTTCAATAGCCTGAATCATGTAGTTGGAACAAGTCGGCTCAAAGCGACAAGAGGGTGGAAAGGCCGGTGAGATAAAACGTTGGTAAAAGCGTACTGGCGCTATTAAGATTCGTTTCATTATTTCTTGGTTACAGCCATAGTGTGTAGTTGGCTGATTTCTTTTTTATTAAGACGACGGGATTCTCCTGGACGAAGACCTGTCAAGTCTAAGTGTCCAAAACGTGTCCGAGACAACTTATCCACTTGAAGACCGACGGCTTCAAACATCTTTTTAACCTGATGATTACGCCCCTCATGGATAGTCAACTGCACTACTGAGCGATTTTTGACTGGATCCACTTTGAGAATTTCGTAAACAGCTGGCTTGGTTTTCTTGCCATCAATCTCAAGACCACGAGTCAAGGGGCGGAGATTATCCTTATTGGCCACACCTTTAACACGCGCGACATAGACCTTGTCAATCTCATTACGGGGGTGAATCATTTCATCCGTAAAGTCCCCATCATTGGTCAAAATCAAGACACCTGATGTATCCCAGTCCAAACGTCCCACAGGATAAATGCGTTCTTTGACATTTGGCAAGAGGTCGACAACAGTCTTGCGGCCCTTGTCGTCTGTCACACTGGAAATCACTCCACGTGGTTTATTAAGCAGATAGTAGACCTTTTCTTCGTTGTAGATGGGTTGACCTTCAACTTCGACCTTATCGCCAGTCTTGATGGTTGTTGCTAGTTCACGCACCACTTGGCCGTTGACGGTCACCAAGCCTTGCTTGATTAGCTCTTCTGCTTTTCTCCTACTGGCCACACCTGCGTGGGCAATATACTTATTGATTCTCATCTTCTTCTATCCTTTCACCAAATAATTGGCTTTCTTGGGCTTGAATCTCAAGCTCATCAATCACTGGCAGTTCTTCCAAATGGTTAATTCCCATGTAATCTAGGAAATAATCCGTAGTCACATAGAGATTAGGGCGGCCCAACACTTCTTTTTTCCCGTCTTCTCGTATCAAGTCAAAGGCCTGCAACTTTGCTAAGGCCCCACTCGAGTTGACCCCACGGATAGCATCAATTTCTATCCGAGTAATGGGCTGCTTGTAGGCAATGATGGACAAGGTCTCAAGGGCAGCCCGAGATAAACTCTGGTTGATGGGAGCTTTGGAATATTCCTTCAAAATCGCTGCAAATTGAGGTTTGGTCACCAATCTGTATGCACCACCTGTCTCGATCAGGGACAAGCTCGAATCTTGGTCTTTTTCATATTTCTGGGCTAATTTTTCTAAACTCTGCTGGATACCTGTCGGGGGAAGCGATAGGAGTTCAGCCAACTGACGGACTCGAATCCCATCTTCACCTGCTACAAACAAGAGCGCTTCTATTTCTGCTAAAGTACTCATCTTTCCTCTCTATCAAGTCTAGCTTTGTGCCTCTTGACTTTCTTCCTTCTTTTCCATGAGATAGATATCTCCGAAACTCTCCTCTTGCACGAGGATCAGTTCCTGGGTTTTGATTAACTCTAAGGTCGCCAAAAAGAGGGTAATAACCTCTTGGACATTCTGGGCTTCCTTGAACAAATCCTGCAAACGCAACTGGTCTCGTCCTATCAAGGATTCTTTTACGATAACCATCATGTCCTCAATCTTATACTCATCCCGCAAAATGGTCGTGTGATTCTGTGCGAACTCCTCTTTTTTCTTGGCTAGGATATTTGAAAAAGCCAAAAAGAGGTCAATGGTCGTCCTGTCATGCACAAGCTCCGCATCCTCGTAAATCAACTCTGTTGGCGCTTTGGAATAGTACTGGGCCCGATCTTGGTGCTTAGCCTCCAAGTGCTCACCCAAGAGCTTGAACTTGCGGTATTCTTCGATTTGAGAGAGAAGATCCTGCTCCAGGTCATCCTCCAAGTCTGTCACTTCAGCTACCTTTGGCAAGAGCTTGCGACTCTTGATCAGCATCAGCTGACTGGCCATAACCATATACTCGCCCGTTACTTCCAGACGCATGGCCTGCAGAGTTGAGACATAGGCTAGATACTGTTCGATAACTTCCGTAATGGGCACATCGTAAATATCCATCTGGTACTTAGAAACCAAGTGCAAGAGCAGGTCCAGGGGCCCTTCAAAATCTTTTAATTTAATATCCATTATCTATATTTTTCTAAGGTCAGGACTGTTTTTAATCCTAATTTTTTTGCAATTTCGTACAAATCGACCTTCTCTTCTATCTGTCTTAGAATGAACTGTTCCCGTAGGGCTTGGGCTGATAGTTCTGGGAAACCTTTCTCCTTGACAAAGGACTCCAGATGACGAAAGGCCCACTGACGAGAATAGGTTTTCCCACTCCTTTCAAAGAGATAGGTCTGCCCCATCAAGGGTTCTAGCTCTGGAATCAAGGTCGTGGGTATGGTGACAATCCTCTGTTGGGAAGCCTTGTTAATTCGCAGCACCTGAAAATCCAGATTGATATCCGTAACCTTGAGAGTTAAAATCTCACTTGGTAAGAGCCCTATTTCCAAGATAAGAAGCGCCAGCAAGCGTCCTTCTGGATAATTACTTTCCTGCCAAAAAGAGTCTAGATCTAGAATTTCTGGTTTTTCAATCTTCTTTTCAGCTTGTTTGGCTAATTCCAGACGGTAAAAACTGTCCACTTCTCCTTTTTGGTAGAGAAAGTAGAGAAATTGGTTGCAGGCCGAAAGTTTTCGCTTCTGGGCGCTGATTTTTAGGTTGGCTAGCTGAGCTTGGTAAATCTTGAGACTGGTCTCAGAGATCCGCTCACCTACAATGTCTAAAAATTGCTCCAGATCATACTTATAGGACTGCTTGGAATTGGCAGACAAACCCTGTTTTTCCTCTAAAAAGGCTAAAATCCTATCTCTCATTTGCATCGAATCTCATATTCCTTACTAAAGTCATGTAAGAGAGCATTGACAGCCTTGAGGATAGACTTGCGCGTGATGATTCCTTGAAAAATCCCTTCATCATCTACCACTGGCAAGAAGGGTTCATCCACCAGTTTATGGAGGACCTCTGTGATGTTATAGTCTGGAGCGACGACTGCCACATCTGTCTTGGTCATATTGACGATGTCTGTCTTTGCCATCTGTTCATCCGTCAAACCTTGCTCCATTTGATAAGCCAAAATGTCTCTCAGACCAATGGTTCCGACAAAGCGTTTGTCAAAGGTCACAACAGGGATACGGGTATAGGTGATTTGACTCAGCACCAAAATTGCATGGTCAGCGTTATGGGTATCGATCAAGGCTGCTAGATTCTCAGCAGGGGTCAGAAATGTCTCTTCCTGCTCCAATAAAAATGCTTCAAATTCTTTGGCAATCATCGAGCAAACTCCTTGGACAAGCCTGGATAAACCTCATGATCACGTGTCAAAAAGTCTACTTTAAAATAGCTGTCATCAATCTCCACTCGAGCATAGAGACATTCTCTGATAGTCCCTCGTGGTTGGCTGATGGAGCCTGGATTTAAAAAGAGTGTTTTGCCTTCCATCCAAGAATTTGGCACATGCAAGTGACCATAGAGACAGATATCGGCATCTTCTTCCTGAGCCCAGTAGTCCAACTTTTGAAAGTTGAAATTGATGTCAAACAAGTGTCCATGCGTCTGGATGATCTTGGTTGGACCAAGTTGAGTTACCAAACGTTCTGGGTAGCCAGCATAAAAGTCCATATTTCCTTTGACGACATGGATGCCTTCCCAGAGCGGAGAGTCTGGACGGAGTTCAGAGTCACCATCGTGAAAAATGGCATCGACTTTCCCCAGATAGCGATCACGAATTTCTTCCACAATCAAGCTATCTCCGTGGGAGTCACTCATTACAATGATGGTTTGCTTTGCCATGATGGAAATACCTCCAAAAGTTTCTTAACGGCTAAGGCACGGTGGGATTGGCTATTTTTTTCTTCAAGGGTTAATTCAGCTGAGGATTTGCCTGTCTCTCCCACAAGGAAGAGGGGATCATAGCCAAAGCCATTTTCGCCCTTGGGTTCAAAGTTGATATAACCTGGCCAGTCAGCTTCAACAACCAAGCTTTCCTTATTTGGACTGGCTACAACTAGGGTTGTGTGGAATTGAGCTGAGCGGTCCTTGAGTTCAAAGACCATGGCCAATTCGTGCAAGAGTTTAGCATTGTTTTCACGGTCGGTTGCTCCCACACCTGCAAAACGAGCTGACCAGACACCTGGCAAGCCACCAAGGACATCGACTTTGAGACCTGAGTCATCTGCTAGCACCATCTTTCCTGTTAATTGAGAAATGGTTTCTGCCTTGAGGCGGGCATTTTCTTCAAAAGTCATGCCTGTTTCAGCTACTTCAGGCAGATCTGGATAGTCATTGAGATTTTCCACATCGTAGCCTAACTTGTCAAAGATGGCTCGGAATTCCTTGGTCTTGCCCTCGTTACGAGTCGCAATGAGCAGAGTTTCTCTAACCTTGCTAGTTTCAAAGAAGGCTTCTACATCGACTCCTTCTTTAGGCAATTCGACATGCAAAAGCTTCCCATTTTCAACCAAGAGCAGAACTCCCTGACGTTGGATGACTTCTAGATTGCGGCCTGCTTCGGCATTTAAAATCTCAACGATAAAGGAGAGCAGACGGAAGTTAGAAGACCAGCGCATCACTGTTATCGTAATCGGGAAGCCATTTTCTTCGTCACGAAAAATCCGCGCTAAATCCATAAAATCAAGCTCAAGAGGATCTTTGATAAGGCTATAGATGCCTCCATAGACATCCCAGACACCGACATACCAGTCCTGGTCGTCCTTGTATTCATAAATTTTGTTTGTCATAAAGTTACATGCTCCACATGAATCTCTTTTTCCAGCCATTCTGCTCCAATCTGGGCAAAACTTTGGCTATTGGCTGTTGTGTAAAAACGATGTTGAAGAGGTCCCGCATCTCGGCTACGATTGATTTCAAAATAGTTCAGCAAAACCGAGATATCCCGCACACACTCTGCCCCACTATCGATGAGCTGGACCTTTGGTCCCATGACATTTTGGATGATAGGGCGAAGGAGTGGGTAATGGGTACAGCCCAAAATCAGGCTATCCACTTTGCCGACCAAGGGACGCAGGGTTTCATAAACCACTTTCTTGGTAACACTGGTTGACAGGGCACCAGACTCCACCAAGGGGGCAAACTTGGGACAGGCCAAACTTTCCACCTGTAAGTCTGGATCCAAATCATGGATTTTTTGACGATAGATGTCTGATTGGACCGTCATAGGGGTTCCAATGACCCCGATTTTCCCACCTTGACTGGACTTGATAGCTGCCGAAGCTCCTGGCAAAATCACACCTAGGACAGGAATATCTAGTTGGGCCTTGATTTCTTCCCAGACGACCGCAGTCGCAGTGTTACAAGCAATGACAATCATCTTGACATCCTTGGTCAAGAGAAAGTTGACCAACTGCCAAGTATATTCACGGATTTGCTCAGCAGGACGGGGGCCATAGGGCGCCCGTGCCGAATCTCCAATATAGACGATTTCTTCATGGGGAAGCTGGCGCATGAGCTCGCGAACAACGGTCAAGCCCCCGACACCCGAATCCAAAAAACCAATTGGTCGATTATCCATACAGTCTTCTTTCTAGCTTTTTTCTGATTGATAGTTCATCATGATTACTCGTCCTAAATGAACGGATAGACAGCTTGATAGAATGGCAACTGCCTCTCTTTTAATCATAATCAAATATCAATAGAATGCAAGGAAAAAGTCTTATCCTTGAGAACTATTGAACATAGTGAGAAGTCTGGAACTTTCATCCCAGACTTTTCCTATTTATTTCTTTTTATTGTTAGCAAGGGCTGCTTTTTGTTGGCGGATGATTTGGTGGTAAACTTGTTGTACCTTGGCTTCGCTTGGCTTTTGACCATTTGCGCTCAAGAGAGCACGAACTGCCTCAGCGTTCAAACGTGGGTTGTCCGCAAATTCTTTTTCGATTTGCTTACGAACCAAGTACATCCCTCCAAGAGCTCCTCCTAGAAAAGCTAACACAATCAAGATAATTGCTAAAAGTAAATCCATTCTTTTTCTCCTGTTTCTTTTTGAGTCTTCTATATTATACCATAAAGTGACTTTCCTGACTAGTTTGTTTTACGCTTTCAAAAAGGGCAATAGACGACAAAAAAGGAGCCCTGCATTTCAATGAAAGAGAGATCCTTGCTGCGTTTAATTTACATAAATAGCCAGTGTTTGATACGGTTTGAGCAGAATTTTTTCTGATACTTCTACATCTTCATAGTTTGAAATCAGAATCTGTCCATTTTGGTAGACCACTGGCAAGTCGATTTCCACTTCTGTGGCATAAAAGTTATTGAGGACCAGTAACTTTTCATCCTCATACTGACGTTCAAAGGCATAGACTTGCTTACTATCTTCAAAGACTGGTTTGTAGCTTCCTTCTGAAATGATCGGCATTTCCTTACGAAGTCGAATCAAGTCTTGGTAGAAGATGAAAATTGGGCCTTGGATTTCATTTTCTACGTTGATATCTTTATAGGATTTACCAGCTTTCAACCATGGAGTGCCTGTTGAAAATCCTGCATTTTCTGAAGCATCCCACTGCATAGGAATGCGTGAATTATCTCGTGACTTGGCCTGAATAATCTGGAAGGCTTCTTGCTGACTTTTCCCTTCTTTTAAGAGCATCTGATAAGCATTGATGGACTCGACATCCACATAATCAGCCATGGAATCATAGTCTGGGTCAACCATTCCAATTTCCTCGCCCATATAGATATAAGGTGTCCCACGTGACAGGTGAATGCTTGCCGCTAGCATAGTCGCCCCTTCATTGCGGAAATGTTGAATATCGACAAAACGATTCAAGGCTCGTGGTTGGTCGTGATTGTTCCAAAAGAGGGCGCTCCAGCCATTTTTATCACTCATCTCCTTGCCCCAGCTATGGTAGAGATTTTTCAATTCTTCAAAATCAAAGGGAGCTCGGGTCCACTTTTGCCCGTCCTTGTAATCTACCTTGAGATGATGGAAATTGAAGGTCATGGATAATTCCTGACGGTCAGGTGACGAATAGAGGACACAATTTTCCATGGTTGTAGAGGACATTTCCCCAACTGTCATAAAGCTATCGTCTGTTCCAAAAGTGGCTTGGTTCATCATGCGCAAATAGTCATGAACAATAGGCTTGTCTGTGTAAGCTGGCTTTCCTTCATTGTCAGGGCAATCCACTAAGACCTCATCCTTGCCAATCAAATTGATCACATCAAATCGGAAACCTTTGACACCCTTATCCCGCCAGAAGTTGACCACTTTGAACAACTCTTTGCGGACATTGGGATTGCGCCAGTTAAGATCTGCCTGAGTCTCATCAAAGAGGTGGAGATAATATTTCCCTGTCTCCCCGAAAGGTGCCCAAGCAGAGCCACCAAACTTAGAAATCCAGTCTGTCGGTTGATCTTGGATGAAGAAAAAGTCTTGGTAATACTTGTCACCAGCCAGGGCTTTCTGAAACCATTCATGCTCGGTCGAACAATGATTGAGCACCATATCTAACATAAAGTCAATCTTGTACTCTTTACCAACACGCACCATCTCTTCAAAATCAGCCATATCACCAAAAAGGGGATCCACAGCCATATAATCTGAAATATCATAACCATTATCCCGTTGAGGACTTGGGTAGAATGGATTGAGCCAGACCATATCCACACCTAGCTTGGCTAGATAGGGGATTTTTTCGATAATCCCACGGAAATCTCCAATGCCATTTCCAGTAGTGTCTTTGTATGATTTTGGATAGATTTGATAGACTACTTTTCGTTTATCAAGTGTCATCTATTTCTCCTTTTCCGATAAAAGGGAGGAACCTGTGTTCCTTCCCTATTTGTGCTATTTTAATTAGATCCGTGTTGCAAGCATGAGCGGTTGACCAGCTTGAATTATCGTCGGATAAGTTCCAGTAATAGTCGCTGTATAAGCATCTTGGTTGGTGATGATAACAGGAGTTTCTGTTACGAGACCCGCAGCCTTGATAGCATCTATATCAAAGCTAATTAGTCTCTGACCAACTGTGACGTGGGCTCCTTGGGCTACATGACTTTCAAATCCTTTGCCATCAAGACCTACTGTATCCATACCGATGTGGATGAGTAATTCCACTCCCTCATCAGAGACAATACCGATGGCATGCTTGGTAGGGAAAAGAACCGTCACTGTCCCATTGACTGGAGAAGTCAACTCACCTTGGCTTGGTTCAATGACTAGACCTTGTCCCATGACACCTGAAGCAAAGACTGGATCAGTTGCTTGACTTAGTTCTTTTACTTGACCAGTCAGTGGGCTAACAATTTCTACTGGAGTAAGTTCTACTGGTTCATGACTGACAAATTCTGCTTCTTCTTGGGCAACGAATTCTGCTTGCAAGGCTGTATCGTCCTCTGTTTTTGTAAAGAAACCTGCCTTACGGAAGAAGAAAGTCATGAGCATTGGTACAACAATAGCGACTAACATAGTTCCTGCAAATGGAAGCATGTATTGTGGTTGAATAGAAAGAATACCTGGCAATCCACCGATACCGATAGAAGCAGCAGTCACGTTAAATGTCACAGAAAGCATACCTGCAAGAGCAGAACCAATCATCCCAGCTACAAATGGATAGATGTATTTGACATTGACCCCAAAGAGGGCTGGTTCTGTAACACCGAGATAGGCTGAAATGGTTGCAGGAAGTGAAATTTGAGCCTCACGCTCATCATGACGGTGCATGAAATAATAGGCAAATACGGCAGAACCTTGGGCAATATTGGAAAGAGCAATCATTGGCCAGAGGGCAGTTCCGCCGGCATCCGCAATCAATTGTGTGTCGATGGCATTGGTCATATGGTGCAAACCAGTGATGACAAATGGAGCGTAGAGGGCACCAAATATCGCGCCAAAGAGCCATTTAACAGGACCAGTTAATCCTGCCAAGACAACCGATGAAAGTCCTTGACCAATTGTCCAACCGATTGGCCCCAAGACAGTATGAGCCAAAATCAAAGCTGGAATTAAAGACAAGAAAGGTACAAAAATCATGGAAATCACTTCTGGGATATGCTTGCGCCAGAAGATTTCTAGATAAGATAGACTCAAACCTGCAAGCAAGGCTGGGATAACTTGGGCTTGGTAACCGATACGATTAACAGTGAAGTATCCAAAATTCCAAACCCAGTTTGCTGCAATCTCTTCTGTTGAAGTAGAAGCAACCGCATAGGCGTTGAGCAACTGAGGCGATACCAAACAGATCCCGAGCACAATTCCCAAGATTTGGCTGGTTCCCATCTTACGAGAAACAGACCAAGTAATCCCTACAGGTAGGAACTGGAAGATAGCTTCACCAGGCAACCAAAGGAAGTGATTGACACCTGACCAAAACTGAGAAGATTCTGTGATGGTCTTGCCATCCAACATCGACCAATGCACCCCTTCCAAGACATTACGAAAACCGAGGATCAGTCCTCCGACAATCAAGGCTGGAATAATCGGCGTAAAGATTTCTGCTAGAGTGGTCATGACACGTTGGACCAGGTTTTGATTGCTCTTAGCTGCGGACTTGGCTGCTTCTTTGGAGACACCCTCAATTCCAGAAACAGCTGTAAAATCATTATAAAAAATCGGCACGTCATTCCCAATAATCACCTGAAATTGACCTGCATTTGTAAAGGTTCCTTTAACAGCTGGAATTGACTCGATAGCTTTAACATTAGCCTTCTTATCATCTCCTAGAACAAACCGCAACCGTGTCGCACAGTGGGTTACGGCAGTGACATTCTCCTTACCTCCGATTGCTTGAAGCAGATCTTTGGCTTCTTGTTCAAATTTTCCCATTTGATTCTCCTTATACTTGTCAAAGCATGCTTGACTTGATAGTTCTATTGTAAACGATACCAAACTTGTATGCAACTTGTTTGGTATAAATAGAGGATTTTTTTGTAAAATTTCGTACACTTGTATGGTAAAATAGATACAAGTATGTATAGAATAAGACTCAAAACCCATTTAATACTCAATGAAAACCAAAGAACAAACTAGGAAGCTAGCCGCAAGCTGTACTTGAGTACGGTAAGGCGACGCTGACGTGGTTTGAATTTGATTTTCGAAGAGTATAAGGAAGCAAGATGAAGAAATACCAACAATTATTTAAGCAAATACAAGAAAACATTCAAAATGAGACTTACGCTATCGGAGAGTTCCTTCCTAGTGAGCACGACCTCATGAACCAATATCAAGTGAGTCGTGATACTGTCCGAAGGGCTCTTTCCTTACTCCAAGAGGAAGGATTGATCAAAAAGATAAAAGGGCAAGGTTCTCAAGTCGTCAAAGAAGAAACGGTCAATTTCCCTGTCTCCAACCTAACCAGCTACCAAGAACTGGTCCAGGAACTTGGACTTCGCTCTAAGACTAATGTCGTCAGTCTGGACAAGATCATTATCGATAAAAAGTCCTCACTGATAACCGGCTTTCCAGAGTTTAGGATGGTGTGGAAGGTGGTCCGCCAGCGTGTGGTGGATGACCTAGTATCGGTTCTGGATACGGACTATCTGGATATGGAACTAATCCCAAATGTCACTCGCCAAATTGCTGAGCATTCTATCTATTCTTATATAGAGGATGACCTCAAACTTCTTATTGATTATGCTCAAAAGGAAATCACTATCGATCATAGTAACGATAGGGACAAGATTCTCATGGACATAGGTAAAGACCCTTATGTCGTTTCAATCAAGTCAAAAGTCTATCTCCAAGACGGGCGCCAGTTTCAGTTCACCGAAAGTCGCCATAAATTAGAAAAATTTCACTTTGTTGACTTTGCCAAAAGGCATCCGAAATAAACACTTACAGTTGGGGATACTCTCAACCGTTTTTTGGTAATAAATGATCTTCTAGTTGATCATTGGAAAAGAGTGACTCTATCCTGCTTATTCTACTATTTTAAGAAAAAGCAATCTCAAATATGTTTTTCACTAGAAACCTCTTGACAAATAATAGGTAATCAGTAGAATGGGATTTAAATAGAAAAAATATAGGGCTTTGTTTTACAAAATATAAACGGTTCCAAAACAAATAGAAATTTCTAGGGAGAAAATATTTTGGGAGAAATCCTGTCGCTATAGCATCCGCAAACTAACGGTTGGGACTGCTTCTGTTTTGCTGGGGGCTGTTTTTCTATCTAGTCATACAGTCTCAGCTGATGGTATTGAAGTACAACAAAATGCACCAAGTATTGTCGAGACTACTATTAAACCTGATAGTGGATCAGAGCAGATTGAACCGACTGAGACCACTAAACCAGCTCTAGTTGAGAAGTCAGATGTCGAAAGCAATCCTGCTGAAAGTAAACCTGCTGAGACTCCACAAGCTACAAATAGCCAAACTAGTGCTGAGGCTATTGTTGAATCAAACGAAAACAAGGAGAATGAAAATACCGAGCTACCCGTGACAAAGCAAGAAAACTATCAACTCAACTACGATCAGCCAACAGCTCCCTCCTATGATGGGTGGGAAAAACAAGCCCTTCCAGTCGGAAATGGCGAGATGGGAGCTAAGGTCTTTGGTCTGATCGGTGAAGAGAGAATCCAGTATAACGAAAAGACCCTCTGGTCAGGAGGTCCCCGGCCCGATAGCACCGACTATAATGGTGGAAACTACAAGGATCGCTACAAGGTCCTAGCAGAAATTCGTAAGGCTCTCGAAGATGGTGACCGCCAAAAAGCCAAACAACTGGCTGAACAAAATTTAGTTGGGCCAAATAATGCCCAGTATGGACGTTACCTAGCCTTTGGTGATATCTTCATGGTCTTTAACAATCAGAAGAAAGGCCTGGATACCGTAACAGATTATCACCGTGGTTTGGATATCACAGAGGCCACTACGACTACTTCTTACACCCAAGATGGGACGACCTTCAAACGCGAAACCTTCTCCAGCTATCCTGATGATGTCACCGTGACCCACTTGACTAAAAAAGGAAACAAGACGCTTGACTTTACTCTTTGGAACAGCTTGACTGAGGACTTGCTTGCTAATGGTAATTACTCTTGGGAATATTCCAACTATAAGGACGGACATGTTACTACAGATGAACATGGAATTCTTCTAAAAGGAACTGTTAAAGATAACGACCTCAAATTTGCATCCTATTTAGGAATTAAAACGGATGGAACAGTCACTGTTCAGAATGAGACCCTAACCGTTACAGGCGCAAGCTATGCGACCCTCTATCTCAGCGCCAAGACAAACTTTGCTCAAAATCCTAAAACCAACTATCGAAAAGACATTGACCTCGAAAAAACGGTTAAGGGTATTGTAGAAGCCGCTAAGGCCAAAGACTACGAGACACTTAAAAAAGACCATATCAAGGATTATCAAAGTCTCTTTAATCGTGTTAAACTAAATCTAGGTGGAAGCAAGACTGCTCAAACGACAAAAGAGGCCCTTCAAGGCTATAACCCAGAAAAAGGGCAAAAATTGGAAGAACTCTTCTTCCAATACGGACGTTATTTATTGATTAGTTCGTCTCGTGATCGGACAGATGCCCTTCCTGCCAACCTACAAGGAGTCTGGAATGCTGTAGACAATCCACCTTGGAACGCTGACTACCACCTCAATGTCAATTTGCAAATGAACTATTGGCCAGCTTACATGAGCAACCTTGCTGAAACTGCCAAGCCAATGATCAACTACATTGACGACATGCGCCACTATGGTCGTCTCGCTGCCAAGGAATACGCTGGCATCGAATCCAAAGACGGACAAGAAAATGGTTGGCTGGTCCACACTCAAGCAACACCATTTGGCTGGACTACTCCAGGCTGGAATTACTATTGGGGTTGGTCTCCAGCTGCTAATGCTTGGATGATGCAGAACGTCTATGATTACTACAAATTCACCAGGGACGAAACTTATCTAAAAGAAAAGATTTACCCAATGCTCAAGGAAACAGCTAAGTTCTGGAACTCCTTCTTGCACTATGACAAGGCCAGTGATCGTTGGGTGTCTTCTCCATCCTACTCACCAGAACACGGGACCATCACCATCGGAAACACCTTTGACCAATCGCTAGTCTGGCAGCTATTCCACGACTACATGGAAGTCGCCAACCATCTGAATGTCGGCCAAGACTTAGTCACAGAGGTCAAGGCTAAATTTGACAAACTCAAACCCCTTCACATCAACAATGAAGGCCGTATCAAGGAATGGTACGAAGAAGACAGCCCACAATTCACCAATGAAGGCATTGAAAATAACCACCGCCATGTTTCCCATCTGGTTGGTCTCTTCCCAGGTACACTCTTTAGCAAGGATCAGGCTGAATACCTAGAGGCTGCGCGTGCAACCCTCAATCACCGCGGAGATGGTGGGACTGGTTGGTCTAAGGCCAATAAAATCAACCTCTGGGCTCGTCTCTTAGACGGCAATCGTGCCCATCGCTTGCTCGCCGAACAGCTCAAGTATTCAACTCTAGAAAATCTTTGGGATACCCACGCTCCTTTCCAAATCGACGGAAACTTTGGAGCAACTAGTGGTATGGCAGAAATGCTCCTGCAATCTCATACCGGCTATATTGCGCCATTGCCAGCCCTTCCAGATGCTTGGAAAGACGGTCAGGTTTCTGGCTTGATTGCCCGTGGCAACTTTGAAGTCAGCATGAAGTGGAAAGATAAAAACCTTCAAAGCTTGTCCTTCCTGTCAAATGTCGGTGGAGACCTGGTTGTAGACTATCCAAATATCGAAGCCAGTCAGGTTAAGGTCAATGGCAAAGCAGTCAAGGCAACTGTCCTCAAAGATGGCCGCATCCAACTGGCAACACAAAAAGGTGATGTCATTACCTTTGAACATTTCCCTGGTCGCATAACCAGTCTGACAGCAGTTCGACAAAATGGAGTCACTGCCGAACTCACCTTCAATCAAGTAGAAGGCGCTACCCACTATGTCATCCAAAGACAAGTAAAAGACGAATCTGGCCAAACCTCTGCAACTAGAGAATTTGTAACCAATCAAACGAACTTTATCGACCGATCACTAAATCCTCAACTCGCCTATACTTATACCGTCAAGGCTATGCTGGGCGAAGTTTCCACACAAGTATCTGAACAGGCAACTGTAGAAACTCCTAGTGAATTGATGGATGACCGAGACAGTCGTATCCAGTACGGAGCTGCCTTTGGAAACTGGGCAGACTCAGAATTATTTGGAGGAACGGAGAAGTATGCGGATCTTTCAAAAGGAAACTACACAGACCAAGACGTGACTGCTACTATTCCTTTCAATGGTGTTGGCATCAAAATCTATGGACTAAAATCGTCCGAACTAGGTCTTGCAACTGCTAAAATTGATGGCAAAGAGGTCGGCGAGCTTGACTTCCATACTGCTGGGGCAACTGAAAAAGGTAGTCTCATCGGTCGCTTCACTGGATTGTCTGACGGACCTCACACATTGACTCTTAGTGTTAAACGTGAACACAAAGGACGTGGTAGTGAGTGCTCGAAAATTTCATTAGACTACTTCAAGGTCCTAGCAGGAACAGGCAACACGATTGAAAAAATGGATGATCGTGATTCGCGCATCCAGTATGGTCCCCAGTTTAAGGACTGGTCTGACCCTGAACTCTACGGAGGTACGGAAAAATACGCTGACATCAACAACAGCGACTCTAGCGTAGCTTCAGAAGCTCAGGCAACCATTACCTTCACAGGAACAGGCATTCGTATCTATGGTTTGAAGAGCCTTGCCCTTGGACGAGCACGTGTTACACTAGACGGCAAAGAAATGCCAAGTCTAGACTTCTACACTTCAGGTGCAACTGAAAAGAGAGCTTTTATTGGCGAATTTACAAACCTTACTGACGGTCCGCACACCTTGACATTACAAGTTGACCCAGATTCGCCAGAAGGTCGCAAGAAAATCTCTCTAGACTCCTTTGATATCATCAAAGCACCTGCTGTTGGTCTAGATAGCCCAAGTATCGCTCCTCTCAAGGAAAATGACAAAGAAATTTCCTTAACCCTACCATCTGGAGACTGGGAAGCCATCGCTGTAACCTTCCCTGGTCTCAAAGATCCTCTGGTATTACGCAAAGTGGACCAAACGCATCTGGTTACAAGTGGGGATCAGACCGTGCTATCAATCCAAGACAATCAAGTTCAAATCCCAATCCCTGAAGCTACTGATCGACAAACTGGAAAAGCGATTGAAGCTTATGCCATTCAAGAAACTACCACAAGTAGCCCTGTCGTAGCTTTCTTTACTAAAAAAGATGAGAAGAAGGTTGACGAGAGCCAGCCAACTACAAGTAAGGGAGACGAACCAGCTCCTACTCTTGAAATTCCGGAATACACCGAGCCTATCGGGACTGCAGGACAAGAAGAGCCACCTACTGTTGAAATTCCGGAATACACCAACCCTATCGAAACTGTCGGAGAACAAGAAGCTCCTACTGTTGACATTCCGGAATACACCGAACCTATCGGAACTGTGGGAGAACAAGAAGCTCCTACTGTTGAAAAACCTGAATACACCATCCCTATCGGAACGGCTGGTCAAGAGGAAGCTCCTACTGTTGAAAAACCTGAATACAATAAACCTATCGGAACTAGCGGAGATCAGGCTACTCCAACCCTTAGCCTTCCTGACTATCCAGTTCAAGTCTTGAAAGATAAGGAAACTGGAGTAGAAATCATTGGTGGAGCCAGCAACTTAGAGGGAATTTCTCACGTTTCTAGCCGACATGTCCTAGCTCAGGAACTCTTTGGCAAGACCTATGATGCTTACGACCTACAGCTTAAAAATCCAACCGATCATAGCTTGCAGCCAAAAGGCTCTGTCTTAGTTCGCTTGCCTATTTCAGCTAACGTAGAAAAGGTCTACTATATTACTCCGACCAAGGAGTTGCAAGCCCTTGATTTCGACGTTCGAAACGGAAAGGTAGAATTCATCACTAATCATTTCAGTACCTATGCAGTCGTCTATCAAGCTACTGGAACAAGCTCTAACACAGAGGAAAGACCAAGTGCTTCAGATACAGAAACCTTGGCACACGAGGCTGAACAACTTTCAGCTAGTCCTAGCCTTGCTAAAGCTAGAAATCATTCTACTAAAGAACAACTTCCAGCAACAGGGGAAGCATCCAACCCACTCCTCTTCTTAGCAGGCCTCAGCCTAGCCCTTACAGCTACTTTTATGCTCAAAGGAAGAAAGGATGAATCCAGCTAACTTTTAACATCACAAAAACAGGATGAAGAACAACTTCATCCTGTTTTATTTTTTAATCAAAGGTTATTTTTACAGCAGGTATAAAAAGGCTAAGGTCAAGAGACTTGCTAGAAGCCCAACTCCCCAAAAGAAAAAGTCAACCTTCCACTCGCTCCAAGGATTGCCCTTGCCTGAGAATCCTCCAAGTTCAAAATGGTGATGGACAGGTGTCATACGGAAAATACGTTTCCCACCACTAAGTTTAAAGTAGGTGACCTGCATCATAACAGAGCTTGTCTCAAAGACATAGATAATCCCAATCAACAAAAGAGTCCATTCTTGATGGAGCGCCATAGAGATAGCTGCCAGCATCCCACCAAGAGCCAAACTTCCCACATCACCCATGAAGACCTTGGCAGGCTTGTGGTTAAAGACGAAGAAACCTAGCAAACCACCAATCATGGCAAGAATCACAAGAAGAATATCCAGTTGATTTTGCATATAAGCAATCACACCGTAAGCTGATAAGCTGATCACCACGGAAATACTTGCTAAGCCGTCAATCCCGTCAGTCAGATTCACCGCATTGGAAAAGCCAACTAGCCAGAAAAGGGCAAAGAAAATATAGAAAATTCCCAAATGAACTTGGTAGCCAAAAACTGAAAGCATATCGCCACCGCGCTCATAAAAGAGGTAGAAAATCACTCCTCCAAGAAGCTGGAGAGCAAGCTTTTGCTTAGGATTCAAGCCTTCGTTAATCTTACGGAAAATTTTGAGGAAATCATCCAAAAAACCTACCAAACCATACAAAACCAAGATAAACAAAATCATGCCTACGTTGTTGGTCAATTGTTGGGTAAAGAGAGCAAGCAGAAAGCTCACAACTACTGCAACGATAAGGAAGACAAGACCTCCCATAGTTGGAGTCCCAGCTTTAGCTTGGTGTTGTTTGACATCCTCGTGCATCTGCTGACCCGTAATCTGTGCTTTTCGATAAAATCGGATAAAGGCTGGAATGCCAATCAAGGTCAATAGAAAGGCTAGAATTCCAGCACTAATGGAACTAATCATCTTAATCTCCTAAAGTTACTTTCAATTTTTTGATATCTTTGAGGGCAGTGTTGGCACGGACACTTTGTTTCTTGACTATCTTACCACTACCTTCCCACTCGACTTCTATATTGAGCCATTTGGCCAATGTTTGCACATTTTCATCTGTCCAGCCATACATATCAGGCATTTCTTCAACCTTATCAGACAGGATCAAGATCTGCTGATTGGCCTCCAAATTATCTCCTTCAGAAACCGAGAGCTCCTTGATCTTGGTTCCTGTTCCGATAACGATTGGTTGGACAAGGTTACGACGCAATTCCTCTGCTAGGTCACCCGGAGTAAAATCCTTGGTGGCAGGCATGGCATAACTTGTCGTCTTGCTGACCTGATCTAAGCTCTTCGCAGTTGACTGAAGATTGAGGGATTCTTTCATGGCAGAAGCTCGCTCAAGGATTGGGTTGGCAAACTCTCCAAGCTGAACACCCGAATAATGCTCTGGCTGTTGCACCGTCACATAGAGGATAAAGTCAGGATTTTCTGCAGGATGCATTGACACAACAGAGAAGATATAGTTGGTTTCACCTGTCAGGTAACCTCCATTCTTCTCATCAGCAATCTGAGCAGTCCCTGATTTCAGGGCGACATTCTGACCTGGAACATTGACATTCGGCTTTCCTATGCTGTGGTTGTACATGGTACCGTAGACAGGATCTGTTCCGACCATGACCATGTGCTCCCGAGTAGAGGACGCTGCCGCTTTTGATACAGGATTTCCAACGATTTCCTTTTGAGACTTACGGACAGACTGGTCATTTGGATCATAGAGAGCGCTGATAAATTTCGGCTCCAACATAACCCCATCATTGGCGATGGCTGTAAAGGCACGAAGCATCTGGGTCTGGGTGACAGAGATCCCTTGTCCAAATGAGCTCATGGCAATATTGACAATATTATCAGCAGGTAATTGACCTGTGTATTCGTCTGTCAAACCAAAACGGGTCGGTACCCCAAACTTGAAACGGTTGAGGTAGTCCAGCCAGGTTGCATCTCCCATCTTTTGCTCAAGCAAGGTCATTCCAATATTACTTGAGTGGGCAAATCCTTGAGAGAAGGTCATGGTGCCACCACTAGTCAATCCTTCATTGACGTCCCAGTCTCGAATGGTCGCATCTGCTATTTTCAATTCACTACTGTTAAAGTACTCGCCACCAGGGAAGGTATTGTTATCAATGGCTGAAGCCAACATCATCACCTTCATGGTTGATCCTGGCTCGTAGTTACTTTGATAAAGAATATCTCGCCAGACAAAGTCTTTTGTGATGCCATCCTTGGTATCTGCATTAAAGGTCGGCCGTTGGGTCGTAGCCAGGATTTCCCCTGTTTTAGCGCTAACCAAGGTAGCCGTCATATACTTGCCTTTTACTTTTTCATGGAAGGCATCCATCTGGGTTTCCATAAAGGATTGCAAGGGACTAGAAAGGGTTGTGTAGACATCTTTTCCATCTACCGTTTGTTGAGAAGCTTGATCTGTACCCGGAACAATATTTCCCAGACGATCTTTCTCATAGGTGATGATCCCATCTGTACCCGCCAGAATGCTATTTAAAGAACTCTCCAATCCAGATGTCCCAATCAACCTTTTGGTGCCATCCTCATTTTCATGGAGTTGCGCTAAACCGATAAAGGATGAAGCAAACTGTCCATTGGGATAACTGCGGTTAGGGCTAGTTGTAAAGTCAACTCCCTCAACGCCAGCTGTTTTAAGGTCATTTTTAATAGCCATCATATTGGCATAGGTGATCCCATTTCCCTTGGTACCAAAAGACACCTGTTTTAGATCTGGCTGAGAAAGTTGTTCCTTGACATAAGACTCTTCCATATCTAGGTATTTATGGAAAATTTCAGCTACCTTATTAAATTGAGAATCTTCTACATAGAGAATTTTGCCTGTTGCCGACTTGTAGGTCTTGTCAATAACAGCATAGATATTATAAGAAGTTGCATCCTCAGCAATAGGCGTTCCATTACGATCGTAGATGGTTCCCCGTTTTGCAGGAATCGTCTTGGTTGTTTGATGGACCTTGTTGGCTTCTTGAACCAAGTCCTTACCAAATTTTTTACCCGTTCCGATAATGACCGCAAAGTTGACCAAAAAGACAGCGAAGAGTATGACAGCCAATAAACTCAGGCTTTTCCCTACTCTTCGGCGATTTTCTTCTGGAGATTTACGGTTACGGACGGCATAACGGATGATTTTTTCTTTCCACTGTTTCATTTCTTACTCCGCTGCTCGGATATTTTCGTTATTCAGCTGCAAATCCTTGGAGTTTGCAATCTCTTTCAAACGTTCTGAACGAATCAATTCATTGACCTCTTGCTTGGCATCGTCGAGCTCTGTTTTCTTTTCTTCGATTTGAGCATTGACCTTGGTCAACTCATTCTGAACTTGTAATAGCTTGGTCTGCATAAACACAACGCTAATTGCCAGGATAATCATTGTTGCAGCAATCGAAACATAGAAGGCCTTTTCCACACGTGAAAAACCTTTAAACTTCGTTTGCAATAACTGGCTTGTTTTTTCGATTCTTTCTGCCATGTTTTTCCTCTTACTTGTGAATTTTTCTAGCCACGCGCAACTTGGCTGAATGCGAACGATTGTTGGCTTCTAGCTCTTCAGCACTTGGCAAGATTGGCTTGCGGGATACCAATTCCATCTTGGGCTTAAGGTCATCTGGAATGAAGGGCAAGCCTTTGGGAACTTCCACTGTTGAAGCTTCCTTGAATAATTGCTTGGTCAAGCGGTCTTCCAGCGAATGGAAGGTAATGACCGAGATTCTCCCATCTAGAGCCAGCATGTCCATAGCCTGCTGGATGGATTCATCTGCAGCGCCCAGCTCATCATTGACTTCGATTCGGATAGCCTGAAAAATCTGCTTGGCAGGGTGCCCCTTTTTCTTGAGCTCCTTGGCAGGCTTGGCCGACTTGATAATCTCTGCCAACTCCGTCGTTGTCTCAATTGGTTTCACCTCACGCGCTTGCTCAATCTTACGAGCAATCTGTTTAGAAAACTTATCCTCACCATACTTGAAAAAGATCCGAACCAAGTCATGATAGTCATAATGATTGACCACCTCATAGGCCGTCAGACTAGCTTCCTGATTCATCCGCATATCCAGTGGCGCATCCTTTTTATAAGAAAAGCCACGCTCACGCTGATCCAGCTGAGGACTGGACACCCCTAAGTCATAACAAATTCCATCAATTTCCTGGACACCAGCCTCCTGCAAACGTGCCTGCAAATGACGGAAGTTATCCTTGATAAAGGTTACCATCCCCTTTTCGATATAGGGTGCCAACCTTTTTTGCGCATTGTCAATGGCATTCTGGTCCTGGTCAAAGGCATAGAGATGCCCTTTTTCGCTCAATTTACTTAATAAATATTCGCTATGGCCTGCTCCACCCAAAGTCGCATCAACGTAGATACCGTCAGGTTTCACGTCAAGCATATCTATCGTTTCATGAAGCAATACCGTTACATGATGAAATTCTTTTGTCATACCCTATCTATTTTACCACAAATCTGACCAGCTTGCACTTGTCAGATAAATCTAGAAACCTTCGAAAAAATTTTTCAAAAAAATGTCATATATACTTGACGCACTCCTCTCGAAAAATATACTATAGTCAAATATATACGACATATTAGAAGGGGATCATATGAACCGTGTCAAAGAATTCCGCAAGGAACTGGGCATTTCCCAGCTCGAACTCGCCAAAGATATCGGTGTCTCGAGACACACCATCAACATGATTGAAAATGACAAGTACAATCCAACTCTGGAACTCTGTCTCAATCTCGCCCGCAGCCTCCAAACTGACCTCAACAGCCTCTTTTGGGAAGACGATTTTTAAAAAAGGAGCAAACAAATGAAAAAAGAAACTCTCACTGAAAAACTTATCAAACGCACATACGGCATTTCTGGTCCCCTTGACGAACACAAACGGCGCGAAGCCGACCGTATTGGCAATCAAGTCTTTATCTTCCTCTTTTATCTGATGACATTTGGGAATCTCATCCCCTTCGTCCTCGCTTATAGACATCCCCAAGTAGTCGCAGTCGGATATCCAATCATTATCTTTCTGATTTCCATGATTTCTGCTCTCTATGTGCTCTCCCAAACCAAGAAAACAGGCATCACAGCCATTGATCCCGAAATGCTGAGCCAAAAAGAAAGTAAGTAGCTACGTTTTCCTGGCCTAAAAACGGGGTTGATTTACGGAATGGGCATGTTATTTGGAATACCACTGCTGAATGTCCTAACGGATGATGGCAGGGATTGTCTTAGTTCTCTTTTAAATACAGGACATTTTATGTCAACGATCCTAGCTGCCTTCTTCTTCGGATTGACCATACAAATTATCGTCTCACTTCGCATCCAAAAAGCTAAGAAAGATCAAGAAGACGACTAGGAGCTGCCTTATGAAATCACTAGCAAGACTACTGACAGTCATATTTTTATCAGTATTTTCCTCACTATCGTCCTTGTTTCAGGAGCTATATCTCATACCGTTTTAATACTCTTACTCCTCTTTCTTCCTGCGCTAAATAAAGGACCTGGACTTGAGAAAATCCAATCAAAATGGATACCTAGCCTCAACGCCGCCCTCTTCTTTCTCCTCATATCCTTGCCACAGCTTTTAACCAACCCTTTCCAATGGAAATTGCCAATATTCCTAGTCGTAACCATCATTTCGAGTTGGGTCTACTTCTATAACTTTTATCAAGTAGTTAAAGAAGTACATCAAAAGCTATTGTAAACTACATCAATTACTGCAACAACAAACAAATAAAGATCAAACTAATATGACCTAATCCTATGCAATACAGAGCTAAAGCCTTTACTTAAATTATTTGTCTAACTTTTCGGAGTCAGTATGCCCCCATCCTTGGCATTTTCCTTGTTTAAGACGAAGTAGTTCTTCTGATTCATTGCCATGGTTCGTAGGATATCATCGATCAAAAAAGTCAAGGGAACATTCATGGCAGAGCATTTTTGGAAATCCTCTTCAAAACGGATATAATTATCTGAAAAATAATCCATCTGCAGTTTGTTTTCATACAGCTCTTTTCTAGTCATAAACTCCCTCCTCCCACAGTCGAATTTCGAGGACATCTACAATCTCTACCAGCCTATATCCCTCATTTGTCCTAATAGATAGAGTTTGAGGTGATAATTCGCTCACCTCACCGATGATCGTGGTTTTATGCTTCTTTTCCTTGACCACAAAGCATCCCTTCAGTTGCCCAACATAAAGCTGAGAAAGCAAGAGTAGCTTCTCAATTGAATTCAAATCCGTCGAAAAATCAACCCAATTTTTTTCTTCACCAAGCGAACTAGTATGCTCTGAGAGGAAAAAGCCCATCCACTTCTGCATACCTGGATCTTGATAGTCTCGCGCAGATTGAAAAGGTAAATAAGAACGATCAATCATTGTAATCCATCTAATCCTCCAGCAGAATGCCCCCCAATCAACTTGCTTCTGGCAAGACTCCTAGAGGCTTCTTCCAGTGCATTGGCCTTTAAGAGAGAAGTGAAACCAAATTGTTCCCGAATGGAGTCAATAGCCGTCTGGGGCCTTTCTTCTTTTTCTAGCTTGTCAACATCATCAAAGAGAGAGATCAAACCAAAGGACTCGTCCACAAACCCTGAATAGTTGACTCCGACACTTCTGACCGCTCCAGAAGTGTATTTGTTATGAAATAGCTTCAAAACATAATCCGTTAAGATAGCTGTATTATTGGTAGGTTCGACCTTCATTTGTGCGTGAATAGACGGCCTAACCTCCTGTTTAGAGAAACCAACATAAATAGAGACAAGGGTTGTTTTCTTGCCCGCCCTTCTCAGTCTAATAGCCACCTGCTCCGCCATTTCTCGGAGAATAATTTCAATATCCCGTAGCTTCACGTAGTCTCTCGGCAAGATTTGAGAATTTCCCAACCCTTGGGACTTGGCTTTATAGGGCTTATGAACATTGCTCTCATCAATCCCGTTAGCATGAAACCACAAACGCAGTCCAGCCTGACCCAGAGCTTTCTTTAGCTGGTCTGGATTGCTGGTTGCCAATTCCTTGATGGAATAAATCCCCAGAGTATGCAAGCGTTTCTCCATCCGCCTGCCAATCCCCCAAAAATCCGTCATCTTGGGAATGGCCCAGACCTTCTCTTCCACGTCTTGATAAGACCAGTTGGCTCTCATGGTTGGGGTGTGCTTGGCCTCATTATCCAGAGCCAACTTGGCTAGCAGGGGATTGGCATTGGACATACCCACCGTAGAGTAGATCCCTGTCTGTCTCCAAATATCCCTCTGAATACGAGCAGAAAGCATATCCAGCTTGTCTTTGCGAGAAATCCGCCTGTCTGGGATGAAATAATTGAGCGAACTAGTCAGGTCAATAAAGCCCTCATCGATAGAGTAAGGATAAATATCATCTGGACTGCCATAATTTTGAAAGATTCGTTGAATTTCCATATTGACCGCGATATACTCGTCCATCCGAGGTGGCACAATCAAGGTGACTTGGGCCCAATCTTCGATATAACGCACATAGTCTGAATCTGTAGGCAATCCTTGCTTTCTGGCATTATAATAGGAAAATTTGCGGGTCTTGATATCAAAGGGCAGATCATAGGCCCGACCAACATTTGACTTGCCAAAAATCTTCTTAAACATGGGAGAGGAGGCTAGGATCAGGCCAGTCGAATTATCCGCGCGACTCATGACACAAAGCGAGGTCTTCAGTGGATGCAAGCCCCTTTTCACACACTCGACACTGGCATAAAAGGATTTCATATCGATAAAGGCAATATCACTCTTGGGCTCTCTGGAATAATCAAAGTAGCCCATAGACTAACCCTCCATCGGCACAAAATTCCCAACGATAATCCCTACAATCCGAGGATCATCCTCATAGGAGATGAAAATGTCCTTGTATTTTGGATTGATCGATACCAGACGCAAGCCATCTTCCTCCCGATAAACCCGTTTGATATAGGTCTGGTTGTTGCAGACCACTGCATAAACCGCCCCATCATAATCAAATCCGGTCTCTCGAATCAAAGCCACGGATCCATTTTGATATTTAGGTTCCATGGAGTCCCCAGACACCCAGGAAGCAAAATCGTGGGCTAGTTCCTCATTAAAGTAAACCGTATCAAAATTTCTGTCACCGTAGACCGATGCCCCGATCCCTGCTGACATGCATTCATAGACATGATACTCGTAGAGACGCTCTGGCATGGTCGTCACTTTCTGAGTTTGTTCTTCTTTAGCCAGGTTGCGAGCATAGAGCACAACCTTGTCCTTCCCTTGCTTGGAGAGGCTATTGTAAAGACGAACAATCTCAATCTGAGTAAAATAGCCTTTTGCCACTTTTAAAATCTTCTCCAGCTGAGCAACCTTCTCCTTGGATGGTTCCTTAATCCCGCGTTCCCAAGCGGAGTAAGCCTGAAAACTAATCCCCAACTCCTCTGCAATTTCCTTCTGTGTTAATTTTAACTCTTTTCTCCGAGCCTTGAGTTTTTCTGGTTGGTACATGATTCACCTCCTAGTGTGATGCTTTATTGAGAATATCTTCCTTAGAAAGATCAATTGATGATTGAGCTTACATTTTCGAAATTCAACCAATTCGGTTTAGTTTTATTATATAAAAAAAGTGGACGATTGTCCACTGGGAAAATCAAGTTTAAACAGCAACACTTATCTATTTTGAACAAAAAAAGACATCCAAGAGTAAATTCTTGAATGTCTGAAAAGATTGATGCCTCCATTAACCTTGTTAATAGACCGGAATTGATGATATTATGGTCTCCTTATCTCAAATACTGCTGTATGAACCCACTCATTATAAATTTGTGAGTCATTTTCTATAACCCTACTAAAGGTGAAGCCATTTTTTAAAAGCACCCTCTGAGAGGCTAGATTACCTGTTGCCGTTCCTGCAATGATTCTATTGAAACCATAAGTCGTGAAGGCTTTTTCTAAAACGAGTTTAACCGCTTCGCTGGCATAACCTAAATTGTTAACATTTTCCCCAATCCTATACCCAAGTTCTACTGTATTTCGATCACTCTCTAAGACACTTAAATTGATTCTCCCAACCATAACACCTTGCGAATTTCTAATAAGATGCATGTAAACAGCACGATTCCTTTGTTCCGTTAACAATTCCCTTGTAATTTCTTTAAAACCTTCTAAATCAAAATAGTTAGCTGGTCTAGGAGGTAAATTTCGTTCAAAATACTCTCGATTTTCTTTTTCAAAAGAATAGACGTCTAGACTATTTTCTTCAGACAACAGCTCTAAACTGATCATTACAAATCCTCTCCCATCATTATCTACATTCAACATTTTCTCATGTTTACACAAAGTGAAATTTACAGAATTTAAAGAGATTCTTTTATTTTCTGTATAGTTTCTACATTATAACACAAAATACTATGGATAAGCATAATGTTCAAGCGCCACACTAGCCAAACAGGCTAGAACATCTATCAAAGCTATTTCTGAAGCTCTGACACATAGCGACACAGGTACAACACAGATTTATGTCAATACTTCTAATGTAGTACCTATGGCAGTCGGTGAATTTGCCTTACAGTCTCTAAAACAATAAGGTGAAAATAAGGTGAACTTTGAGGTGAACTTTTTCAAAAAACATAAAAAAAGCACCCATGAGGTAAACTCTTGAGTGCTTTGAAACGTTGATATAATCGTATTGATTAACGTTTTGAGAATTGTGATGCTTTACGAGCTTTCTTAAGACCTGGTTTCTTACGTTCAACTTTACGTGAGTCACGTGTAAGAAGTCCTGCGCGTTTCAATGAATCGCGGAAGTCTGGGTCTACTTGAAGAAGGGCACGAGCGATACCGTGACGGATAGCTCCTGATTGACCAGCGTATCCACCACCTACAACGTTAACGAAAACGTCGTATGAACCTACAGTTGAAGTAACTGCGAATGGTTGGTTGATTACAAGACGAAGGTCAGCGTGTGGGATGTACTCTTCAACATCTTTTTTGTTAACAGTGATTTTACCAGTTCCTGGAACAAGGCGAACGCGTGCAACAGCGTTTTTACGACGTCCAGTACCTGCATATTGTGCTTGTGACATACTTTATTGTTCCTTTCCTTAGATAAGTCCTGAAATATCAAGAACTTCTGGTTGTTGTGCAGCGTGAGTGTGCTCAGCTCCAACGAATACTTTCAATTTCATACCTTGAGCGCGACCAAGAGTATTGTGTGGAAGCATACCTTTAACTGATTTTTCGATCAAACGTACTGCATTTTTAGAACGAAGTTCACCAGCAGAGATTTGTTTCAATCCACCTGGGTGGTTTGAGTGAGTGTAGTAGATCTTATCAGTTGCTTTTTTACCAGTCAATTTAACTTTTTCAGCATTGATAACGATTACGAAGTCACCTGTATCAGTGTGTGGTGTAAATGTTGGTTTGTTTTTTCCGCGAAGTACGCTAGCAACAACTGCTGAAAGGCGTCCAAGAGGTACATCAGTTGCGTCAACAACGTACCATTTGCGTTCTACTTGGCCTGGTTTAGCCATGAATGTAGTTTTGTTCATGATTTCTCCTATATGAATATCGTTTTTGTTTACAAGGCGGATGTTCCGGTCCGCGGGGTATTTGAAAGGTTCCGGGGCCTTACAAATGGGGTAAACAATACCGTCTACTATCATACCAAATTTTACTACTAAAAGTCAATAGATATGAAAAATAATTTTCCTGATTTGACCTTTAAAGTATCACAAAAACCTCGTAAAAACGAGGTTTCTATTACTATTTATAAGCTAAGGCACGTTTAAAGGTTTTCCATATTCCCAAATCATCCGTTTGAAGGACTAGGCTGGCATACATACGCCCGATAAAGACTGTCGCAGTTACTGCAAAAACGATTGTAATCGCTAGTGAAATCCAAGCCTCTAAATCACTTGCATAACCATTGATAGCTCTAAATGGCATAAAGAAGGTCGAGATGAAAGGAATATAAGACCCAATTTTCAAAACCAAATTGTCCCCCGCAGCGCCCAAGGCAGTTACCCCTATAAAGCCTGCTATAATCAAGATCATCAATGGTGACAAGGCTTTGCCTGCATCTTCAGGACGAGAAACCATGGAACCGAGAAAGGCTGCCAAAACTACGTACATAAAGAGACTCACTAAGACAAATAGTAAGGTATTGACTGTGAAGGCTTCTCCCAAATGGTTTAAAATACCTGAATTTGCCAAGAATGGTAAATCTTTGAAGAGAAGAAGCACAGCAAGTCCACCCACTACATAAATACCAATATGGGTCAAAATTACAAGAAGCAAGGCAATCATGCGAGCGTAGAAATAATGGCTAGCTCGGATACTAGAAAAGACAACTTCCATGATTTTGGTTCCTTTCTCGCTAGCCACTTCCTGAGCAGTGACACTAGCGTAGGTAATCAAGATCATATAAAGGAAGAAACCGAGCCCTGCAGCTGCAATGGTTTGGACCATCTTTTTATTTTCTTTGGATTCGTCAATCTTCTCAGTAAAGTCAACGGTTTGACTCAGGCGCTTTTCCTGCTCTTGGGACAAATTGGCCGCCGAGCGATTGAGTTGGTATTGAAGCTCATTGAGTTTATTGGTTACTGCTAGCTTGATGCCTGTTTCAAGAGAAGTTTCACCATGGTAAACGGCTTTGATGACACTATCCTCTTGATCAATGGTTAGGTAACCCTTGATTTTTTCATCCTTGATAGCAGCTTGGGCACTGGCTTCATCCTTATAATCAAAGTTGATACCATTGGTACCCTTGAGACCCTCAGCTACAGATGGCACTGTTGTTACTACTGCTATCTTGCTATTCTTGGCCATAGAAGACCCTTGGAGATAGCCGATTCCTACAGATAATCCTAAAAAGAGGAACGGCGAAATCACCATGAAGAAGAAACTCCACGACTTGACATGTCGAAGATAGGTTTCCTTCATTACAACCCACATATTTCTCATACTTCCACCCCTGATTCTAGTTTAAAGATTTCATCGATTGTTGGAGCTTGTTGGTCAAAGGTCGCGATATATTGACCTTGAGTGAGGATGGGGAAGAGTTCCCTTCCAGCGTCCTCATCATCCAGGATTAATTTCCAACTGCCTTGCTTAGTCAAGCTCACCTGTTTGACGTGAGGAAGTTTTTCCAGTTCTTCCTTGCTTTGTTCACTTGAAACGAAAAGACGTGTTTTCCCATATTGATTACGGACATCCTGAACAGGTCCATGCAAGACCACACGCCCATCTCGAATCATCAGAATATCATCGCAAAGTTCCTCAACATTGGTCATGACATGGTCAGAAAAGATAATGATTGCACCACGCTCTTTCTCTTTCAAGATGACCTGTTTGAGCAACTCGGTATTGACTGGGTCCAAACCACTAAAAGGCTCATCCAGGATAATCAAGTCTGGCTCATGGATCAGGGTGATAATGAGCTGAATTTTCTGCTGATTCCCTTTGGAGAGGCTCTTGATTTTGTCGGTCAATTTGCCCTTTACTTCCAATTTTTCCATCCATTGAGGGAGTTTTTCCTTGACCTCCTTAGCATCCATGCCCTTTAGAGTCGCCAAATAGCGAACTTGTTCAAGGACTGTTAGCTTAGGCATGAGGCTGCGTTCCTCAGGCAGATAGCCAATCCGAGCATAGGTCTCCTGACGAATCTCCTGTCCATCCAGACTGATTTCTCCTTGATACTCTAAAAATTTTAACATACTGTGGAAAATCGTTGTTTTCCCAGCACCATTTTTTCCTACCAAGCCCAGAATCCGTCCTGGACTTGCCTGAAAATCGACACCAAACAAGACTTGCTTGGAACCGAAACTTTTCTCTAGATTTCTTACTTCTAGCATCTTCCACCTCCGAGATATGTTGCACTTATTATACTCCTTTTTGATAGCATTTACAACATTTTATGTCCATTTTTATCGATATTATTTATAGTAAAAATCTACCAAATCTAAGTTTTTTAAGCGGTTCAGTGATAACTTAAGTATAGCTCATTAAAGGCTTTCTGAGATGATTCCTCTCTCAACTGTTGCTTTTCTCTTCTGAACTGTCCTTTTGAAACTAAAAATCCACCCCGAAGGATGGATTGATGAGTTAACGTACTTCTGCATTCACTTTTTCTTCGAGTGATGCTTGGATTTTTTCCATGTAGCGTGCGACTTCCTCGTCCGTCAAGCTATCTTCTGGATTTTGGAAGGTCAGGCTGTAAGCCATTGACTTCATACCAACTCCCAGTTTTTCGCCTGAGAAGACGTCAAAGAGTTTGATATCTGTCAATCGTTTCACGCCGGCAGCTCGGATAGCATCTACAACTTCTTGGTGAGTGACTTCTGCATTGAGAAGTAGAGCAATATCACGACTAACCGCTGGGAATTTCGTGATTTCCACAAATGGAGTAGCTGGTTGAAGGGCAGCTTCGATGGCTGAAAGGTTGAGCTCCGCTACATACGTTTCTGGAATATCATAAGCCTTAGCAGTGACTGGATGCACTTGGCCAAGGAAACCAAGAACTTGGTCACCGAGTGAAATCACAGCTGTACGGCCTGGGTGAAGACTAGCAATTTCATCTGTTGCTGTATAAGTCACTTCAAGCCCCAAGCGAGCAAAAAGCGCTTCAAGGATTCCCTTAGCATAGAAGAAATCAACTGGAACTGCTGCTGTTTGGAAGTCTTTTTCAGCAACCAAGCCGGTTAAGGCAAAGGCAAAGCTATTGATCTCATTTGGTAGATCTTCTTTTGGATTGCCTGTTTGTTCAAAGACTTTTCCAATCTCGTAAAGAGCCAAGTTTTTGTTCTTACGAGCCACATTGTAGGCAACCGTATCAAGGATACCTGAGACCATATTTTGACGGAGAACGGAGCGATCCACTGTCATTGGCCACATAAGTTCTGTAAGGTTACTTGGTTGAGCTGTGAACTCAACTGCTTTTTCAGGAGTTGTTAGAGCGTAGGTAATGATTTCTGTCAAGCCTGCTCCTTCAGCAATCGTACGGACTTGGCGACGCAATTTTTGTGTTGCAGTCAATTCACCTGCTGTACCATCATCTTTTGGAAGACTGGTTGGCAAACGGTCATAACCATAGATACGAGCGATTTCTTCAAAGAGGTCCGCTTCGATGGCGATATCCCAACGACGACGTGGGACGCTAACGGTAAAGCTATCTTCATTTCCAGAAAGACCAAAGCCAAGACGACGGAAGACATCTTCGACATCAGCGTATGAAAGTTCTGTTCCAAGGACACGGTTGACATCGGCAAGAGTTGAAGATACATCTTCATCTGAAGTGTCAAGCTCACCCGCTGAAACGATGCCCTTACGCACCGTCGCACCTGCAAGTTCTGCAATCATGCTAGCTGCAGCATCCAAGGCCTCATTGACTGTTGCCACATTGATCCCTTTTTCAAAACGAGAAGATGATTCCGAACGAAGGTTAAGGCGTCCGCTAGTCTTACGAATGGATGTGCCATTGAAAACAGCTGCCTCTAACACAACTCGACTTGATTTTTCAGAGATTTCTGTAGCCTCTCCACCCATGACACCTGCAAGGGCTACTGGTTTGTCAGCCACAGTGATGACTAAGTCATTTGTTTCCAAGTCACGTTCTTCACCGTCCAAGGTCACCAATTTTTCACCAGCACGCGCTTCACGCACATGGATGTCATTGCCTTCAAAGGTATCCAAGTCAAAGGCATGCATAGGCTGACCAAAGTAGAGTAGGATATAGTTGGTTACGTCGACCACATTATTGATGGGACGGATACCTTCGTTCATGAGGAGATTTTGCAACCACTGTGGACTTGGTGCGATGGTCACATTGTCCAAGATACGGGCAGCATAGTATGGCGCCTTGTCTGTTTCAATCCCTACAGAAAGAGCATCTGCTGCACTTTCATTTGTTTCTGTTAAACTGAATTCCTTAAAGCTAACTGCCTTGTCATAGATAGCTGCCACTTCGTGCGCTACTCCACGCATAGATAGAGCATCTGCACGGTTTGGCGTGATGGAAAGTTCGATAATTTCATCATCCAAGTCTAGGTAAGAAAAGACTTCGTCCCCAGGAATAGCATCTTGAGGCAAGATTTGGATACCATCTGCGAATTCCTTTGGCACAACTGAGTCCGAAATACCTAATTCACCAAGTGAGCAAATCATTCCGAGAGACTCTAAGCCACGGATTTTCCCTTTTTTGATTTTGTAGTTGTCAGCGATACGAGCTCCTGGAAGAGCCACCATGACCTTGATACCAGCACGCACATTTGGGGCACCACAAACGATCTGACGGGCTTCTTCTTCGCCAACGTTAACCTGACAAACATGAAGATGAGTTTCTGGCACATCTTCGCAAGACAAGACCTCACCGACGACAATTTTTGAGAGACCGGCAGCCGGTGATTCGACACCTTCGACCTCGATCCCTGTAGTTGACATTTTTTCAGCCAACTCTTGTGATGGCACATCAATGTCCACCAATTCTTTTAACCATTTATAAGATACAAGCATAATTCTGATTGTAAGATCTCACCAAGTAAGACCTTTTCAATTCCTTTCTTTTTCTTCGAGTCAGTCCTCACCTTCTCATCGAGAGAAAATGACTAGGACTGTATAGGACTGTGTTTCAGGTTTCAATCTTATTTAAACTGTTCTGAGAAGCGGACATCCCCTTGGTAGAATCCACGAATATCGTTGATTCCGTAGCGGAGCATAGCTACACGCTCTTGACCAAGACCAAAGGCAAAACCAGAGTAAACAGTTGCATCAATACCACTCATCTCAAGGACACGTGGGTGAACCATACCAGCACCCATAATCTCGATCCAACCTGTTTTCTTACATACGTTACAGCCTTCTCCACCACACTTAAAGCAAGAAACATCCACCTCGACAGATGGCTCTGTGAATGGGAAATAGGATGGACGCAGACGAATCTGACGCTCTTCACCAAACATTTTTTGAACGATCAATTGAAGGGTTCCTTGAAGATCTGCCATAGAAATGTTCTTCCCAACAACCAAGCCTTCGATTTGGTGGAACTGGTGACTGTGGGTCGCATCGTCCGTATCACGACGGAATACACGCCCAGGTGAGATCATTTTCAAAGGACCTTTTGAAAAATCATGGGCGTCCATAGCACGCGCCTGAACTGGAGACGTGTGAGTACGGAGTAAGATTTCTTCTGTGATGTAGAAAGTATCCTGCATATCGCGAGCTGGGTGATCTTTTGGAAGGTTCATACGCTCGAAGTTATAGTAGTCTTGCTCCACTTCAAAACCATCCACTACTTGGTAACCCATCCCGATAAAAATATCTTCGATTTCTTCACTGGTTTGTGTAAGAACATGACGGTGACCAACCGCAACAGGACGACCTGGAAGTGTTACATCGATGCTCTCACTAGCAAGTTGAGCTGCGACTTTCTTTTCTTCCAAGAGTTTCGCTGTTTCCTCAAAGGCTGCTGTCAAGACATCACGAGCTTCATTAACGTGTTTCCCGATGACAGGGCGCATTTCAGCCGATACATCCTTCATCCCTTTAAGGATTTCAGTAAGCGACCCTTTTTTACCAAGGACAGAGACACGTAATTCTTGCATCTCTTTTTCATTTTCAGCAGTAATCTGCTTCAAGCTAGCCAGCGTTTCTTCGCGAAGCGCTTTTAATTGTTCTTCAATAGTTGACATAATTCCTCCATCAGTCGCTCGTAGATAAAAAGAAAACCACATGCCAAAAACTCCACTCGGAGCGTTGACACGCGGTACCATCCGTTTCATCTGACAAGTCAGACCTTCATTTCTAAATCCATGCGCAAGTGAATTCACTCAGCTTTCATATAGAGAGCTTGCAGTCCTGGCTCTCCTCCCTGATATACTTCCCTTGAGTTACTAGTCTTGCGGATTTCTATTCGATTACTACATAGTTTATCAAATTTTTAGTTAAAAAACAAGTTAGACCAGACTAATTTCAATATAAAAAGGAACAAGACGCAATGCACTATCTATTTGTAGGGCCTGTTTCATCTGCTTTCCTTTTCATTTCTTTCTCCTCAAGGGAATTCGATACTCACTTCTGCTTGCCTTTAAATCGCCATTGGAAGCGAAGCTTGTCATAGAAAGGAAATTCGATAAACAAGACTCCCAAGCCCACACAGAGACTGGCAAGAACATCTGATGGGTAGTGAACTCCCAGATAGACCCGAGATAGCAGCACACTGACTAGGTAGAGGCCAAGGACGATTTGCACGATTTTTCTCCAGACTGGATTTTTAATTCGCTGACTAAGGATAACAATCAAAGTCCCTACCATCAGCGTCACTGCCAGAGAATGCCCACTTGGGAAGGAAAATCCCTTCTCCTCGACTAGATGTAAGATAGCTGGTCGTGGGCGCTGGTAGATATTTTTAAAGGACACGATTAAAAGACCAGCTATTGCTAGATTTCCCGCCATGAAGAAGCTTTCTATCTTCCACTGCTTACGATAAAAGATAAAGGCTGCGATGGCAACCCAGGTGATAATCACCGGGATATCAATCAAATGCGTAAGGGCACGGAACAGAACTGTCAAATAATTTGGCAAGTCTCCACGAAGGGCAGTCTGAATCGGTTGATCAAAACCGACCAACGTTTCAGGATAGAATTTAACCATATAGCCAAGAAGGACGAAAAGTAAAAGGGCAAAACTGCCCTTCATTAAAAATGTTTGTTTATCTCTCATAATATTTTAAGGTTGGTTTTAAGAGGACATACAGCAACCAGAATGAAACGGCAAAGATTACACCCTCAATCAAGTTAAAAGGTAAAACCATGGTCATTAGGTAGTTGGAAAGTCCCAAAATTTTTCCAATATCAAAGTTGGCAAACTGCGCGTACAAAGGAACCGCATAAACATAGTTGAGAACCAACATAGCAGCAGTCAATCCAATAGTTCCCGCTAGAGATGCTAGTAGGAAACGAAGAGTGCTACGTTCCTTTTTCCAAATCAAACCAAAGGCGATAACAAAAACTCCCAAGGCTACGATATTCATTGGCAAACCAATGTAGGTATTCACGCCCTGGCTATTCAGAAGCAACTTCAAGAGTGAGCGAAGCAAGAGGATTCCTAGTGCAGCTGGCAAATCCATCACCACCAAGCCCACAAGGACTGGCAAGATACTAAACTCGATCTTGAGGAAGGCCGCCGCTGGCAAGAGCGGAAAGTCAAAGTACATCAGCACAAATGAAATGGCTGATAAAATCGCAATGGTCGAAAGTCGACGTGTGTTTGTCATAACAGGTTCCTCCAATTTTCTATAAAATCAGAAGAAGTTGGAAAGGATCCCTCTATCTATTCTCACTTTTTATATCCCAAAAGCTCCCTCTCACTCTTTTGAGCAAGCGGTTGCAATTCATCTATAAACTCATCAGAACAGACAAAGCTATTCTTTCGTCTTCTCCCATCCAGACTATACTGTCGGTTGTGGAATCGCACCACATCAGCTTGCGCTCGCGGACTTCTTTAACTAAGATATTTTGGATTAATCTAGGCGTCGCAGTCGAAGATAATACTTGAGTATATCGAGACAAGACAACGAAGAGTAAGCCAAAATAGCTAGTTAAGGTCACCGCCGGTCGGGAATCTCACCCAGCCCTGAAGACCCTTTAATCATAACAAAAAACGCTTGCAAGTGCAAGCATTTTGATTATTTCAATTTATCTGCTTCATAGGTGTGAACAAGATCAAGACCTGCAAAATTCTGCTGGCGAAGAGCCTCATATACAATCATGCAGACGGTATTCGAAACATTGAGACTGCGGACGTGTTCATCGTTCATAGGAATACGGAGTGCTTTCTCAGGATGTTCTCGCATAAAGTCCTCAGGCAAGCCCTTGTCTTCACGTCCAAAGAGAAAATAATGGTCCTCGTCAGTCGATAAATCTACCTCAGAATACACCTTCTCAGCAAATTTCGAAATCAGATAGAGTTTTCCCTTCATCTGAGACATGAAATCTTCCAAGCTGTCATAAAAATAAATATCTAACTTATCCCAATAATCTAATCCAGCTCGCTTCATCTTGCGATCATCAATAGGAAATCCCATCGGTTTGATGATGTGAAGGGGAGAATTGGTCGCAGCGCAAGTACGCGCAATGTTACCTGTATTTTGTGGAATCTGAGGTTCAAATAATACAATGTGATTTGTCATGACTTGCTTCCTTTCACCATTGCAAAAAAATAGCCACACTGCCCGGAGTCAAGCTCAGCAAACAGCGTGGTTAAGGCATCGTTAACTTACCTCACAACAGGTTTGAAGTAAATCAGCGAAGCTGCTTTCTTAGTATAACACTTTCAGAATCATTGTCAATAGAAACGACTTGATTTTTTTACTTTTTTTGATAATATTTCCATACTTAGTCATTCTTTTTCTGAGAAAGGATATTAAATGAGCGAAATCACTTCATATAATAGACATTTCTATGAAAGGTGAGCAATTTTATCTTTGAAAACTTACAAAAAGTCTTTTCTTATCCTCTAAAATGGCTTGGTAAGTGCATTTTTTGCGAAAAAAGGGTATGATAGTTACATCATGAAAAAGTAGGGTTTTTATATGAAAATTGTCCTTGTTGGTGGAGGGAAAGTCGGTTTCGCCCTCTGTCGTTCACTGGTTGCAGAAAAACACGACGTTGTCCTCATCGAACAAGATGAGGCTGTTCTCGATCATATTGTCAGTCGCTTTGATATCATGGGACTCCTTGGAAATGGAGCAGACTTTGCTATCTTAGAGCAAGCCGGCGTTCAAGAGTGTGATATCTTTATTGCTCTAACGGAACACGATGAAGTGAATATGATTTCAGCAGTACTTGCTAAAAAAATGGGCGCTAAAGAAACCATCGTTCGAGTGCGAAATCCTGAATACTCCAATGCCTATTTCAAAGAGAAAAATATTCTTGGATTCTCACTTATCGTTAACCCAGAACTCCTAGCCGCCCGTGCTATCTCAAATATCATTGATTTCCCGAATGCACTCTCAGTTGAGCGGTTCTCAGGGGGACGGGTCAACCTGATGGAGTTTGTTGTCAAAGATTCCAGTGGTCTCTGTCAAATGCCAATCTCAGATTTTCGTAAAAAATTTGGCAATATCATTGTCTGCGCTATGGAACGAGACCATCAACTTATGATTCCGAGCGGTGATATCACCATTCAGGACAGAGATAGGATTTTTGTTACTGGGAATCGTGTGGATATGATGCTCTTCCATAACTATTTCAAATCACGTGCAGTGAAAAGCTTGCTCATCGTTGGTGCTGGAAAAATTGCTTATTACCTACTTGGCATTTTAAAAGATAGCCGTATTGACACTAAAGTTATCGAGATTAATCCTGAGAGAGCTCGTCTCTTCAGTGAAAAATTTCCAAATCTCTATATCGTACAGGGAGATGGAACTGCCAAAGATATCTTGCTTGAGGAAAGTGCTCCCAACTATGATGCAGTTGCAACTTTGACTGGGGTTGATGAGGAAAACATCATTACCTCTATGTTCTTAGACCGTGTTGGTGTCCATAAGAATATCACCAAGGTGAATCGAACTAGCCTTTTAGAGATTATCCATGCACCTGATTTTTCAAGTATCATCACACCCAAAAGCATTGCAGTGGATACCATTATGCACTTTATCCGTGGTCGAGTAAACGCCCAATACTCAGACCTTCAAGCCATGCACCATCTAGCAAACGGTCAAATTGAAACTCTTCAATTCCAAATCAAGGAAGCTAATAAAATGACTGCCAAACCTCTTTCACAGTTGAAATTGAAAAAAGGGGTTCTCATCGCAGCCATTATCCGAAAAGGAAAAACAATCTTCCCTACTGGAGAGGATAGACTTGAGGTAGGAGATCAGTTACTCGTGACGACTTTACTACCAAATATCACCAAGATTTATGATCTGATTGAGAGGTAAAAGATGAATAAAAGTATGATTCGTTACCTCCTCTCAAAACTTCTCTTGATTGAGGCGGTTCTCCTCCTAGTACCCGTTAGCGTAGCAACCTATTATCAAGAATCTAGCCAAGTATTTACAGCTCTCTTTACAACAATTGGAATTTTAATACTTCTTGGTAGCTTGGGAATTTTACGGAAACCCAAAAATCAGCGAATTTATACTAAGGAGGGAGTCTTAATCGTCGCCCTCTGTTGGATTCTATGGTCTTTCTTTGGAGCACTTCCCTTTGTCTTTTCAGGACAAATCCCAAGCGTCATCGATGCCTTCTTTGAAATCAGTTCTGGTTTTACAACTACAGGAGCGACCATTCTGACAGATGTCTCAGTTCTCAGCCGTTCCCTCCTCTTCTGGCGAAGTTTTACTCACTTGATTGGAGGGATGGGGGTACTCGTCTTCGCGCTTGCCATTATGGACAATGCCAAGAATAGTCACTTAGAGGTGATGAAGGCTGAGGTCCCTGGGCCTGTCTTCGGTAAGGTTGTATCCAAACTGAAAAATACCGCCCAGATTCTCTATCTGCTTTATTTAGGGCTCTTCTCACTTTTTGTAGTCATCTACTATCTAGCTGGTATGCCCCTATTTGATAGCTTTGTCATCGCTATGGGAACGGCAGGAACCGGAGGCTTCACCGTCTATAACGACGGAATTGCCCACTACGGCAGCTCACTCATCACCTATCTCGTCAGTATCGGGGTTCTGGTTTTTGGGGTTAACTTCAATCTCTACTATTACCTTATGCTCCGTCGGGTTAAGGCTTTCTTTGGAGATGAAGAACTTCGCACGTATGTAATCATTGTCCTAGTTTCTACCGGCTTGATTACGCTCAATACGCTCCATCTCTACCAAGGTGTCTCTAAGAGCTTTGAAATGGCCCTCTTTCAGGTTTCCAATATCATCACAACAACTGGTTTTGGTTATGGAGATATCACCAACTGGCCCCTCTTCTCCCAATTTATCCTCCTCTTCCTCATGGGAATCGGTGGATCTGCTGGATCAACCGCAGGTGGACTCAAAGTTATCAGAGGGCTCATCCTTTCAAAAATTGCAAAAAATCAGATCTTGTCCATCTTATCTCCTCATCGCGTATTGACTCTACATGTCAATAAAACTGTGATTGATAAGGATACCCAGCACAAGGTCCTAAAATATTTTGTCATTTATGTGATGATTTTACTGTCACTTATCTTCATTGTCAGTCTAGATAACAATGATTTTCTAGTTGTTACCAGTGCTGTCTTCAGTTGTTTCAATAACATCGGACCTATTCTAGGTACAACTTCTAGTTTTGCTATCTTTAGTCCCATCTCTAAAATACTTCTCTCATTTGCAATGATTGCAGGTCGTCTAGAGATTTATCCCATTTTGCTTCTCTTTATGAAACGTACCTGGTCCAAACGCTAATCACAATAAAACTCCCCTTTTACAAGCTAGTGAAAGGGGAATTTTTCTATTAAAAATGAGAAGACCTTTCGGTCCTCTCCTAATCTGTTTATTTTTTAAGTGCTTCTTTGTAGCGAGCAACTTCCGCTTGATTAGCCCAAACATAGTGACCTGGACGAATTTCCACCATAGATGGTTTGTCTGTCTCATAGTCATGTTGGCTAGGGTCATAGACTTTCAAGACCTTCTTACGTTCCAAGATTGGATCTGGAATCGGTACAGCAGATAGAAGCGCTTGAGTGTACGGATGAACCGGATTGTTAAACAACTCCTCTGTCTCCGCTACTTCAACGATAACACCCTTATAGATAACTGCGATACGATCTGAGATAAAGCGAACAACTGACAAGTCATGCGCGATAAAGAGATAGGTCAAGCCCAATTCTTTTTGAAACTTCTTGAGCAAGTTCAAGACTTGCGCACGAACAGACACGTCCAAGGCTGAAATTGGCTCATCCGCAATAACGAAATCAGGTTCCATCACAAGAGCACGGGCAATCCCAATACGTTGACGTTGACCACCAGAAAACTCGTGTGGGTAACGGGTCAAGTGCTCTTTCAAAAGACCAACTTCATGAATCATCTTTTGAACTTTTTCTTTTCGCTCTTCTTCATCTTTGAACAAGTGGTAGTTGTAAAGACCTTCAGAGATGATATAGTCAACTGTCGCACGTTCATTTAAGCTGGCTGCAGGGTCTTGGAAAATCATCTGGATACGGCGGATCAACTCTGAAGATTCCTTATGAGATTTTTTCCCATTGATCTTATGACCGTCAAAGATGATTTCACCTTTACTAGTATTATTCAAACCAATAATGGCACGACCAATCGTCGTTTTCCCACTACCAGATTCACCAACGAGAGAGAAAGTTTCTCCCTTGTTGATAAAGAAGTTAGCGTTTTTAACGGCAACAAACTTCTTACTTCCTTCACCGAAGGAAATTTCTAAATCTTTAATTTCTACTAATTTTTCAGACATTTCCTTCCTCCTAGTCTTCTAGATGAGCAAAGCCCATTTTATCACGAATTTTATCATGTAAATCTGCGATGATTTCTGGTTTTTCAACCTTAGGAGCATTCTCATGAAGCAACCAAGTCTTAGCCCAGTGAGTATCAGTGACTGAAAACTGAGGTGCTTTCTGTTCAAAGTCAATTTGCATCGCATAATCTGAACGAAGGGCAAAGGCATCACCTTTCAACTCCGTATAAAGAGACGGCGGTGTTCCTGGGATAGAGTACAATTCCCCTTTATCATCAGCGAGCTGTGGCAAGCTAGACAAGAGACTCCAAGTATATGGATGACGTGGGTCGTAGAAGACTTCCTCAACAGTACCATATTCTACAATTTCACCAGCATACATAACCGCTACCTTGTCCGCAATACTTGCTACCACACCAAGGTCATGGGTGATAAAGATAATGGTGAAGTGGTACTCATTTTGCAAAGTTTTAAGCAAATCAATGATTTGCGCTTGAATGGTTACGTCAAGGGCCGTTGTTGGCTCATCACAGATCAAGATATCTGGACGACACGCAAGGGCAATGGCAATAACGATACGTTGGCGCATCCCTCCAGAATATTGGAAAGGATACTCGTCAAAACGTTTTTCAGCGTCTGGAATTCCGACCTTGTTCATATAGTCGATTGCCATTTCTTTGGCTTCCTTAGCTGTTTTCCCTTGGTGTTTAACGATAACTTCTGTGATTTGGCTACCGATTGTATTGATTGGGTCCAAACTTGTCATTGGGTCTTGGAAGATGGTCGCAATTTTAGCACCACGGATTTTCTCCCATTCTTTGTTCGAAGTCAAGGCTGTCAAGTCTTGTCCACGATAGTCGATGCTTCCTTGGGCAATGCGTCCATTATCTTCTAACATCCCTGTAAAGGTTTTTGTTAATACAGATTTACCAGAACCAGACTCACCTACCAAGGCAAGAACTTCTCCTTCAATCAGTTCTAGAGAAACGCCTCTGATAGCTGTTAGAACTTTGTCACGAACGTCAAATTCCACGACGATATCGCGAGCAGTCAAAATTACATTACTTTCTTTTGTCATGTCTACTCCTATCTATGTGTACGTGGATCACTAGCATCCGCTAAGTTCTGACCAACAACGAATAGAGATAGGGATACCAAAATCAAGGTTGTCAATGGAATCCAGAACAAGTACGCGTTGGTCGTAACGTTTTGTGAGTAATCTGAGATCAAACGTCCCAAACTTGGCACTGTTACAGGCAATCCCAATCCAAAGAAAGAAAGGAATGCCTCATAAGAGATAAAGCTTGGCAACATCAAGGTCATCGTAGAAACAATAACAGATACCAATTGTGGCATGATATTTTTAACGATGATTTTAAAGGTTGGTGTTCCAAGTGTTTGAGAAGCAAGGTTGTATTCCAAGTCACGGTAACGCATGATTTGAATACGAATTGAATAAGCAATACCGATCCAAGTCGTCACACTCATAGCGAAGATCAAATTCCAGAAACCAGCACCAATTGAGTAAGTCAAGACGATAACAATCAAGAGAGATGGAATGTTTGAAATAATGTTATAAACTTCCATCATGACGCGGTCAACAGATTTGGAAATCCCCCAAATTCCACCAACAATAACCCCAATTACAAGGTTAATAAAAGTGGCAATTACAGAGATAAGAATTGAATTACGCGCACCAAACCAAACCCCGTCAAACAAGGATTTACCATTACTATCTGTACCAAACCAATGTTCAGCATTGGGCTTGATAAAACGAGCACTAAAGTCATTGACCTTACTTACATCGTTGAAGTCAAAATCTGAGAACATTGGGTAAATAAAGCTCATCAAGATAATGGCAACCAAAATTCCTAGCATAATGACTGTTGATTTTTTCTTTAAAAACTGTCTAAATACAGAGCCCCAGTAAGAGTAGGCAGGAGCATCAATCGTTTCAGAGGCAAAATCATCACGTTTTACGAACTGAAATTTTTCTTTATCAATTGTTGACATTATTTGCCTCCTTTCTCTGTCAATTTAATACGTGGGTCAAGCATAGTCATCCAGATATCTCCTACAAAGAGTGAGAAGATAGAAATACATGTAAAGATGAAGACGAGACCAACTACCATTGAGTTATTTGATGCCTTAACAGAGTCAATCAACATTTTACCCATACCTGGGAAGGCGAAGACTGTTTCTGTCAATGTTGCACCACCAATAACCCCGATTACGGCACCTGGAATACCTGAAACCAAAGGAACCATGGCATTTTTAAAGACGTGTTTATTTGAGATTTCTTTTTCAGATAAACCTTTTGCACGAGCAAAACGGACAAAGTCCTGAGATTGCAAGTCAATCATGTAACGACGAATCCAGATTGCTGTACTTGGTGCTCCCAGCAAACCTAGAATGACTGCTGGCAAGACATAGGAACGCCAATCTCCAGCCCCCAAGATAGGGAATGAGTCAGGCAGACCAATAGATGATCCAATCAAGCGAACGATATAAACCAAGGCAATCGTTGGAAGTGCAAGCAAGAAGGTTAGAACACCTGTTGAGAAGCTGTCAATCCAAGTATTCTTGTGGCGAGCCATAGCAGATCCAAGAGGAATCGCAATAGCATAAGAAATAATCAAACCAATCAAACCAGCAACAGCTGAGCTTGCAATCATAGATGGATATTGGTAGTTACTTTCTGTAGCTGTATATGGATCGTCTTTACCATAGTTAGCTATTTCACGCGCATCTGCTTGACTTGGAGATTTGTAGGTACGAGAGTAAATATCTACAGACGAAGTCTTTTTACCAGTAGGGAATTGAACTTCTGATGTCTTAGTTTGTCCTTGACCTTGTGTGATAACTTGAAGCACTGGCGTGTTCGCATAAGTTGGGTAAGAGTCACCCAAGTTAATGTTCACAAAGTTTTGGTGTACAAACGGGAATTGATTGTTGAAATACAAAAGGTATTTATGTTTGGTACCTGAACCAACCAATGACCAACCGATAGCAGGGTCATTTTCAAAACGAAGATAACGTTCCAAGTTTGGATTTTCAGGGTCTTGAATCTTGTTTGTATGATCAATATCAAGTAAGTTCGCATAGAATTTGAAAACACGTTCAAAAATCGGAATTTCACGCGTAGCATAGAACTGACCACTCTCTGAAAAGACACCTAACGTCCAACCATTACCGAGTTGGTTGATGTATTTTTCGTAGATTGCCTTATTGGTATCATTGGCATCTACTGTTACAGATGAGTCCATCGTGCTAGCTTTTTCTTGCAACTCCTTGGTATCGTAGTACTCGATATAGCCCATACGTTCATAAACGGTATTCTCATAATTATCCCGCTTATCTGGAGTTGTTGCAATCTTGTTGTAGTTGGTATCCTGCTTGAAAATCAGTTTCCGAGGAACCATCGTATAGATAATCGTGTAGGTCAAGGTTGTCACCAAGAAAATAGACAACAATGAGCGCAAGACACGCATAAAAATATATTTTTTCATATCGTTTCCTTTTAAAATCCCAAAAGAACCTTCTCCTCATGGAGAGAAAGTTCTCTTGAGAGTTATTTATTTAACGTGATTCGTCAATTCTTTTTGAACTTTTTCGTTTGATTCTTTTTTCTCTTTGAGCCATTTCTCACGAGCTTGTTCGTAATCAGCTTTCGTTACAACCTTGTCTTGCAACTGAATATACTTGAAGTATACATCTGAGCTCTTATCTCCAGACTGGCTGTATGATGCAGAGAATGGTACAACACGAGAAATGAATGGTGCAGCACCACTTGATGACATAGCTGGCAAGAAGAGTGAGCTATCTGTCAACCAAGCTTGAGCAGCCGCGTATTTTTCATAACGAACATTCAAATCGTCAGTTTCTTTAGCAGCTTCATCAACTAACTTATCGTATTCTTTCAAACCAACTTGTGCAGCTGCTGCATTTGCTGGATCGTCGTAACCCATATATGTTTTTGTTTGCTCGCTATTAGTTGTTTTCAAGATATCAAGGTAAGTTGATGGATCTTCATAGTCTGGGTTCCACCCAACTGCTCCTGAGAGATCCCAATCTTCTGCCGCAGCGCTTGCAGCATAGTAAGTGATATTGTTCAACTCATCTTTAGAAACTTGTTGGATATCAATGACTACATTGCCTTCGCCAAGTACTGTTTCAACTGATTGTTTGAAAGATTGGATACGTGCGATATAGTTTTTAGATGTTTGGTCTACTGGAATATCCAAGTGGATAGGGAATTTCACACCTTCTGCTTCCAATGCAGTTTTAGCTTTGGCAAATTCGGCTTTGGCTTTATCGGCGTTGAAGAGTCCATCTTGACCATCCGCAAAGTTTACATTCTTCCACTCATCACCATAAGTAGCCATCTTTTCAGTTACCAAGTCACCGAAAGTTTTTTCACCTGCAGAGACAAAACCTGGTTTCACAAAGAGGTTACGAACTGCAAGAGGAGCACCTTCTTTACCATTGATTTGTGCTGAGTAAGAAGTACGGTCAAAGGCAAAGTTCAAAGCCTGACGGAAATCCTTGTTAAGAAGAGCTTTCTTAGTAGAAGTCTTCTCTTCATCAGTTGTCTTAGAAGTGTATTTGTAACCTTGACGGTCAATATTCACACCCAAACCAGCAATCCCTGGTCCTGATGGAGTGTAGAAGATGTTATCCTTATAGCTTTCTGCTACTTTAGAATAGTTTGAACTTGTTGGGAAAAGGCGAGCATAGCTGTATGCTCCACTTGTAAAGTTACGTTCAATGGACTCTTGGTCTGACCCATCATAGAAAGCAAGGGTAACTTTATCAAGGTGAACATTATCCTTATCCCAGTACTGCTCATTCTTAGCAAATTCGATAGAAGATTTAGTAGTCAAACCTTTTAGCAAGAACGGACCATTATAAAGCAAGGACGTAGGATCTGTTGCTTTGGCAAAATCTGATCCTTTTGATTTTTCAAAATCTTCGTTCAATGGCCAGAAGATTGAATAAGCCATCTTAGAGTTCCAATACGGTTCTGGTTGGTTCAAGGTATACTCAAGAGTATAATCATCAACTGCCTTCACACCTACCGTAGAAAAGTCTTTTGAATTTCCAGACAAATAATCAGACAATCCTTTAACAGAAGTTTCTGCTAGATATAGAGCTTCGGATTTCTTATCTGCTGCGTGTTTCAAACCATTTACGAAATCTTTAGCTGTTACTTCAGCGTACTCTTCTCCATCAGATGTCATCCATTTAACACCTTTACGGATTTTGTAGGTATAAGTCAAACCATCTTTTGAGACTGACCAGTCTTCCGCAACTGCGGGAGTCAAATTCCCATATTTGTCATTTGTGAAGAGACCATCAATGCCATTTGAAGTGGCAATCTTAGTACTTTGTTTCCCTGAAATGAGGTAATCCAATGTTTCTGGGTCAGCTGAATAGATATAACCATAATTTTTTGGCGCCGTTGAATCAGATGATTTAGAACCGCAGGCAGCTAGTACGCCAGTCGCTAATAAGGCAACCCCTGCTGCAACCAATACTCTGCTTTTTTTCATGTATATAACTCCTCTTGAAAAATTTAGGCTTATTGGAAATTATAACATATATCTTCTAAAAAGTAAACGAATTTTCAGAATATTTAGGCGTATATCTACAAAAAACTTCTCTTTGTCAGAATTTCCCCATTCTTTATTTGTATTTATAAGAAAAGAAAATTAATTTGTCTAGCTCTGTAAGCTTCATTTTTACAAGTTGCTTTTCCCTTTTTTCTTCACATGACATAATCTATCTTCTTAAATTGGATTTTAGAATAAGAAACTATTGACGGGAAATGATTTTCAAGGTATAATAATAAACGTTGAGGCGGTATAGCCAAGTGGTAAGGCACGGCTCTGCAAAAGCTTGATCGTCGGTTCAAATCCGTCTACCGCCTTTCAGTACCTGAATTAACAGGAATTAACCGAATAAAAAAGCCCGTAAAATCGGGCTTTTTTATTTTTTTCTTCGGATAAATACGGATAACTTTGAAAAACTTTTGGGGCGGATTGGGCGAAAATATAAAGCAGTGACTCAAGTCACTGCTTTATTCTGTTTCTTCTTCAGTCTCTATTTCAGTGATTTGGACTTTTACCTTGGTAACACGTCCGTTTTTCACCTTGTCATTGGTTAGGATGATTTGTTTGTTTTGGCTGACCAATTCATAACTGAGTTTTTCAGTCGTTGGAATCATTCCCACACCCGTCAAATAATAACCGGCGATGGTATCAACATCATCACTTTCTAGTTCCACATCAAAGTAGTCATTAAAATCATTAAGATTCATGGTACCTTGAACGATATAGGTATCTTCTCCTATTTGATGGACTTCAATTTCAGCCTTGTCAGTCTCATCATCAATCTCACCAACAATTTCTTCTAAGAGGTCTTCCAGAGTTACCAAACCAGCCATTCCACCGTATTCATCTAGTAAGATGGCCATTTGATTTTGGGTATTTCGAAGTTCTTTAAGAAGATCGTCCACAAAGATAGTCTCAGGCACAAATAGTGGCGTTTGGAGAATTCGTTTCCAGACAATATTGTCAAAACCATCCACAAAAGCGGCATTCAACAAGCGCTTGGTGTGAATCAAACCAATCACATTATCCTTATCACCATCATAAACAGGGATACGTGAGAAATTTTGCTTTAAAATACTCTCGATAATCGTTTGACTGTCATCCTGAATATCCACCATAAAGGCATCTGTTCGGGGCACCATTACCTCACGAGCCATTAGTTCATCTAAAGAAAAGACTCCCTGTAACATTTCAATCTCATCTGCATCCAGTGTTTCTTCACTATTAGTGAGCATGTACTCTATTTCATCACGTGTCATCTTTTCATCAGCATCATCAAAGGTCATTGGCGTCACACGGCTCAATAGATTAGTCGAGGCTGATAGGAGCCAAACAAAGGGACTGACAATTTTCCCCAAACCAATAATAACTGGCGCTGTTCGGATAGCTAAGGTATCTTTCAGATTTAGAGCAATTCTCTTGGGATAAAGTTCCCCAAAAACAATGGAAATATAGGTCAAAAACGCTAAAGATAGAAAACTTGCAATAGCGGAAGCTGTTTCACTGTTCCCTATCCAAGATGCAATTTCGCGTCCTAGAGTCTCCGCTAAACTGGCCCCAGACAAGATGGTAATTAACGTGATACCAACTTGAATCGTTGATAAAAAGTGGTTAGGATTTTCAAGTACCTTTAACAAACGGATGTAACGTTTGTCTCCCTCTTCTGCCTTTTGTTCTACTCGGGAACGGTTTAGTGACACCATTGCCATCTCAGTGGCTGAGAAAAAAGCATTTAACAAGGTCAAGATAAATAATAATACAAACTGTAGCAACAAATGCTGACTGCTCGGGTCTTCCATAGTCCTTCTCCTAAAATAGTATCTTGTGTTTCATTATATCATAAAATTCTTCAGGATTCACATTATTTTTCATTTAAACTACAACTCCCCTGCCTCTAGAAGACAAAGGAACTGTTTTATTGTATCTATTGTTTCTGATCTGTCACCGTTACTTGACCTGTTCGGTAATCAAGCTGGATTCCCTTTTGAACATTGGGGATTAGCACGTTGAACTCCAATTCGCCATCCGAAGATTTGGCTTCAATTTGTGAAGCAGATGGAACTAGATCCTCATTTGTCGCATAGTGGAGTGTCACGCGGTAACGGACCCTCTTGTTTTGGTCTAAGGCTTTTCTGACCAAACTCTCATAGTAGTTCTGACCTGTCGAATCCTCAGCCTGCGCTTGGTTCGCCCAAGCTGTCTGGACTGCAATGTTCTTGGGGTTGCTGGTAGAGGCATCAAAACCATCCAAACCACCTATCAAGGCATAGCCCAGCAGGTGTCCTCTATCAACTGCATGTGTATAGGCTCCCTTTAGATTCTTAACCTGATGCCATCCTGGTGGCGTCCAAGAGGTGGAGCCATTCCCAGTCTCTTCACGATTCTTATATTGCCGAGTCGCTTTGGATAAGATGGCATTGGCAACAGTTGGGACTGTTTCTTTTCCAACTATCTTTGTCTTATTATCCGCATAGGGTTTACTAGAAACCTTGGCATCTAGATTGGTTTTATTGCCATTGACAACAAAGGCTCCTGCTCCATTCCACTCGAGCTCCCCCTTGATTTGGTTTTTGATTGACTCAGTTAAGACACTTTTAGCCAGCTCCTGACTGGGAGCTTCTGAAGCTTGTTTTTTCTGACTAACCTTCGTTCTAGGGCTATTTGGTGCCGACTGCATCTGCTTGATATAATAGCTTCCCGCAGCCAAGAGTAAAAATAGAAGTAACCCTATCAAAGTCTGTCTTGTTTTTTTGTTCATTTTTCTCCTTGTTTCTTTAGAAAAAGACTGGTCTCCCAGTCTAATTTCCTGTAAATTTGCTAATCAATTCCTGCCACTTTGCTGGAGACAAAATCGCCCATGGATCCTGTCCCTTTCCTAGGATACCATAGCCAACCATTAAGCCGATTCCTAAAGCCAGAAAGCCAAGCAGTAGGACGATAAAAATCAACAGTAAACGACGGAGTACATAGCGTAAGTTTTTATTCTTCTTCATCATTCGCCTCGATTCGCTGAATCTTCGCTCCTAGCTGAGCCAATTTCTCATGGAAACGGTAGTAACCCCTATCAAGGTGGACTAACTTACCAACAACTGTTTCTCCCTGCGCCACCAGACCTGTCAAAATCAAGGCAGCACTAGCGCGAAGATCCGTTGATAGAACTTCTGCCCCTTGCAAAGCCTGCCCCCCTACAATACGAGCTGTGTCACGGATAATCTCTGAATGCAAGCCCATACGGCGCATTTCCTCTAAGTGTTGGAAGCGATTCTCAAACACCGTTTCCACCATGGTGGATTCCCCTTTTGCGACTGTCATCAGAGCTGTAAATTGCGCCTGCATATCTGTTGGGAATCCTGGATGTGGTAAGGTTTTTACATGAACAGCCTTGAGATTTTCAAGTTGAGAACGAACACGAATACCTTCTGACTCCTCTGTCACTTCAACACCCATCTCAAGTAGTTTTGAAATCAAGGGACGATTATGCTCCCAGACTGCATCACGAACGAGAACATCCCCACCTGTCATGGCTGCGGCTACCATAAAGGTTCCAGCTTCAATACGGTCCTGTACTACAGTATGAGTCGTACCATGGAGGTTCTCGACACCAGTCACTGTGATGGTTTCGGTACCAGCCCCCTTGACCTTGGCTCCCATTTCATTAAGGAAGATAGCGAGATCAACAATTTCTGGCTCACGCGCAGCATTTTCAATCACTGTCACACCATCAGCTAGAGTTGCTGCCATCATCAAGTTTTGTGTTGCGCCGACACTAGGAAAGTCCATGTAGATATGAGCGCCATGCAGGCGTTCTGCCTTGGCTTCGATGTAACCAGCTGTCTGGGTAATCTTTGCCCCCATAGCTTCCAAACCTTTGAGGTGAAGGTCGATGGGACGACTCCCGATGGTACATCCCCCTGGCATAGAAACTTTGGCATGGCCTACACGAGCAAGGATTGGTCCCAAGACAACGATGGATGCACGCATCTTGCTGACATACTTGTATGGAGCTTCCTCAGTGATATCACCAGTCGCATCGACCTCGACAACATGAGCTTCCTCATCAAAGTCCACCTTGGCATTCAGACCTCGAACCACTTGATTCATGGTGAAAACATCTGACAAGATTGGGACGTTCTGCAAGACTGTCTTCCCCTTGCTTGCTAGAATAGTCGCTGCCAACAAGGGCAAGACTGCATTCTTTGCTCCCTCGATCGTCACACTCCCGACCAGACGATTATCTCCGCCTTGAACCACAATTTTTTCCATAGTTGTTTCCTTTACTTTTGATTTTATAATAGTCCTCTAAGCGCTTCTTGCCACAGTTGGTACAAACTGATAAAGAATGAACTCAAGATGTAGCCCATCACAATACTAAAGAAGCCGACCAACAAACGAACCTTTTTTGTGTTAGTAGCGGTTACTTTTAAAACCTTTTCCCATCTCACAAGATCCTTCAAAAGGTAAAAACTCAAATAAATAAAGAGTAGATGACTACTTAGAGTGAATAATAATTGAACCATTTGACTATTATACCATCTTATCGGCTTGCGCGCTAGTTTTCAATTTTTCTACGAATTAGGGATTGTTTTTAAGGTAATCAATCGCATCCTGCAAGGTCTTAACCGGAACGATTTTCATCTCTGTTTTGATCGTTTTAGCAGCTTCTAGGGCTGTTTCATAGTTGCTTTTCGCATTGGGATCTGCTTTTTTTGCTTCCTCAGTGACTGGATTGTCAGGAGCAAAAAAGATGTTGGCTCCCTGACGAGAGGCTGCAACCACTTTTTTGTCAATTCCACCAATATCGCCAACATTTCCATCACGATCAATAGTTCCCGTTCCCGCAACGACGCGGCCATTACGAAGTCCTGGATCTGCTATCTGGGTGTAAATAGCTAGACTAAACATGAGACCGGCACTTGGCCCCCCGATACCAGCTGTTGAAAAACGAATGGGAACATCACTGGTCACTTCCGTACGGTCAATCAAACCAATCCCAATCCCGTTTTTTCCGTTTTCGAGAGTGATAATTTTACCTTCTGCAGACTTGACTTTTCCGTCTTCTTCATAAGTTACCTTGACCGTATCCCCTAATTGTTGAGAATTGACATAGTCGACCAAATCTTTGGAACTGTCAAACGTTTTGTCATTAACAGCCGTCACGGTATCTGCAATGTTCAGAATGCCCTTAAAAGTTGAATTGTCCGTCACGGTCAAGACATAGACACCCAGATACTTGAGTTCGATATCCTTTCCAGCCGTCTTCAGTCCTTGATACTTGGCCATGTTTTGGGATGTTTGCATGTAGAACTGATTGATCCGCATAAACTCTGCATCAGTAGAGCCACCCGTAGTCTCCTTAGCACTTCTAATATCCGTAAAAGGTGTTAACCAAGCATAGACAAGATGTGATAGGGTTGCGTGTCGAATACCGACCGTTACAAACTGGTAAGCTCCTGCTTCTGTATCTTCTGTTTCATTGACTTTTAAAACTTGACGAATATCTTCCGCTCCACCTGGAACTTCTATGTAGTAGGGTAAAGGTACTACAAAGGCTAAAAAAGTCAATACTAGTGCTAGGATGACATATAAGGGCCATCTAGTTTTTTTCTTCATGTTCTAATTCCTCCACAACACTGTTTGGGACATATTGCTGAATCTCCTGACCAAACTTCAGAAGTTCTCTCACGGCTGAAGAGCTAATATAAAGATGCTCTGGGCGACTATATAGGTAAATGGTTTCGATTTCTGGAGCCAGTTGATGATTATAGTAGTCAAAGCTAGACTCGTATTGCAAGTCTGTGGCATTCCGCAAGCCACGAACAAGGGTCTTAGCACCCAGTCTTCTTGCAACATCGACGACTAGCTGGTCATGAGAAGCTAGGACCTCTACATTATCTAAATGCGCCACAGCTTTTTCGACTGCCCGTTTGCGATTTTCAACAGGGAGAAAGCCTTGTTTGTGGGGATTGTAGAACACCCCGACATAAAGCTTATCAAAGAGTTTGCTGGCACGTTCAATGATATCCAGATGTCCATTTGTCATTGGATCAAATGAACCGGTAAATAATCCAATTTTATCTGACATAGACAGTCACCTTACTAATCCCATATATTTTTTCCTTCCATATGCCGAGGCAGGCAATTTCTTCTGGAAGTTCTACAGACTTATCGGTTTCGCAGACAACCATGATTTCTTCGGAAAATAGGTTTCTTTCTGCCATTTTTTCGATATCTGCAACGATTTGTTCCTTGGCATAGGGAGGGTCTAAAAAGACCAGGTCAAAGGGACCTGTCACCTGCTCCAAGGCCCGTTCAGCCTCCATCTTTAAGAGCTGAAATTTGGAAACTTCCTTGGTCATTTGGATATTTGCAGCGACGATAGCTTGTGCCCTTCTATCCCGTTCCACTAAGACAGCATGGGACATCCCTCTTGACACAGCTTCAATAGACAGACCACCACTGCCAGCATAGAGATCCAAGACACGACCGCCCTCAAAATAGGGACCTATCATGTTAAAGATAGCTCCACGCACCTTATCTGATGTCGGCCTCGTCGTCTTGCCTTCTAGCGTCTTGAGGGGACGCCCTCCGTAGATTCCTGATACGATTTTCATACCGTTTATTATACCAAATTATAGGCAAAAAGAGAAAGAAAACCGAACCTTGCGGTTCGATTCTCTACAAGATATTTTCATACGTATCGCGGACTTCCTGAGGCCAAACACTGGTCTGAACTTCTCCAATGTGTTTCTTACGAAGAAGGAACATGGCCATCCGAGACTGTCCGATACCTCCACCGATTGTCAGTGGGAAAAGGCCGTTAAGCAAGGCTTTATGCCATTCCAACTCCAGACGATCTTCATCCCCTGTAAGGGCAACTTGGCGACGAAGTGTATCTTCATCTACCCGAATCCCCATTGAAGAAAGTTCAAAGGCGCAACCAAGAGATTCATTCCAAACCAGAATATCTCCATTTAGCCCCTTGTAGCCATTCTCAGACTCTGTTGTCCAGTCATCGTAGTCAGGTGCGCGGCCGTCATGAGGTTTGCCATCAGGCAACTCGCCACCAATACCAATCAAGAAGACAGCACCGAACTCTTTACAGATCGCATTTTCACGCTCTTTCGGTGTTAGGTCTGGATAGCGTTCCACCAACTCTTCTGTATGGATAAAGGTAATTTGTTTTGGCAAGATGGATTCAATATCGTAGCGTGCTTCTACGGCTAGCTCTGTCAGACGAATAGCCTTGTAAATCTTCTCGACGGTTTCTTTGAGATAAGCGATATTACGTTGACCATTTGGAATCACTTTTTCCCAGTCCCACTGGTCTACATATACAGAGTGAGTCGCATCAAGCGAATCTTCGTCTGGACGAAGGGCCTTCATATGAACAAATAGACCTTCACCTTCTCCAAAACCAAAACGAGCTAAGGTGTGGCGCTTCCATTTGGCTAGTGAGTGAACGACTTCATAAGTTTCATCTGGAATCTGCAAGACCTTTACGGATACTGGATGTTCGACACCGGACAGGTTATCCTGCATCCCATCACCAACCTTGCTCAAGATAGGGCCTTGAACTTCAACAACTTCTAACTTATCTTTCAAATACTGGGTAAAGGTGTTTTTGACAAAGGAAATCTCTTCTTGTTGATGAATAAAACTTTTCTTCATAAACGGCTCCTCAAAAATTAGTTAAAAGCATTATACACCTATTTCCAAGAAAAGAAAAGAGTAAATAAGAAAAAGTCAGTGCTCTTTTGAACACTGACTCTGTCATTCATTAATCGTTTCGACCAAAGATACGTAAGATGCTAAGGAAGAGGTTGATAAAGTCTAGGTAGATGCTGAGCGCCATTGAGATGACCCAACCTGTCGCTACTTGCCCTCGTGACTGCTCATAAACATAGCGAATCTTTTGGTTGTCCCAAGCAATCAAACCTGAGAAGACCAAGACCATGGCAATACTAATCATGTAGTCAAAGAAGCTATTGGCTAAAAATAGATTCACAACCATAGCAATGATGAGACCAACAAGCGCCGCCATCAAAGCTCGTCCCATTCCACTCAAATCTTTCTTAGTGAAAATTCCGATTGCCGCCATGACAAAGAAGAGAAGGGCACTGGATACAAAGGCTGATAAGACGGTCCCAGGTGTATAGAAGGCTACGACAAAGCTGAGCGTAAAGCCATTTAAAACAGAATAAACTAAAAATACTGGGAGAGCTGCTGGGCTGTTCTTCGCAGCCATGCTACTTGCAACAAAGACTAGAGCAAGTTCTGCAAAAGTTGCAACCATCAACCAGAGACGGCCATGCATTAAAAAGTAGACCAATTGGGACTGAAAGACTGTCAACATCAAAGCTGACACGAGAGCTGATAGGCCAATCCCAAGTCCCACAAAGGCATAAACCTTAGCGTAAAATTGATTGAGACCTGAACGTTCTTGAATAATCGTTTGATTCATTCTGATTCTCCTTTTCTCTATAAATATGTCTTGATTATAACAAAGATTTTATAAATCAGCTAAAATAAAACATCAATATACCTGCGGCAACTGCCACGTTGAGACTTTCTGCTCGACCTTTCATGCCAATATGAACCAGCTGTTCAGCACTCTCAACCATGACAGAACTAATCCCCTGTCCTTCATTTCCCATAACTAAAGCAAAGTTTTCTAGGGGAGAAAGATCACGATAATCCTTGGAATCTCTCGATAAAGTCGTTGCCAGAATGGGCAAGTTACTCTTCTTTGCCCCTTCTACAAAAGCGGCAACTGGCATACGATAGATGGGCAAGTGAAAATGACTTCCTTGCATGGAACGCAGGGTCTTGAGACTGTAGATATCTGCTGACTTATCTGAAACAATAACCCCTGTAAAACCTGCAGCATCCGCAGTTCGAATCATGGTGCCAACATTACCAGGATCTTGGACTTCCTCTAAAAATAGAAACTTACCCTGACGAAAATCAGGCAGTCCTATTTCCTCTTTTTGAATCACTGCAACAATCCCTTGAGGAGTTTGCGTATCTGCCAAATCCAGCAAAATCTCCTCTGAAACCCAGATAGTTTGAGGAAAAGCGACTAGCTGATCTCGGTAACTTTCTAAGGCAAAAATCTTCTCAATCGTTACTCCTGCTTGAACAGCTTCTTCAAACAAGTGCCAGCCCTCAATCAAATAGGCAGACTTTCGATATTTTTTTTGATGCAATTTCTTGGCATTTTTTACCACAGAATTGGCTTTTGAGGTTATAATAGTCATAGAAATATTATAACACAATCAAAGGGGTTTGGTATGCAAAAGGTTAGAATGATTGCCCAAGGTAGGGTGCAGGGTGTTGGTTTTCGCTGGGGTGTTTATACTTTAGCGCTTGAAATCGGTGGCATCACCGGTCGTGTCTGGAATAACGACGATGGCACAGTGGAAATTCTTGCTCAGGCAGACTCCTCTGCCACTATGGCAAAATTTATCCAAGAAATCCGAAAAGGTCCGACACCTTTTTCAAAAGTCACCTATCTAGATGTACAAATGAGCAACTTTTCATCCTATCCAGACTTCAAAGTCGCAAATTAGGTCTCCAGAACTATTGTATATTTTACAAAAAAACAGTAGAATAGAAAGGTATAATTTTTAAAGAAGGAATGAAAACATTGAAATCTATTAAACGTTTTGCCCTCTCTGCTATGGGAGTGGCTATGCTACTCGTCTTGACAGGCTGTGTCCAAGTAGACAAAGCAACAGGACAACCTACTGGTTTTATCTGGAACACTATCGGATCGCCTATGGCAGAGGCTATCAAGTACTTCGCTACTGATAAAGGTCTAGGCTTTGGTGTGGCTATCATTATCGTAACCATTATCGTGCGCTTGATTATCTTGCCACTTGGTATCTACCAATCATGGAAGGCAACGCTTCACTCTGAAAAGATGAATGCCCTCAAACATGTCCTTGAACCACATCAAACACGCCTTAAAGAGGCAACAACTCAGGAAGAAAAACTAGAAGCACAACAGGCTCTCTTTGCTGCACAAAAAGAAAACGGCATCAGCATGTTCGGTGGTGTAGGATGCTTCCCTATCCTCATTCAAATGCCTTTCTTCTCTGCTATCTACTTTGCAGCCCAATATACTGATGGAGTATCTAGCTCTACCTTCTTGGGTATCAATCTCGGTTCCCCAAGTATGATCCTTGTCGCCTTCGCTGGTATCCTCTACTATCTCCAATCACTCCTTTCACTTCACGGAGTAGAAGACGAGATGCAAAGAGATCAACTCAAGAAAATGATTTACATGAGCCCACTCATGATTGTCGTCTTCTCCCTCTTTGCCCCAGCCAGTGTGACACTTTACTGGGTTGTCGGTGGTTTCATGATGATTCTCCAACAGTTCATCGTTAACTATGTTGTTCGTCCAAAACTTCGTCAAAAAGTACGTGAAGAATTTGCCAAAAACCCACCAAAAGCAAGTTCATTTTCAACTGGAGGCGGGCGCAAAGATGTCACTCCTGACCAAGCAACTGCTATCATAACCAATAAGAAACATAAAAAACGCAATTCTGGAAAACAACGTTCTAGAAAATAAGAAAAAGGCTTAGCTGAGAGGCTAAGTCTTTTTGTATCACAAAAGCCCGATGTCTCCATCAGGCTTCTTTTTATCCATGAACACGTTTCATGTAATCTTGGTAACTTTCTGTGTCCATGAGTTTTTTGGCATTCTTGACACGGTCTGCTGTTGGTGGTTTTACCCCTTCAAGTGAGTATGGAATTCCAAGTTCACGCCACTTGAATTCTCCCATAGTGTGATAAGGTAGGATTTCAAACTTGTCAACGTTTTTGAGGGTTTTGACAAATTTCCCAAGTTCAATCAAGTCCTCATCTCTGTCTGTCAAGCCTGGAACCAGCACATGGCGAATCCAAACAGGTTTCCCAATATCTGATAGATATTTTGCACAAGCCAAGATGTTTTTATTGGTTTGACTGGTAACGATCCTGTGTTGTTCATCGTTGATTTCCTTGATATCCAAGAGAACCAAATCTGTCACTGCCATGAGTTTATTAAACTTTTCGAGATAACGTGGTTTATTACGGAACGGAAGGGCACAAGTATCCAAGGTACAGTGGATTCCTTTTTCCTTGGCCTTGGTAAAAAGGGCAATCAAGAAATCAATCTGTAAGAGGGCTTCTCCTCCACTGACAGTGATTCCTCCCTTGTCTCCCCAGAAACCACGGTAGCGAAGGGCTTCTGACAAAACATCGTCTACTGTCCGTCTTCGTGATTTATTGGTCTCCATAGCCCATGTATCAGGGTTATGGCAGTACTGGCAACGCATGTGACAACCCTGCAAAAAGACAATGAAACGAATCCCGGGGCCATCTACCGCCCCAAAACTCTCTGTCGAATGCACCATTCCTGTCACTTGTCCATAGTCAATTGTTTCTTCAGACATATCGTCACCTTCCTTGAAACCGTTTTATAGTTTTATTATATCACGAGTAAGGTGAAAAACAAGGTTTTTTTGTCTATTTTTTAGAAAGCAATCTGTTTTTCACTTTCATTTTCAATTTCTTTTAATGATCCGATTCAAAATCAAAACCATACAAGGTTGCGAAATAGTCCTCAGGACGCTCTGCACGGCGGATTTGGCGAGCTTTCCTTTCCTCGGTATAGAGGATTTCTGCAGAACGCAGTTTGGCATTGTACTGGTAACCCATGGAGAATCCATGTGCACCTGTATCATGAATCACCAGCAAATCACCTATTTCTGTATGAGGTAGTTCGCGATTGATGGCAAATTTATCATTGTTCTCACAGAGCGATCCAACCACATCTACGACCTCAACAGGGCCGTCTGGATGAGTGAGGTTGGTGATATGGTGGTAGGCACCGTACATGGCTGGGCGCATGAGATTGACTGCTGAGGCATCCACACCCAGATAGGTACGGTAGGTTTTCTTTTTATGGGTGACTTTGGTAACGAGAACCCCGTGAGGTGCCAGCATAAAGCGGCCTAATTCAGTAAAAATCTTGACCTGACCAAGCCCTGCCGGCGTGAGGACTTCTTCATAAACCTTACGCACACCCTCACCAATCATTGCAATATCATTTGGCTCCTGGTCTGGGCGGTAGTTGACTCCGATCCCACCTGAAAGATTGATAAAGTCTAGTGAAATGCCCAATTTTTCTTTAATTTCCACAGCTAATTCAAAGAGCTGACGGGCCAACTCTGGATAGTAGAAATGGGTCACGGTATTGGATGCTAGGAAAGAGTGAATCCCAAAAGTCTTGGCTCCTTTTTCCTTCAAGATAGCAAAGGCTTCAAAGAGTTGATCCTTGGTCATACCAAACTTGGCTTCCCCAGGATTGTCCATAATGTCTGTTCCTAATTCAAAGACTCCGCCTGGATTGTAACGACAAGAGATGATTTCTGGAATGCCTGCCGCTCGCTCCAGATGCTCAATGTCTTCAAAGGCATCCAAGTTAATGGTCGCCCCCAATTCTCGCGCATAAGCATACTCTTGGTCTGGCGTGTTGTTTGATGAGAACATGATCTCAGAACCAGGGAAATCCAGTTTATGGCTCATCAAGAGCTCCACATAACTAGAGCAGTCCACACCACAACCTTCCTCTTTGAGGATTTTCAAGATGGCTGGGGTTGGAGTGGCCTTGACGGCAAAATATTCCTTAAAGCCCTTGTTCCAGGAAAAGGCCTTGTTGACTGCTCGCGCTTTCTCGCGGATTCCCTTCTCGTCATACAAGTGAAAGGGAGTCGGAAACTCTGCAACAATCGTTTCTAAATCTTCTCGGCTGATAAATGGTGTTTTCATAAGCATCCTTCTATTCTGTTTGCAAAGAAAGGCTGGGACAATCGTTCCAACCTTTAGTTCTATTTCTTATTTGTCTTCGTCAAAGATATTTCCAATCTCAACATCGATGGATTGGTTCTTAACATCAATATTGGTTACTTTCAAGAGTGACTTGTAATCAAACTGCTTTTCACGTTCTTCTTGGGCATTGTCTGCAAAAACTGCGACACCAGCTAGTTCCGAATCAAACTCACGCAAGAGACTGATCATCCCATTGACAGTTCCCCCACCTTTCAAGAAGTCATCCACGATCAAGACACGACTGCCTGCCTTGAGGCTACGTTTTGAAAGGAACATTTTCTCTATGCGGTCACCGCTTGAACCTGAAACATAGTTGACGCTGACCGTTGAACCTTCGGTAATTTTCAAGTCACGGCGCACAATGACAAATGGAACATTGAGGACATTGGCAACTGCATTTGCAAGTGGCACACCTTTTGTTGCTACTGTCATAACCGCATCGATTTTTTGGTCCATAAAGCTCTTGGCAATGATACGACCAATATTTTTCAAAATGGCAGGCGTACTAAGCAGATCAGACAGGTAGATATAGCCGCCTGGCAAGATACGATCGCTTTCTGAAAGTTTGTCACGCAAGTCTGCGATCATTTCTTTGGCTTCATGACTCGAAATTGATGGTGTAAAGATAACGCCACCACCTGCTCCAGTCACAGTCTGAATATGGCCGATTTCAATTTCCTCAAAGGCACGCTTGATAATCACGATATCCTCCGAAATCGATGATTTAGCAGATTCGTACTTTTCTGCAAAGGTGTTGAGACTTGTTAGTTTGTATGGATTATTAATCAAATAGTTGGAAATGACAACCATCCGATCACTTCTTCTTAATTTCATTTTTATTTACCATTCCATTTAATTTTGATATTTTATCCATTATACCACATTCACATAAAAAAACGAACATTATTGCGTAAAAAATGCTCGTTTTTCTTAAATTATTAATCTAAATCTGGTTTATAGAAGGAACGATTGTCCATAGCGAAGATTTTATTGGTCATCTCTCCTTTGTCCACCAAAGCTAGAGCCGTTGACATCATCATCATGCTGGCATCCAGATTATCAATCATATGGATAATCTCTGCCTCCATAATGCGTGGTCGGACCGGACTTCCATACTCCAGCAAGCCATGATGACTGAGAATCACATGGCGCAGTAGCACCACTTCTTCTCTGGTATCATCGATACCGAGTTCCATAACTGTCTTGGTGATTTCGCTATCGATTAGGGCGATATGACCGATGAGATTGCCTCGCACTGTGTACTCCGTCTGATCGGGACCGCTGAGTTCTAAAACCTTGGCCAAGTCGTGCAACATAATCCCAGCATAAAGCAGGCTCTTGTTGAGCTGAGGATAGATATCGCTAATGGCATCTGCCAAGCGCACCATGGTTGCCGTATGAAAAGCCAAACCCGTTTCAAAGGCATGATGGTTGGTCTTGGCAGCTGGATAAGAGTAGAATTCCTTATCATACTTGGTGTAGAGACTGCGAACGATACGCTGCCAGACAGGATTTTCTATCTTGAAAATCATTTGCGACATGTAATCACGAATTTCCTTGACATCAACTGGAGATTTGACCTTGAAATCAGCTGGATCATTGGGTTCGCCAGGTTGAGGTAAGCGAAGAGTGATTTGATTTACCTGTGGAGTGTTATTGTAAACTTCTCGGCGCCCTTTCATGTGAACAACCTTACCTGCGGTAAAGGACTCAACGTTATGAGGTTGGGCATCCCAGAGCTTCCCTTCAATCTCGCCGCTATCGTCTTGGAAGGTAAAGGCTAGGTAGTTTTTCCCAGCACGCGTCTGTCTCAGGTCAGCTGATTTAATCAGGTAAAAACCTTCAAACAGCTCATCTTTTTTCATGTGACTAATCTTCATATTCTTCCTCATCTTCTTGGAAATGGAGTAGATCAAGCGCAGGCTCACCTTCTGATAACTCAATGTGACGGAGCGTCCGCTCAATAGCTGTGGTGCGACGGTTTAATAATTCATCAATATTGCCAGAGGCATGTTGAAGATGCTTTTGTGCCTTGACCAGAATGCCTCCGAACTTACCAAACTCGGTCTTGACACTAGCTAGGGTCTTGCTGATATGGTCGGCACTCTTTTGGATATTGAGAGTCTTGAAGCCAACTGATAGAGAGTTAAGCAGGGCTGATAGGGTACTTGGACCTGCGACAATAATCTGCTCCTCCCGTCTCAAATCATCAAAGAAGGCCGGATTTCGAACGATTTCTGAATAAAGACCTTCTGTCGGAACAAACAAAATCCCAAAATTGGTCGTCCGAGGCGGCGCTATATACTTGCTCTTGATATCCTTGGCAAAACGCTTAACGCTTGCCAAGAGTGACTTGCGACAGCGTTCGATTTCGTCCTTATCGCCTGCTTCATAAGCTTCTTCTAAGCGGTAATAATCCGCCAGTGGAAACTTGGAGTCAATCGGCAAATAGACAGTTACCTGGTCACCTTGACCAGGTAACTTGATGGCGTATTCCACACGTTCACTGGAGTTTTCAACCGTTGCAAATTCTCGTTCGTACTGGGCTGGTGTCATGATGTCTTCGATGATTTGCCCCAGTTGTAATTCGCCCAGAATTCCTCGCGTCTTGGTTCCAGAGAGAACCTTGTTGAGGGCCCCGACATCGCGGGCAACTGTCTGCATTTCTCCAAGGCCTCGATTGACCGACTCCAATTGCTTGGAAACTGTCTCGAAGGAAGCCTGCAAGCGTGTCTGCAAGGTCTTTTCTAGCTTTTCCTCGACCGTCTGGCGCATTTGTTCTAAACGTTGCTCATTGGACTCCTGCAGGGCTTGGAGACGTTGGTCGGTCTTGTCTCTGGTTTGAAGGAGATTCTCGTTCATCTCCTGTCTAACTTGAGTCAAGCCTTGGTGCAACTCCATTCGCACCTCTTGCAAGCGGTCGCTGACAGCCACTTCTAAGTCTTTTTGATCTAGTTGACTGGCTTGTCTGGCTTGTTCAAAGCGATAATCCAGTTGATCTGAAAGATTGTCTGCTTGATCTTCCAAACTCTTGGCTAGGTACTTGTCTTGCTTATCCTGCCTTTGCCAAATCAGAAAGAGTCCAGCTAGGTTGGCAATTAATAATAGTAATAATACAGTCTCCATCCTACCTCCTGTCCTTGCTATGCAGCACGACGACATAGCCATCTGGGCAAGTTATCAAAACTTCCCTATCTATATATTCGTTAGAAGCGTACACTTTTTTAAAGAAAAAATTTTCCTCTGTCAATTCGTACTTGGCTCCGATAATAGTCAACTGGCTATCCCGAACTGGCATAAAGGCTAGATAATCATAATCCGAACGGGGTTCTAGCTGACTGGTCCCTTCTGGACAATAGGCAATCAAATTTTGCCCGTCCTCAATTTCTATCTGGCGCATATAGGGTGCCAACTTAGGATTGCTAGGTAGAAAAACATTAGCCAGCATATGATCAATGCGACCGCCAAGAGCACCGAAAATAGTCACCCGAGCCTGAGGACTTTGCTCAAAGATGGCTAAGAGAGCCAATTCCAGATCTGTATCATCCTTTTCTGGATGGGCTTGGACAAAATGCTGGGCACGTTTTTGAATCAACTGACGTTCGTCCGCAGTCACCGAATCAAAATCCCCAACTGCTAGAGTCAGAGGCAGATCTTCTTCCAAGACCCAGAGCGAGCCTCGATCCACACCGACAAAGCAATCAAAATCCGTCCGGTAGTGACCGCGTTCTCCGCCTGCAAAAACGGCAACCCTAGCCCAGTTGTTTTCTAAGAGTTTGCACTCGTTCATTGACATCTCCCTTAAAGACATAAGACCCTGCTACAAAAACGGTAGCACCAGCTTCTTTAGCCTGAGCAATAGTTTGGTCATCAATCCCACCATCCACTTCAATCTCAAAGTTCAGCCCTTTTTTTTCACGAAGGGCAACCAACTCACGAACCTTGTCCATGGTTTCAGGCAGAAAGGCTTGTCCTCCAAATCCAGGATTCACTGTCATGACCAAGACTTGGTCAACTAGGTGAAGAACGTGCTTGATTGCCTCCACAGGCGTACCAGGGTTAATGACAACAGAAGGCTTGACACCTAGAGAACGAATCTTTTGAAGAGCACCATGGATATGAGGCGTTGCTTCGACATGAATGCTGATGATATCTGCACCTGCACGCGCAAAGTCCTCTAAATGATGCTCTGGATTAGCGACCATCAAGTGGCAGTCAAAGACCATCTTGCTATGGGGGCGAAGAGCTTCAACCACACCTGCACCAAAACTGATTTGCGGTACAAAGTGACCATCCATGATATCGATATGGGCATATTCTGCACCAGTTGCTTCTAGGCGTTTGATTTCACGTTCAAAGTTGGCATAATCTGCTGCCAGAATTGACGGAGCAATCTTGTATTGAGACATAGGTTTCTCCTTATTTTGGAATTTTTTTGCTGACTTTTTTATAGGTTTCTCTGCGATTTTCAATTTCACTGAGAAATTGCAGGTAGTTGTCAAAACGGAAGGTTGCAATAGCGCCTTCTTCTACAGCTGCCTTAACCGCACAGGACGGCTCATGGGTATGGGTACAAGTACGGAACTTGCAGTCTCGACTAACACTAGCAATCTCTGGAAAGGCCTGATTCAGCTCTTCAGCACTTGACACTTCATAATCCAGCGATGAAAATCCCGGCGTGTCCGCAATCTTTCCACCATTGAGATTGTAAAAACTAACAGCTCGAGTGGTATGGCGACCACGACCTAGACTGTCTGAAATTTCTCCTGTTTCAAGATTGAGGTCCGGTGCGATTTTATTGAGAAGAGTTGATTTTCCAACACCTGTCTGCCCCATAAAGACTGTAATCTTGCCTGTTAACAAGGGCAGGAGTTCCTCCTTACTGGTCACAAAGTCATAGCCAATGGCACCGTAAGTCTGCTGGTAAAAAGCCAGTTCCCCTCTATCTTCCAGCAAGTCCATTTTAGAAATATAGACGATAGGATGGATACCCTTGTGCTCCAAAAGAACCAAGAAACGATCCAGCAAATTGCTGTTGAAGTCCGGTTCCTTGACGGACATGATCACCACAGCTTGGTCAATATTGACAATAGGTGGACGGACCAGACTGTTTTTCCGTTCGTGAATCTTGAGAATATAACCTTCAGAATTTTCCTCCGCAGAAAAATCTACCCAGTCTCCGACGTATGGCGTGTGGCCTTTTTTACGGAAATTTCCACGCGCGCGTGTTTGATAGACCTGACCCTCACTCTCCACATAATAGAAGCCCGCCAAGGCTTTAATGATTTGTCCCTGCATCTTAGAATCCTTGTCCTTTAAGCGCATCTGAAAGGCTAGCAAATTCTTCCAAGCTTAGTGCTTCCCCACGCACACTTGGTGACAAGCCTGCTTGGTCCAAAGCCTTGGTCAGCTTATCCTTGACTTCTTCGGTCTTGCCAAAGTAGCCTGTTAAGTTGTTCCACAAGGTCTTGCGACGATGGGTGAAACTAGCCTTGGAAATCTTAAAGAAGAACTGTTCATCTTTCACTGCTACAGCTGGCTCTGGACGGCGCACCATTTTTAAAATGGCTGAGTCCACATTTGGCGCTGGCACAAAGACCGTACGAGGCACGATGAAGGCAACCTTGGCTGTCATATAATACTGCACAGCAATCGACAAACTACCATAAGCCTTGGTATTTGGCTGTGCTGAGATGCGATCCGCCACTTCTTTTTGCATCATGACGACAAACTCACTAAAAGGAATGCCACTCTCGATCAAGTGCATGAGAATAGGCGTCGTAATGTAGTATGGCAAGTTGGCTACTACCTTGATTGGTAGTTCAGGATTTTTGAAATTCTGGATATACTGCGCCAAGTCAACCTTAAGAATGTCCTCGTTTACTACAGTAACATTGTCAAAATCACGTAAAGTATCTGCTAAAATTGGCACCAAACGGTGGTCAATCTCAAAGGCCATAACTTCTGCCGCACGCTCAGCCAAAAATTCTGTCAAGGCACCAATCCCTGGCCCGATTTCGATGACATTGACCTGGTCATCAATTTCAGCCGTATCCACGATTTTTTGAAGGATATTGGTATCCGTCAGGAAATTTTGTCCGAAGGACTTTTTAAAGGTAAAACCGTGACGCTCCAGCACTGCCTTGGTCACGCTATAATCTGCAATTCTCATTTATTCTCTTTTCTATTTATTAGCTAAAAACAATATATAGAACCCATATAATTCCTAGTACCAATACAATCCAAAACACAAAATGAATACGATGCTTGTTTGAATCGGATCCAGTCATATCAAGCGCTTTCTTATCTTCTTGGGGGTTCATTTTCTTCAATTCATCCTGATAGGCAACCGAATCTAGAATATTGTCTTCTGGCAATAATTCTGAAGCATAATAATCAGGAAAACCCATAGCAAGGCCAATTAGGTTCTTATCCGTTAGAGAAAAATCCAAATCTTCTGGTTGATTTTCCTGAATAGCTCGGATATTTTTTAACAGTTTATCAGAAACTACAGACACTTGATTCATAAAAACTACATCCAAAACATCAAATCCAAGCACATCACCGTCTTTGACATTTGCAAGAATATAACGAACAAAGGCATCATATAGTTGCAAGGCTTGCGGGGCATTTTCTTCTAAAAAAGACCGATTTTGGAAGGCATTTTGCTGGAATTTTTCAATAGAAAGTAAGATATCTACATTCTGCTCTTGGTAAAACTTTTCTGCTTCCTCTTCATCTTCTTCGAGTTTTTCTGCTGTTTCCCAGAGAGCAATAGGAGCTTTTAAATCTTCTTCATCCCAAAACAATTGCCAAAAATAAGGTATTGTGTAAATTCCCTCTGTTAGAATACGGGCTTCATCTCCGTTTTTTAAGTAAATATGGCTTCTATTGGCCATGTTGTTTCCTTTCAATTTTTTAAAAGTAAGATATGGAATTCTACTCATCCCTCTTCCGTAGATAAATCTATATAGACTTTCAACATATCTTCAGAAATTTCAAGTTCTATCTTATGAGGTAGGACACCAGTTCCCATACAGCCAGCATCTCAATCTATTCACTTCTATTGTAACACATTCCGCCTACATTTTGGGACGGTTTCTCAATCCTCATAACTGGTCATAGCATCTTCAACTTCAGCTAGACTAATGCCAAACAACTCTAAGCGCTTAAGGAGTTGCTTGCCGTTGGAATAGCCGATGCGGAGCTGTTCGCCTAGATACTCTCTGCGCCTACGACTGTCTGCTCCCGCTAAGAAACCTAGGCGAATCAAGTCACCACGACTGATGTCAAATTCGTTCTCATTTTCAAATTGCTCTGTCACCTGAGCCAGCGCTGTTTTCAGGTTCTCATAGCTAGCGTGTTCGATTCCCAGAGAACATCCCTTAGTCTTGGATTTGGGAGCAGCCTCATCTCGCTTGAGAAAGGCATGCTGCACCGTTGGAATGGCCGTCATAATCATACGCCGAATCCGCTCCCCATTAAAATCTGGATCGGTAAAGACAATGACTCCATGCAATTCATGCAGGCGTTGAATGCGTTCTATATCCTGGTCATTTATTGCGGAACCTCGTGTTTCATAGGTCTCTACATCAAAGTAACGTTTGAGATTGGCCGTATCATCGCGACCTTCGACCACGATGACTTGGGAAATTTTTTCTTTCATCACTTGCTGTCCAATCCGAAGATTCGCTCTGCATTTGCAGTCGTTGCTGCTGCTAACTCTTCTGTCGTCATACCGCGCAAGTCCGCGATAAAGTCCACGACATAGCGGGTGTAGGCTGTCTTGTTTTCACGACCGCGCTTGGGAACAGGTGCCAAGTAAGGCGCATCTGTCTCAACGAGTATTTTATCCAAAGGAAGTTCTCTAGCAGCTTCTTGGATATCCGTCGCTTTCTTAAAGGTTACCACTCCCGAGAAGGAAATAGTCATACCAAGCTCGACAAACTTTTCTGCCCACTCAAGAGAGCCTGAAAACGAATGCATAATCCCACCACGAGGACCAACGCCCTCGCTCTTAATAATCTCATAGGTATCTTCCAGCGCATCCCGGGTATGGACCACAAAAGGCAAATCCAAGTCCTTAGACAACTGAATCTGACGACGAAAAACCTGCTCCTGCACTTCCTTAGGTGCGGTCATCCAATGGTAGTCCAGACCAATCTCACCCAAAGCAACAACCTTGGGATGCTTAAGCTTTTCAAGCAAGTAAGCCTCGACCTCGTCAGTATATGTACCTGCTTCAGTCGGATGCCAGCCAATAGTCGCGTAGAGTTGCTCATACTCATCTGCCAACTCTAGGGCACGTTCAATGGTTGGCTTGTCAAAACCAACAATATTCATCTGTGTCACACCCATCTCAGCAGCCAAGGAGATTTCTTCGGCTTCACGTCCTGCAAATTCCTCTACATTTAAGTGTGTGTGTGTATCAAAAATCATCTCTTCTAACCTCGTTTTCTTCCCTCTATTATACCAAAAATAGCATCCCTCGGCTTGTAAAAATATTCTAATACCAATCGTTCTCCCTTGACTACCTTTTTTCAAAGCAGTATAATAACACTTATTGAAATTTTCAGTAAAGGAAAAGAAAATGTTTAGAAAATTAAAATATACCTTTATCGGTCGGCCACTCAAGTCTCTCACAGACAGCGAAGGGGGCTTATTAGGAAAAATGCAGGCACTTGCAATGTTATCCAGTGATGCCCTGTCTTCTATTGCCTATGGACCTGAACAAGTCATTCTCGTTTTAGTCAGCCTCTCTCCTCTCGCTATTTGGTGGAGCCTCCCTATCGGTATCTTTGTCCTTTTACTCCTCGCTAGTTTGACCATTTCTTATCGTCAGATCATTCATGCCTATCCTCAAGGTGGAGGGGCTTATATGGTCACTCGGGAAAACCTCTCCCCTGAACTGGGCTTGATTGCAGGAGGCAGTCTCCTTGTTGACTATATGCTGACAGTAGCCGTATCCGTCGCTTCTGGAGCTGATGCTATTACAGCAGCCATACCTGCCCTCCATCCCTACAATCTTCATATCTCTATTTTCCTAGTCTGCCTGCTCATGCTCTTGAATTTAAGAGGATTGAAAGAATCTGCCAGCTCTCTGATGATTCCCGTCTACCTCTTTATCTTCAGTACCGTCTTTCTCTTGCTTTATGGGGTCTTTCAACTGTTTACAGGTTCCCTAAACTATCAGGCAACTTCAACCATTGGACAAACTGTTCCGAGCCTTTCCATCGTTCTCCTACTAAGAGCCTTTACCAGTGGCTCTGCCTCTCTGACAGGGGTTGAAGCTATTTCAAATGCGGTACCATTTTTTAAAACTCCGAAAGAAAAGAATGCTGCTCAGACTTTGACCATCATGTCGCTGATTTTAGGATTTCTTTTTGCAGGCATTACCTTCCTAAACTACTGGATGGGTATCACGCCTCAACACGGAGAAACCATCCTCTCGCAAATGGCCAAGGGCATTCTTGGTGATTCATTCTTTGGTCATGCTAGCTACTATCTCTTCCAGTTCTCGACAGCCTTGATTCTAGCCGTAGCTGCAAATACTGGCTTTTCAGCCTTCCCTATGCTGTCCTACAATATGGCCAAAAACAAGTACATGCCCCATCTCTTTATGGAAAAAGGGGATCGCCTTGGCTACTCCAACGGTATCTTAACTCTGGCTTTTGGAGCTATGATCCTTCTTCTCATTTTTAATGGGAATACTGAACGCTTGATTCCTCTTTATACTATCGGAGTCTTCGTTCCCTTTGCCCTTTCTCAGACTGGGATGATTCGCCATTGGAAAAAGGAAAAAGGAGCAAACTTCTTAAAATCTGCCTTCGCTAATATCCTTGGGGCCATCATTTGTTATGCCATTGTCCTCATTTTACTCCTCTTCAGACTGGGTGATATCTGGCCATTCTTCCCAATTATCCTAGTTTTAACCTTCCTCTTTTTGTCCATTCACAACCATTACCAAAAAGTGGCAAAACAACTACGACTCTACGAAGGAATTGAAAAACGCACTTATGACGGTAACCTTGTCCTTGTCCTAGTAGGAAATGTCACTCGAGTAAGTATCGGAGCCATCAACTACGCTCAAAGTATCGGTGACGAAGTGTTGGCCATGCACATTTCTACTAAAGAAACGGAAGAGAAAGACCAAGAAATTCTTCAGGAATTTACCGACTACTTCCCAAATATCACTCTGAAGAATATCAATACCAGCTACCGCGACATCATCACCCCTAGCGTTAAGTATGTCAAACGAATCGCCCAAGAAGCTAAGCAAAAAAACTATACCGTTACAGTCCTCGTCCCACAGTTTATCCCTAACAAGCCTTGGCAAAATATCCTGCACAATCAAATGAGCCTCAAACTAAAATACGCTCTCAGATGGCATGAAGACGTCGTTGTCGCTAGCTACTCTTATCACTTAAAAGAATAAACAAAAGCTCAAAATCATTTGTTTTTGATTTTGAGCTTTTTTATCTGAACTTCTCAAATTTTCTTATAAATCAGAGACTTATTCCATGATACAAAACTCATACTGAAATGTATGAATCTTTCACTATCTATACTTGTTGAGCAAAACAAAAGCCAGTAGACTCGAGTTCCTACTGGCTTCTTTGCTGAATTTGTTTGGATTATGCAGCCAAAACTTTGCGTCCTTTACGACGACGAGCTGCCAATACGCGACGACCGTTTTTAGTTGACATACGGTTACGGAATCCGTGTTTGCGCGCACGACGAAGTTTACTTGGTTGATAAGTACGTTTCACGATGAATACCTCCTCATAGATTTTGTATTCGTTTAGCCGGCTATAAAGTGATCAGTTACTAAACATACTTTACTATTCTATCTGATTCTCACCTATTTGTCAATAGCTCTAAGTAAATGTTTCCTGCTTTTCCCTATGAAAGCCTTATCTACGATACTGACTCAAGAAACGTGTCATCTTTTCTTGGATTTGCGCTAATTCGTCCACACGTGGGAGGTAAACGATACGGAAATGGTCTGGTTCTTTCCAGTTAAAACCGCGACCATGAACCAAAAGAACCTTTTCTTGCTTCAAGAAATCGAGGACAAACTGTTCGTCATCATCGATGCAGTACATATTGCGGTCAATTTTAGGGAAGATGTAAAGACCCGCCTTAGGCTTGACCGCAGACAAACCTGGAATATCTTGAATGGCATTGTAGATAAAGTTTCTTTGCTCGTAGATCCGTCCACCTGGAAGAAGCAATTCGTCCACCGACTGGTGACCTCCTAGCGAGGTTTGTACGACTTGCTGGGCCAAAACGTTGGAGCAGAGGCGCATATTGGACAGCATATTGAGCCCTTCGATATAGCCTTTAACATGGGTCTTAGGTCCAGATAAGACCATCCAACCTACACGAAAACCAGCGATACGGTGGGATTTCGAAAGACCATTCATGCTGACGCAGAAGACATCTGGAGCCAGACTTGCTACCGGTGTATGAACATGACCATCCATCACCATGCGGTCATAAATCTCATCTGCAAAGATGATCAAATCGTTTTGACGAGCAATCTCAATAATCTCCAACAAGAGTTCCTTAGGATAAAGGGCTCCAGTTGGGTTGTTCGGATTGATGAGAATAATAGCCTTGGTATTGGAAGTAATTTTTGACTTAATATCGTCAATATCAGGGTACCATTCTGCAGCTTCATCACAGATATAGTGGACGGCATTTCCCCCAGCTAGGCTGACAGCCGCTGTCCAGAGAGGATAGTCTGGCATAGGCACCAAGACCTCATCTCCATTGTCCAAAAGCCCCTGCATGGACATGACAATCAGCTCACTGACACCATTTCCAAGGTAAATATCATCAATATCCACATTTGGGAATTTCTTCAGTTGGCAATACTGCATGATAGCCTTACGGGCTGAGAAAATCCCTTTAGAATCAGAGTAACCTTCGCTATCACGCGCATTCATAATCAAATCATGAATGACTTCATCTGGCGCTGTAAAGCCAAATTCTGCTGGATTCCCTGTATTCAGGCGTAAAATCTTTTCTCCATTTGCTCGCATACGCATGGCTTCTTCTAAAACAGGACCACGGATATCATAAGCAACATGCTCTAGCTTGCTAGATTTGTTAAATTCTTTCATCTTTTTTCCTCAATTCGTCAGGATAGTAACATTATACCACTAGAAAGTCGCTGCGACAAGCTTCCATAAACAAGGAAGTAAAAGAAAAAATGGACAATGGGAATTCTCACCAATTCTCTTTTCTTTTATTTCTATATACGCACTAAGTCTATGACCAACAATATGGTTTAAAATATGATTTTTACTTTACTTCTTTAGTGAAAAGGGTTACAATAAAAGTAAGAAAATTTCAGGAGGTTTCATTATGGCACAACGTTACCAAAATGTTATGGTCGCAATTGATGGTTCTAAAGAAGCGGACTTGGCTTTCGTCAAAGGTGTTTACACTGCTCTACGCAATGAATCCAAGCTCACCATTGTCCATGTTATTGACACACGCGCTCTTCAAAGCGTATCTACCTTTGATGCTGAAGTTTACGAAGAACTCCAAGCCGATGCTGAAAGTATGATGAAAGAGTATGAAAAGCGTGCAAAAGATGCTGGTTTAACGGATATCCACATCGTCATCGAAATGGGAAATCCCAAAACTCTCCTCGCTCGGACGATTCCGGACGCAGAAAATGTTGACTTGATTTTAGTTGGTGCTACAGGTCTCAATGCCTTTGAACGCCTCTTAGTCGGTTCTTCATCTGAATATATTCTCCGCCATGCAAAAGTCGATTTGCTGGTCGTGAGAGAAAGTGAAAAAACATTGTAAATAGTAAGAAAAGGAGCCTAGAACTCCTTTTTGTTTGCCCTGATTAATCTACACAAAAAGGCTTTAAACAATTATTTAAAGCCTTTGTCTTATTTAGAAAGTAATCAATTCCAAAAGATCGAATTATTTGTAACTGTAGGCCCAGTAGTATACACCGTTTCCGTCAACGACTGTGGCTACAGCCCCTTCTGTGACATTTGGATCAAGAAGCAATTCTCTCAAACCACTGTTTGCCCATTTTTTAACAACAGTAGCTGCATCTTCGTCACGACGTCCGACAAAGCCTGCGCTATCATACTGACGTGAGATTTCATTTACTTTTGGAAGTGCTTGATTTTGATAAATATCTTCCGACCAAGTCAATTCTTTCAACCCTTGAGCTTTACGAGTCTCATTGATTTTAACGAAAGCTTCTTTCGCTTTTGAAACATAGTCATAGTTTGTATCGTTTGTCGCTTCAACGCGGTAAATAAACTTCACATAACCAAATTCTACATCACTGTATTTCTTGTCCTCAACACCACTCTTGAGGTTTGCGACCAAGACATAGTCTTTAGCATATGGGTTTTCTTTGGTCTTCTCAAAGATTTCTGGATCTTCGATTTCCCACTCAACTTTAGCATCCCAACCAGAGTTATCAAGGAACTTAGGATTCATTTTTTCGATGACATAGTTTTTAAATTCTTCAACATTTTTGAATGGTAATGGTTGACCTGCTTTGGCAGTTGTTACTAGGTTAGTTGAATAGAGTTTCACGCTTGAGTTCTTGTCACTGTACATGTACTCGTCATCAGCAGTGTTTTCGTGAAGTTTTGGATCACGAGCTGGATCGTTTGGATCAGTCATCCCTTGAAGTTTCCATTTTCCTCCAAGCCACTTCCAGTATGCTGAGTAACCTGTACGCTCTGAGTTAGATGGTACATAGTAGTAATGTACACTACCGTCGAAGTAGTAGTTTTTATCATTCTTGAGGACTGCATCACCTGGTTTACCTGGTGGGTAAACCAATTTTGGAGTTTGTCCATTTGGTGCCCAAGCCAAGTGTTCCAATCCTTCAGCTGGTTTTTCAACATAATCAGGGATTTGGTTTTCACTTGGTTCATCAGTCGTTACCAAACCTGGTGTTGTTGGGATAGCTGGAGTTGCTGGTGTTTCTGGTTTTGGTTCTGCTGGTGTTTCTGTTGATGGCTTAAATGGATCAAATTCACTATCAGCACCATTAATTGGTGGGTTTTCTGGTAGGTCAACACTTGGAGTTGCTGGTTGCTCTGGTTTTGGCTCAGCTGGTGTTGTTGGCTCTTCAGGTTTATCACTAGGAGCTGGTGTTGGAGTCTCTGGTTCTGCTGGTGTTGGAGCAGGAACTTCAGGTTGACTTGGCTGTGCTGGCTCAACCGGAGTTGTTGGTTGTTCTGGTTTTGGTTCAGCAGGTGTTGCCGGTTGTGCTGGTGTTGTATCAGCAGAATCTTTCACCAAGACCCACTTACCATTTTGGTAGTAGTAATAATCACCATTGTCTAATACATAGTAATGGTAACCATTTTCGTAACGATAGTGCGGATCGTTTTCCAAGTTGTTAGTAGATGAGTTGTTGTTACTATTGTTTGTCAAAGGTTTCCACTGACCGTCACGATAAATACGGTAGCTACCGTCGTTCATGCGGTAGTAGTGATTACCATTCCAGTAAATATAGTTTTCATCGCTAGCAAGATTGTTATAATTATTCCAATAGTTGTAACCATAATAGTTGCTACCATTATCATAGCCATAATAATTATTCCAATAGTTGTAGCCGTAGTAATTACTACTGTTATCATCGCCATAATAGTTATTCCAGTTATTGTAGCCATAATAACCATTACTATAGCCATAGTAGTTATTCCAATCATTGTAACCGTAGTTGTAACTTGGGTAATGGCTACCATATTCATAGTTATAGCTTGGATAGTAGCTATTGTAGCCATAGTTATAGCTTGGGTAATAACTGTTATAGCCATAACTTCTTACAGTATAGTTTGATGTGCGGCTACGATTTGCAGTAGTACGGTTAGAAGTACGATTGCTTGAACGACGGCTAATTCTTGTATAGTAACTATTATTTCCATTCCAATTGTAAGCAGCGTGAGCTTCACTTGGTGCAAAAGTTGGAAGCATTGTTACAGCTGTTAAAACAGAAGCTGTCAAATAGGTATATTTTTTCTTCATTTCAACCTCTTAATTCTTTAATTTTTAAACTTGAAAATTAAAATAATAAAAATTTGGAAAGCAATTGTGCACAAATTATATAACAGAATCTCAATCCAACTTCAAAACAATAACCAACTTTTTAAATGCAACTTACCTATAGGCCTAAAATAGATATGTTAACTTCTTGTCTCCTTACAATAAAAGTTACCAAAGAGTTTTAAAGTAGTCTAAATCTGTTTATATTTATTCGCCCTCTAAATTGATTCTAACACACTAAGTTTCAAATATCAAATAATTTGACTCACCTTTTTTGATAAAAATCTACAAAAAATTATATATCATACTAAAATATATAATTTTTAGTCTTTTTTTGTAAATGAAATAATTGCTTATTCTCTTTCCGAAAATATTCAAAACGTTTTCATTTCGTTTTATTATATAAAAAAGCTAATAATAATTAGTGATATATTCACAAAAGTTCGTTTTCTATTAATGTGGATTCAATAAAAACCTTTCTTGGTTTTTATCCCAAGAAAGGCTTCATGACTTATTTCTATTTCTTTCCTTATGTCGCTCATAAGCCTTAAGCTGACGTTGTAGCTCCTGTTTAATAGCAGGTTCTGGAGCATATTTTTCTTCCCAGTCATCTGGTTTTAAAATCTTGTGTGTAACTGGATCAAAATGAGCTTTTCCATCAGGGAAGACCTTCCCCATATTCGCTTCATGGACAATATCAAAAATACGTTCTGGATCCACTCCCATCAAAACAAAACTACCGTATGTGAAATACAGTGTGTCAATCAAAGCATCCACTTGACCGACCAGATTTTGCTTAGCAGGTGTCTTTTTCGCCACTTTCTCTGCCGCATTATCAAGTGCCTCATGCATGCTTGCAAGGGAGTTTTGAAATTCTTCCTCCGAAGAACTTGCTGCACGAACAAACTCCACTAATTCTTCAATTTTAAAGTCTGCGCGGTGGGTTGCACCTTCAGCATCCCATGCCTGTGGCTCTTCTTGAGTTCGTTCATCCATCATGTGGTGGAAGGTCTTGACCTTATTAAAGTGGTAGTCTCGACTGACAAACACTTTTTCTGAAGCCAAAACACCAAAGTGCTCGAGCGCCTTGTGGATACCATCTTGTTGATTACTTGCCGTAATATGCTTGGCAACTTCTTTGACACTGCTACTGCCATTCCCCATAGCGACCGACATACCAACACCCGCCAACATTTCCAGATCGTTGTCTGAATCACCAAAGGCCATGACTTGGTTGAGATCAAAGCCATATTCTTTCCCGACTCGGCGAATGCCTTCTAATTTGGAATTTCCTTGGTTAATGATATCTGCTGCAAAAGGATTGCTTCGAGTTAATTTCAAATCTTCAAAATCAGCTGCTGCCTTCTCAGATTCCTCTGGCGTCATCAGCATCAAAACTTGATAAATGGGTTGATTAATCAAGTTAAGCAGGTCGTCTTCCTTTTGAGGAACTGCCTTGCTGACCATTCGATTAAAGGAACGGCTAACGGTTCTTGTCAGAACAGTCGGAATAAAACGACTAACCAGTTGAGAAAAGGATCCGAGACCAAATGACATAATTTTCGAACCAACAACGGCATGCTCGGTTCCAAGAGCGATTTCTTTACGCTCCTTTTTAGCATAAGCAATCAGTTGACGCAGGCTTGACTTAGCAATCGGACTTGCAAAGAGTACCTTTTCTTTATTAAAAATGTATTGGCCATTGTAGGTAACCGCAAAATCCAAGTCCAAGTCTTCCATCAATTCCTTGACAAAAAACGGCCCTCGTCCTGTCGCTACTCCAACAAGTACCCCTTGCTCTTTGACAATCTTAATCGCGTCCTTAGTGGATTTCAAAACACTCTTGCGATCGTTGACTAGCGTTCCATCGATATCAAAAAAAACAGCCTTGACTTCCATCCTATCCCATTCTCCCCTTTTGTGTTACAATGATTATACCACATTTCAGAAAGAGTGACTAAATCATGCCTAAGAAAATCCTTGTTTTACATACAGGTGGGACTATTTCCATGCAAGCAGACGCCACTGGTGCCGTTGTAACTAGTCAGGACAATCCCATGAACCATGTTTCCAATCCACTTGAAGGGATTGAGGTTCATGCCCTAGACTTTTTTAATCTGCCAAGCCCTCATATCAAACCCAAGCATATGCTTGCACTCTATCATAAGATTAAAGAGGACGCTGATAACTACGATGGAGTTGTCATCACACATGGTACAGATACCTTAGAAGAAACAGCTTACTTCCTTGATACCATGAAAATCCCGCCTATCCCCATCGTTCTAACAGGGGCCATGCGTAGTTCAAACGAACTTGGTAGCGATGGTGTTTATAACTATCTGAGCGCTCTGAGAGTTGCCAGCGATGATAAAGCGGCCGACAAGGGTGTACTGGTCGTCATGAACGATGAGATCCATGCAGCCAAGTATGTTACCAAAACTCATACGACCAACGTCAGCACCTTTCAAACCCCAACACATGGACCACTTGGCCTCATCATGAAGCAAGAAATCCTCTACTTCAAAACAGCTGAACCTCGTGTCCGGTTTGATCTCGAGCATATTCAAGGTCTAGTTCCCATCATCTCAGCCTATGCAGGTATGACAGACGAGCTGATCGATATGTTAGACTTAGAACAGCTGGATGGCTTAGTCATTCAGGCTTTTGGAGCAGGCAATGTTCCCAAAGAAACAGCTCAAAAGTTGGAAAATCTCCTGCAAAAAGGAATCCCAGTCGCCTTGATCTCACGTTGTTTTAATGGTATTGCTGAACCTGTCTACGCCTACCAAGGTGGAGGAGTGCAGTTGCAACGAGCGGGTGTTTTCTTTGTCAAAGAACTCAACGCTCAAAAAGCGCGCCTCAAATTATTAATCGCCCTTAATGCTGGATTAAAAGGACAGGCCTTAAAAGACTATATGGAAGGCTAAACCCTACTCTAGAAAGCAAAATCAGGAAATCTTCACGATTCCCTGATTTTTTCTATTTCCGTTTTCGTGTTGAACGACGCTCTGTCAAACCATGAGGCAAGAGAACTTCACGTTCTTCCAACTCTTCCTTGTGCATAATCTTCGTCAACATACGCATACTGATGGCACCAAGGTCATAAAGAGGTTGGGCAATAGTTGTCAAGTTTGGACGGGTAAAGCGTGAGATTTGTGAATCATCACTAGTAATGATTTCAAACTCTTCCGGCACAGACACACCGTGGTCAGCCAAACCATTTAGGACACCTGCTGCCAATTCATCGCCTGTTACAACTGCGGCTGTAGCTTGTGATGAAATCAAGCGTTCTGCCAAGGCATAGCCATCGTCATAGCTGTATTTTGATTCAAAGACCAATCCCTCGCTATAAGGGATTCCTGCTTTTTTCAAGGCTTCCTTGTAACCGATCAAACGAACCTTGCCATTGATATCATCGACAAGTGGTCCACTCACAAAAGCAATTTTTTCGTTTTCTTTGAGAAGGTAGCTCACGGCATCAATCGTTGCTTGTTTGTAGTCGATATTTACACTTGGAAGTTGATGTTCGACATCCACAGTACCAGCAAGAACAACCGGTGTCCGTGAACGAGAAAATTCTGAACGAATCTTTTCAGTCAAGTGATAGCCCATAAAGATAATCCCATCGACTTGTTTTGAAAAGAGAGTGTTAACCACTGAAACTTCCTTTTCATCATCCTCATCACTATTTGCAAGGACAATGTTATACTTGTACATTTCAGCAATGTCGTCAATCCCCTTAGCAAGCGTTGAGAAATAACCATTGGTAATGTTAGGGATCACAACTCCGACTGTCGTTGTTTTCTTGCTAGCTAAACCACGGGCTACCGCATTTGGACGATAGTCCAAGCGATCAATCACTTCTAGGACTTTTTTTCGAGTGTTCTCTTTAACATTCTTGTTGCCATTAACGACACGGCTAACTGTTGCCATTGAAACTCCTGCTTCACGGGCGACGTCATAAATCGTTACTGTATCATCTGTGTTCATTCCGTTTCCTTTCTATAATGAAAATTTCGCTTTCACGCATCTACTTACTCCATTTTATCACTTATTGTAAACACTTTCAAGTATTTTTAGGAGAAACTTTGAAAAAATTTCATTCTTCATTCTCATTTTGAAAAAGCGAGTACGATTTCTTGATTTTTGAGATATTTTGCTGTATGATAAGGAAAAATAAAAGGGGGAGGGGACTCTTATGGCTTTTACAAATACTCAGAGACGTTCCGCCAGTTTTGGCGTCGTGACCAGCCTGCCTGACGATGTCATTGACTCTTTATGGTATATTATCGATCATTTTCTGAAAAATGTCTTTGAATTAGAAGAAGAACTTGAGTTTCAACTGCTCAACAATAAGGGGACCATCACCTTCCATTTTTCTAGCCAGCACCTTCCGACTAGCATCGATTTTGATTTCAATCATCCTTTCGATCCGCTTTACCCTCCTAGGGTTCTTGTTTTAGACTTGGACGGCAGAGAAACCATCCTCCTTCCAGAAGAAAATGACCTATTTTAAAAACTCTAGCTTCTCAGCGCAAACTGCTGAGGAACTAGAGTTTTCTTTTTCTAATAAATAGAGCGACTAACAACTAGACCGTTTGGTTTTGTATACTCTAAGTCAAGGTAATCCTGATAAGTCCCTGGCACAATGAAACCTTGGGGACTCAATATATCAGTCCCAGCTTTTCCCACGATAGAGTCTGCCAGCAAGACACAGTTGGTACTGAGAACAAAGTAGGTCTTAAACTCGGATGAGCTGAATTTATAGAGGGTCGCATCTGCTTCCTCTTTCAGTTGGTAGGAGTAGGTATGCTTTACCTCTCCCTCTCTTCTTTTCATCAACTGCGAACTTGGTTCCCAAGGAATTAACAGGTCTTCTATCTCCGCTAAACGCGCTTGGATAGCTGCTTTCTGTTGGTCCGTCAAACTCAGGCCATAAGCAAACAAGGTCTTCTGACTTTCCCTCTTACAGAGCTCGATGTATTTTTCCCGATTGGCCTTAAACAAAACACCGTCTCCAACCATACCCAATAAACGCTCCGAGTGAGGATCATAGGAACCATAGGAAATAACCTTCCCTTGATAACAAATATCTACATGTCCCATAGCAAGAAAGAAAGAGGTTTCTGAGGTATGGACAAAAATTTCCAGATCAACCGTCTGATCGTTTTTTCTTTCTGAATGAACTTCTCCTTCTTGACTTTCATGATTTGCCAGCCACTCATTCAATTTACGCAAGGTACTGATAGGGATCAGAGCCGTCACAAAGATCGGCAAGGTCATTCGCATTCGCCGTTTCAGCTTGGGATTGTTTTCTATCTTTTCAAAAAAGAAACCATCCCGGAGGCTACTGGCTCCTAGCATGAGCAAGTAAAACCCAAGCAAGAGCAATTCAAAATTCGCTGCATCGTGAAAAGGAGAGATGCTATAAAGCCCGAATCCTATCATCCATACAGCATCGAAGAGATGATGGAGCCGAGGATGAATAGTATTTTTTCGATAGAGAGACCAGGTCACAAGACTAATGATGCCCGTAAACAGTTGGTAGCTCGCAATGATAAAGACCAAGAGATAGAGGGCAAGGTCTTGCAAAATGATAGAGTCAAACACGAGAGCTGCTACCACCAGCTTGCCCAAGATTACAAAGATATTTTCCCGACGTTTTTTATCCTGAAACCAGCGAGTCAACAAGTGCCAAACTGCTGACAAGGAAAAGTAGCCCATCAGCAACTGGTATCCCATTCGCGGAATAACTTGTCCAAAACGAATCAATAGAAGCCCTAAAACAATAGCAAGTAGTCCCTCCCCGATACTCTTCCACTTGCTATAGGTCTCGGAAAGCTTAGGCATTTCCTTGCTCCAACTGGTCAACCAAGTAACGAATTGGTTGTTTTAAGATTGGATGAATAAAATGGGGAGCTATTTCCACTAACGGCTCAAGGACAAAGAGGCGTTCTGCTATATAAGGATGAGGCAAGATGAGTTCGTCTGTGTAAATGATCTGGTCCTCCACAAAGAGTAGGTCCAAATCAATCAAACGAGGCCCCCAATGCACTTCTCTCACCCGCCCCATTTCTGACTCGATGGCTAATAATGTTTCTAACAAGACTGATGCTGGTAACCAGGTTTCTACTTCAATCACCTGATTGGCAAAGCTATCCTGCTCCACACCACCCCAAGGCTCCGTCGTCAAAACACTGGACTCCTTGAGAATATGGATGCCACGAACTCGCAGTTTGTCAATGGCTTGTTCCAAGTTTGCTTGCTTGTCCCCCATATTGCTTCCTAGAGCTATAAAGGCCCGTTGCTTACGACGGTGAATGGTTACCGAGCAGGTATCCAACGGTAAATGCACTGGAGCCCAAGGTTTTTTTAGTTCCAACTCAATCTCTTGGACAAGAGGATAAGTCTCAAAGGTACGTTCAACTAGTTTGTAGGCTACCGTTTCAATCAAGTCCTCACTCGTTTCCTGAAACCAAGTCGTCCACTGCTGGCACAGTTCTCCGTAATGGACAGAAGCTGTCAAATCCAATTCTGTCGCCGCCTTGGTCATATCATAGGATAAGCTTGCGGAAATAACAAACTTCTGCCCCAATTCCTTCTCACTAGGGAAAAGACCATGATAAGCAAAAATTTCCAAATCTTTTATCTGCAGTTGATCCATAACTAGTCCTTTCTAGAAAAATCCGCATGAAGCGGATTCTTTTTATAGTCCCATTAAACGATAAGCCTGGTCTCGGAGGTCCTTATCTGTTTCAAATAGACCACGAGCGACTGTCGTCAAGGTTGCCGTGCCTGGTTTTCTGACCCCACGCATGCTCATACACATATGCTCAGCCTCAATGACAACAAAGGCTCCTTTAGCACCCAGATAGTCCATCAAGGCATCGGCCACTTCAATATTCAACCGTTCTTGAATCTGTGGTTTTTTAGAATAAACTTCAACTGTGCGGGCTAGCTTGGACAAACCTGCCACACGTCCATCTGGAATATAGGCAATGTGCGCTCTCCCATAGAAGGGCAAGAAGTGGTGTTCACACATGGTGTGGAAAAAGATATCCTTCTCCACCACCATATTATCGTCGATAATCTCAAAGGATTTTGACAAATGTTCCTCCGCAGTTTGGCCAAGACCTGAAAAAATTTCTTGGTACATACGAGCTACACGAGCAGGCGTTTCCTGCAAGCCCTCACGATTAGCGTCCTCTCCTACAGCCTCGATAATCATTTTTACAGCTGCTTCAATTTTTTGTGTATCCATTCTCTAGTTATTCCTCTCCATTAGGTAGGCTCTCACTTGGCTCAAGAAATACAAGGAACCCGTGACAATCCTAACTGTTTTTTTCTCTTCATTTTTATCTGTCAATTTCTGCTCTAGAACATCCTGCCAACTTTGGTAATTAAGATTTCTAGACTTGGCTGTCTCTTTCAGCACGCTTTCATCCGTCGCCCGACTATCGTCAAAATGGGTTAAAGTCAATTGACTATCTGGCATCGTCTCTAGTAAATCCAGCATATCATTCAAGGCCTTGGTTTTAATACACGTAAAGAGGATTTCCTTATGATAATCCGCAAAGCGTTCTTGCAAGGTTGCCAATAAAGCCTTGATAGCATGGGGATTGTGGGCTCCATCCAAAAGCAACAATGGGTCTCTAGACACGACCTCCAAACGCCCCGGCCAACTGGTTTCCTCAAGAGCTTGAGCAACCAAGGCATTACTTGCAAATTCTCGCCCAGTCTCCTGGCAATAAGTGTCTAGGAGGGCAAGCGCCATCCCCGCATTCTCGATCTGATGTAAACCAATCAGACCTGTTTGAAAGCAACCTTGTCTGACAGAACTAGTATAGTCAAAGATTTCGCCTGTCACCACACTTTCTTGATGACTGACTTGATAATCACTCCCATAGACAAGTCTCGGTGCATGTTTAACTTCTGCCATATGGTCGATAACAGCCAAGGCTTCTGGAGCAATGCGACCTGTCACCAAAGGAATATCTTGTTTGATAATACCAGCTTTCTGCTCTGCTATGGCTTCCAAGGTGTCACCAAGTAGGGCTACATGATCCAGTCCAATGGTTGTGATGCCTGTTAAAATGGGCTGGCAAACATTGGTACTATCCAGAAGGCCACCCATGCCGACTTCCATGATAGCCACATCTACTAGCTCTGAGGCAAAGTAATCATAAGCTAAAGCTGTGATAATCTCAAACTCAGTTGTTCCCTGCAAATTGTCAGCAGATTCTCCCTCAAGCAAAGACTGATAGTCTGCCATGAGGGCTTCTAGCCTAGCCTCGGGAATGGATTCCCCATTAATGCTAATCTGATCCGTATAATGAATGAGATAGGGCGAGCTGAACACCCCAACTCTCAGTCCTAGCTTTTCCAGCATCTTTTTCAAAAAAGCAATGGTAGACCCCTTGCCGTTGGTCCCTCCGATATGGATGACCTTGAGTTTGAGATGGGGATTGCCTCGCAGAGCTAGGAGTTCTACCATGCGTTCCAAGCCAAAATGCGGTTGGTCCGTCCGGTAGTGGGCAATCCATTGATTGTTTTGAATTTCGTTCATCTTATTTATATTGTTTTAAATCTAGATTTTCTGCATCATCTGCCAATCGAATAGCTGACGCAATTTCAACCGCCATCCTGTGACTGGCTACATCGTGCACGCGCACCACTTCTACACCCTGTCTCGCAGCGATACTGGTTACATGAGCCGAAGCTGTGTCCCGATTGCGGAAACCGACTTCCGTTTCAGGATTGACTTCAAAGCCATTTTCCTCCAGGATATTAATGACAAACCGCTTACGCGAAACTCCAAGAAAGATCGGATATCCTTGCTGGTGTAATTTATCAAGGTCCCGTAGAAGGAGTAGATTTTCCTTCTTGGTGAGACCAAAGCCAATCCCTGGATCCAGCAAAATGTTTTCTCTTGCAATTCCAGCTTCCTCCGCTCTCGCTAGAGCACGTTCAAAGAAAGCCTCCATCAAGTCTTCGATTGGCACTTTTTCAAAGTCAGCTAACTCTTCTTCTGTAAAAGCTTGCCCAAAACCAAAATGAGGAAATATGAGTGAACTAGGGTGCTGAGGTCGAGCCATAACTGGATTAAACATGATAACCACTTTTGCTCCAGCCTTAGCAACCACATCCGCCATTTTTTCATCACCCATAAGACCCGTGATGTCATTTACCAGATTGGCACCAGCAGCCAAAGCAGCCTCTGCCACCTGACTTTTCCATGTATCGATAGAAATGAGGACATCACTTTCCTCACGGATAGCTTTAATCACTGGAACAACACGCTGGATTTCCTCTTCTATCTCAACATAGCTACTGCCCGGCCGAGTCGATTCTCCACCGATATCGAGCATGCACGCTCCTTCTGCTATCAATTTACGGGCTTGCTGGAGCGCCTGCTCAAGAGCAAAAAACTGCCCACCATCCGAAAAGGAATCTGGGGTTACATTGATAATGCCGCAAATGGCTGTTTTTACGTGGTTGACTTTATTGGACATAACGGTTACTCCCTTAAGGTTCTTTACCATATTATCTCTCTATTTTACCATAAAAAGAAAAAGATGGACACGCTAGTATTCATCTTTTCCAAGTAGGTCAATGGCTTAGAATGATAGGCCTAGATTTCTACTAATCAATACCAATAAGGCCAACAAACAAAATGCAATACCATTGAGAATCATATGAAGTAAAATGGACATCTCCAAACGCTCAGTCTTATAGGCTGTCCAAGTCAAAACCGTTGACATTCCTCCATAAATAATCACAGAAGGCAGATTGGTTGGCGTATGGAGCAAGGCAAAGACGATTGCACCAACAACAAAGCCAAGTTTTTCTTTTCCACGGAAGATCTTTTGGGGAATAATTCCACGACACAAAATTTCTTCACAAATCGGCGCAATCAAGACTAGTAGAAAGAAAGTTGAAATCAAGGAACTATTCTGAACCAAACCATTCAGTATTGATTGGTTATTGGTTGTTGCCTCATTTGTTAGTCGAAGCAGGAGTGAACCCAAGAGATTTGTCGCAAAAATCACTAGATAACTCAGTACCAAGCGAGCCAAGTCTTTTGCCTTAAAAAAGGATAGATTAAAAGTAGCAAGTTGTGTTTTTCGTGCACCAATAATGAATACAATCAAAACGACTATGGATAGGGCACCTACTAAGAGACCTGACTGTAAAATTGGAAACTGTTTGTTTGCTAAAAACAAAGCAAGTCCTATGGGAAATTGAGATAGAACAAAAGCTACCAAAAGGATAATCACCCATTTCCCTCTGTTTAAAACCTCTTGCCAAATCGTCTTATCTTTCATGATGTACCTCCTTATAATTAAAAAGGGGAGACTCCCCTTTTTCTATTATATCATTTATAGCGCCATACTGATATAGTTAAGGATAAACAAGGCATCCAAAATCCAAATCATCGCGTGCACGTCCTTTGCTTGACCTTTGACAACTTTTGTTAACGTATAAGTCAAGAAACCAACTGCAATCCCTTGTGTGATAGAGTAGCTGAATCCCATGAAGATAGATGTAAAGAAGGCAGGGACAGCTTCAGCCATATCATCCCAATGGATGTTTTTCAAACTACCAAGCATCATAATCCCAACGATAATCAAAATTGGAGCCGTCGCAGCTGATGGAACAATTGCCAAAAGTGGACTAAAGAAACTTGAAATTGCAAAACAAATCGCAACCACTAAGGCAGTTAATCCAGTACGTCCACCTGCACCAATACCAGCAGCAGACTCGACATAAGTCGTTACGTTTGAAGTACCTGCGATGGCACCAATTGAAGTACCAATCAAGTCAGAGTAAAGAGCCTTATCTAACTTATCTGATTGGTGATTTTCACCATTTGTTGCTACGATACCGACTTTTTCACCTGTACCGATCAAAGTACCAATTGTGTCAAAAATATCTGTCAACGAGAAGGCCAGAATAGCCATAAGTGTTTCCGGTAGACGAGCAGTGTCTGAGATTAAAGCACCCAATCCTTGTGAGCCAAGTGCTGCACCAAAGATTGTCTTCAAATCTTCAAAGGCTGCACCTACATGGTTATTAGAAAAATCAATGCTTGATACATCAACCAAACCAACAGCGATAGCAAGAACTGTCGTTGTTAGAATAGAAAGGATGATTCCTCCCTTGATACCCTTAATAACAAAGAAAATCGTAATCGCCAAACCTGCAATAGCCACTAAAACAGCCGGATTATTAAAGCTAACCAAGCCTGGAACTGCTGAAGAATTTGCTGTAATGGCTGCTTGCGCCTTATCAGCACCTTCACCGGCAACTGTATAATTTCCTGGATCGATAGAGAATTTCAAAAGGCCAGCATTCTTAATCCCTACATAAGCAAGAAAGACACCGATACCTGCTGAAATCGCAGAACGAAGAGCGTTTGGAATTGACTCAATGATCATTTTCCGAACATTTGTTAAGGTAATGATTAGTGAAATAATCCCACAGATAAAGACCATAGCCAAGGCCTCTTGCCATGAATAACCAAGTCCAAATACGACTGTAAAGGTAAAGAAGGCATTGAGTCCCATACCTGGTGCTTGAGCGTATGGCAGGTTCGCATAGAAGGCCATCATCAGAGTACCAGCTACCGCACCAATAATCGTTGCTAGGAAGACACCTTGAGCAGGCATCCCTGTCTGCGCAAGCATTTGTGGGTTTACAAAGAGAATGTAACTCATTGCAAAGAAAGTTGTTAAACCAGCGAGAACCTCCGTACGAACGTCTGTTCCGTTCTCTTTTAGTTTAAATAGTTTGTCCATCATAAATCTCCTTTTGTTTTTTACGAACAATATGAGTATTATATCATTTATCATTCACCTTTTCAATATGTTTGTTTGAATTATTTAACAAAATGAAATTTTTATTTTTTGTTTTGAGTCTGTTTTTCTTCTTTCTTTTTGATATAATAGTAGACATCTTATCTGGAATCTACTAGGAAGGTTTATATGACAAAAAAAATTATTGCAGTCGATTTGGACGGAACCTTGCTCAATAGCGAAAGCAAGCTCTCCGATTTTACCAAAGAGACAATCAAAAAAATTTCAGAAAAAGGGCACCATGTTATCATCACGACGGGGCGTCCGTATCGCATGGCAAAAGACTTCTACCGCGAACTAGAGCTACATACTCCTATGATTAACTTTAATGGTTCCCTTACCCATCTACCAGGACAGGCTTGGGAGCACGAAAGATGCTTAACCTTGGACAAAAAATATCTCCTAGATATGGTCAAACGTAAAGAGGATATTCAGGCCGACTTTATTGCAGGAGAATACCGTAAGAAATTTTACATTACAGCTCCAAATGAAGAAATTGCGGACCCTAAACTATTTGGCGTAGAGAACTTCCAACCAGAAAATCAATTCAAACCCGAACGAGTAACCAAGAATCCTAACTGCATTCTCTTGCAAACAAGGGTTGAGGACAAATACGCTCTAGCGGACGAGATGAATCGTTTTTATCAGCACCAACTAGCTATCAACACCTGGGGTGGGCCACTCAACATCCTCGAGTGTACTCCCAAGGGTGTAAACAAAGCCTTTGCTCTAGAGTACTTGCTCAATGTTATGAATCGTGATAAAAAAGACTTAATCGCCTTTGGTGATGAACATAATGATACGGAAATGTTGGCATTTGCAGGCAAGGGATATGCTATGAAAAACGCCAATCCTTCTCTCATTCCATATGCAGACGAACAACTTCCTCTAACCAATGAAGAAGACGGGGTAGCCCACGCTTTACAAAATTTATTCCTATAAAAAGGAAGATTGCTATCCTGCAATCTTTCCTTTTTATTTTCATTCTATTTTCATAAAGGTCACTCATTTTCAGTATTTTTATATTAAATTTTCTATTGCTATTTTCATATATTTCTTGAACTTATTTATATATTAACATTTTGTAAGCCTGTTTTCATTGAAAACTTTTACAATTTTCGAAAAAGTAGTTGATTTTTATATGAAAACGATTTATACTAGGTACGTCTGAGGTTTTTAGGAAACCTATAAGTCAAACATTTTAAAAGGAGGAATGACAATAATGAGTATCGGAATCATTATTGCGAGCCACGGCGAATTTGCTGCGGGTATTCATCAGTCAGGATCTATGATCTTTGGTGAACAAGAAAAGGTTCAAGTTGTAACCTTTATGCCAAATGAAGGTCCAGATGATCTTTACGCTAAATTCAACAACGCTGTGGCTGCATTTGACGCAGAAGATGAGGTTCTAGTATTGGCTGACCTTTGGAGTGGATCTCCGTTCAACCAAGCTAGCCGCGTGATGGGAGAAAACCCTGAGCGTAAATTTGCCATCATCACAGGGCTTAACTTGCCGATGTTGATCCAAGCCTACACAGAGCGCCTTATGGACGCGAATGCAGGTGTGGATAAAGTCGCTGCGAATATCATTACAGAAGCCAAAGATGGCATCAAGGCTCTTCCAGAAGAGCTTAACCCAGTTGAGGAAGTTGCAACTGCTGCAGCTGCTCCAGTTACCCAAGCTGCTATCCCAGAAGGAACTGTTATCGGAGACGGTAAATTGAAAATCAATCTTGCCCGTCTTGACACACGTCTTCTTCACGGACAAGTCGCAACTGCTTGGACACCAGATTCAAAAGCAGACCGTATCATCGTTGCATCAGATAACGTTGCAAACGACGAATTGCGTAAAGAATTGATCAAACAAGCAGCTCCTAACGGAGTAAAAGCCAACGTTGTCCCAATCAAAAAATTGATTGAGGTTGCAAAAGACCCTCGTTTTGGTAACACACATGCTCTTATCTTGTTTGAAACACCCCAAGATGCCCTTCGTGCCATCGAAGGTGGCGTGCCAATCAAGACCCTTAACGTTGGTTCTATGGCCCACTCAACAGGTAAAACAATGATCAATAACGTCTTGTCTATGGACAAAGATGATGTTGCAACATTTGAAAAAATGCGTGACCTCGGTGTTGAATTTGACGTACGTAAAGTACCAAATGACACGAAAAAAGATTTGTTTGACTTGATTAACAAAGCGAACGTTCAATAATTTAGAATCTTCTCTCGAACTCTTAGAAGAAAGATTTTACACTTTATATAATTAAATAGAAAAGGAATAAAACCATGTCAGATATTTCAATCATTTCTGCTATCTTGGTTGTAGTTGTTGCCTTCCTTGCAGGTCTTGAAGGTATCCTCGACCAATTCCAATTCCATCAACCAATCGTCGCATGTACCCTTATCGGACTTGTAACAGGTAACCTCGAAGCAGGTGTTATGCTTGGTGGATCTCTTCAAATGATCGCCCTTGGTTGGGCTAACATCGGAGCTGCCGTAGCTCCTGACGCTGCTCTTGCATCTGTTGCCGCAGCGATCATCTTGATCAAAGGTGGTAACTTTACTACCGAAGGTATCGCCGTCGCAACAGCCACAGCTATCCCTCTTGCCGTAGCCGGACTTTTCTTGACAATGATTGTTCGTACAATCTCAGTTGCCTTAGTTCACTCAGCTGACGCAGCTGCAAAAGAAGGAAACATTGCGGCTGTTGAACGCGCTCACTACTTTGCCCTTGTTCTTCAAGGTCTTCGTATCGCTATCCCTGCAGCCTTCCTTATCGCTATCCCTGCTTCTGCTGTTCAAGACGCTCTTGGCCTAATGCCAGAATGGTTGAATGGTGGTATGGCTGTCGGTGGTGCTATGGTCGTTGCCGTTGGTTACGCTATGGTTATCAATATGATGGCAACTCGTGAAGTATGGCCATTCTTCGCTATCGGTTTTGCTCTTGCAGCAATCTCTCAATTGACTTTGATTGCCCTTGGTGTCATCGGTGTTGCCCTTGCCTTCATCTACCTCAACCTTTCTAAACAAGGTGGAAACGGTGGCGGAGGAGCTGCAACTTCTAACGATCCAATCGGTGATATCCTAGAAGACTACTAGAAAGGGGAACAATCATGGCTGAAAAAATTCAATTATCAAAATCAGATCGCCAAAAAGTTTGGTGGCGTTCACAATTCCTTCAAGGTTCATGGAACTACGAACGTATGCAAAACTTGGGTTGGGCTTACTCTTTGATCCCAGCTATCAAGAAACTTTACACTAAAAAAGAAGACCAAGCTGCTGCTCTTGAGCGCCACCTTGAGTTCTTCAACACTCACCCATACGTAGCTGCTCCAATCATGGGGGTTACTCTTGCACTTGAAGAAGAACGCGCAAACGGTACAGAAATCGATGACGCTGCTATCCAAGGTGTTAAGATCGGTATGATGGGACCTCTTGCTGGTATCGGTGACCCAGTCTTCTGGTTTACAGTTCGTCCGATCCTTGGTGCCCTTGGTGCATCACTTGCTGCAACTGGTAACATCGTTGGACCACTTCTCTTCTTCTTTGGATGGAATGCAATCCGTATGTCATTCCTTTGGTATACACAAGAGTTTGGTTACAAGGCTGGATCTGAAATCACTAAAGACATGTCAGGTGGTATCTTGAAAGACATCACTAAGGGTGCATCTATCCTTGGTATGTTCATCCTTGCCGTTCTTGTACAACGTTGGGTATCCATCAACTTCACTATCAACCTTCCAGGCAAACAATTGTCAGAAGGTGCCTACATCAACTTCCCAGAAGGTCCTGTTACAGGAGCTGAGTTGAAGGGCATTCTTGGTCAAGCGCTTAGTGGTATGAGCCTAGATAGAGTTCAACCACAAACGCTTCAAGGTCAGTTGGACTCATTGATTCCAGGATTGATGGGACTTCTCCTTACTTTCCTTTGCATGTGGTTGCTTAAGAAAAAAGTATCACCAATCGCAATCATCCTTGCTCTCTTTGCAGTAGGTATCGCAGCTCGTTTCTTCGGTATCATGTAATCCAAGCTATCGAGAATATAGATAAAAAAAGAATCAGGTTTATTACCTGATTCTTTTTGTGTATCAATTTTTTCTTCTAGTCAGATAATGCAAGCCTCCAATCACCACTGCTAGGATGGCTACATAGACGACTTGGATGGTTTCTAAAGGCACATACGCTCCTTGCAGGATAAAGGTATTGGCAAGCACTCCAACAAGGGCTGCAAGGCTCAAAAGTACGAGCAAGACTAGTTTGTATCGATTAAATGGCAGACTGACCTTGGCAACTAGACACAGACCATTGAACAAAGCAAGTAGGAAGCAAATAAATTTGACCTGACCTGGGACAGTGATAAGGAAGTTCGTCAAGAGTACACTAGCGACTAGAATGCCACCACCAATCGCAGCATTGGTCAAAATATCTCGCATAAAATGTGTGCTAACCTTTTCTTTATTGGACTCAAAAGTTAGGAAGAAGGATGGAATCCCAATCGTAATAGCTGAAATAATCGTAAACTGAATGGGGATAAAGGCAAATTCCAAACCAAATACCACACTCAAAATGGCAAACACGATGGAGAAGAAGGTCTTTGTCAGAAAGAGAGAGGCTACCTTTTGGATGTTATTGATGACCCGGCGACCTTCCATCAAGATATCATAAAATACTGCAAAATCATCTGTCAGGAAAACAATATTGGATACACTTTTAGCTGCGCTGGTAGCCCCCTTCATGGCAAAGCTGATATCTGCTTTCTTAAGAGCCAGAACATCATTGACCCCGTCACCGCTCATGGCAACTGTTTTACCAGCATTTTGCAAGATAGATACCATCTTTTGCTTCTGTTCAGGTGTCACACGTCCAAAGATTTCGTGTTCCAAGACCACTCTTTCAAAATCTTGTTCACTCACCTTGGTCATATCAATCGCACGGGCTTCTTCCTTAAAACCTGCCTTACGAGCCACCCCATATACAGCCACATGATTATCACCACTGATAATCTTCACTTCAACACCTTGAGATTCGAAATAGTCAAAGGTTTCCTTGGTATTGTCCTTAATCTCATCTGACAAAACGACGTGCCCTAGTAGTTCCATATTGGCTGGACTCATGATGTGGTCCTTACTATGGGCAAGTGTCAAGATTCGAAAACCTTGCTGCTTCAGATGTTCATAGTAGGTATCCATCGGCTGGGTAAAGCCTAGAAATTCATAGGCTCCGAAGAAATAGGTCCCACCATCTTTTACTTGAACAAAGGAATACTTGTTTTTGCTTGAAAAGGCACCAACTTCTTGAACTTCCCATTTTTTCTCACAGGTTAAGTAAGTCTTCAGAGCTCGGGAAGTTGCATTTTCATCTTCGAAATAAGCCAAATAAGAAGACAGTTTCTCTGCTACATTAGCATCCATTTCTTGGACCTTCATATTCCCCGTCGTGATAGTTCCTGTCTTATCAAAACAAAGAACATCTACTCGCGCCAAGGTCTCTACACAGTATAGCTCCTGCACTAGAACCTTCTTTTTAGCCAACTTCATGGCCGCTACCGCAAGGGAGACGCTAACCAAGAGAATCAAGCCCTCTGGAATCATGCCGACCAAGGCGCCAGAACTTCCCAAGACAATTTCAATATAAGTCCGCCCTAGACTAAAACCTCTGACATAGAGCAGAATGGCAACTGGCACCAGCAAGATGGAGACGATTTTTAAAATCTTATCCATGTAATCGCGCAGTTGAGAAGGATATTTTTTGAATTCCTTGCTGGATTTTGCGAGTTTGTTGATATAACTATCGGGTCCGACCGCCGTCGCCGTGACCAGACAAGTACCGCTAACGACATTGCTTCCGCTCATCAGCTTGTCACCTGCTGTTTTAAAGACCGAATCACTCTCACCAGTCAGCAAGGACTCATCAACTTCAATATTCCCTTCAAGGACTTCTGCATCGACAGGTACCTGATCTCCCAGATTGAGATGCAGATATTCCCCCAGTACGATGTCCTCTGGAGCAACCTCAATCGTTTGACCATCTCGGTTGACTCTGTACTTACTTTTACCAAGCAAACTCAGCTTTTCTAAGGCATTTTTTGAACGCACTTCTTGGAAAATCCCAATGGCTGTATTGATAGCAATCACACCTAAAAAGAGCATATTTTCAAATCGCAAGGTTGTGGCTACCAGAACTGCCAGAGCCAAGTTCATAGCATTAAAGAAGGTAAATATATTTGAAACGACGATTTCCTTAGTTGTTTTGTAAGGTTTAATGTCGCTGATGTTTCGTTGACAATCCTTGATGTCTTGATTGCTTAAATACTTCATTTCTACTCCGATATCCTTTTGTACTACTATAATAACACATATCCTTTTCTCTGTCACTTAAAGACTCAAAATAAGAAGAAGTCCCTTGGCAAGCATCATCTATCGCCACTTTAAGAAGGACTTAAAAAGAAGCTAGGATTTTCCTAACCTCTTTTCTTTATGCTTTATTCTGCCAAGGCTCCCATTGGGTCCCATGGTGCAAGTACGATTGGTTCTGCTTCATAGGCAGCTTTTTCTTCTGCTGTCAGCAATTCTTTGCGGACAACAATTTGGTAAGTGTATTCGTCCATCCAAGCGTCTGAGGCAACAAAGTAACCATCTGTACCGACCTTGTCTCCCCATGAGTTTTCAACCTTCCACTTGATTGATTTGCCATTTTCGTCCAAGTCCACACCTGTCAAGACCATGGCGTGAGTCATCAAGCTTTCGCTGTAGTCCAAACGTCCAGCCTTGTCTTGAGTGAGTTGAATATCCATACTTGATTCAAAGTCATAAACATCTGTCGCAAGGATTCCAGCTTTGCGGTTGCTAAGCTGGCCGACATCTGAACCAAACCAAACAGTCTCACCTGTTTGCATTTGGGCAATCGCCAATTCTTTCAAGCGCTCCATTGGAACGTTGATGTAACGAACTGCACGGCTACCAACGACATTCCCCAACATCTCAACTGTGTAAGATTTGCCGTAAGGCTTGTCAGCAGTGGGAGCATTGATAACAGAAACATAATCTTCTAAAGGAAGATTGACATATTTCTTGTAAAACTCTTGTGGTGTGATACCCTTTTCGCTTTGGTAGTTATCATCCTTATCACGATAAGCAAAGTCAAACTGACGTGGCGGAAGCCCTAAAGACATAGCAAGGAAGTTAAAAATTTCTTGCAAGAGGTCTTCTTTCTTAGCTTGAACAGTCGCTTGGTCAGCACCAGATGCTAGTAAATCACGCAAGATTTGAGCATCTTGGCGAAGCAATTTGTTGAGAATGGCATTGAGCTCACGGCTACTGCTAGATGAGATGGACTCAGGGTAAACAGACTTGGGAACGACACCGTATTTCTCAAAGAGGGCAACGACCATATCCCACTGACCGCCGTCTTGTTGTGGAGTTTGGAGTAGGAAGCTAACCTTGCGACTAGTTAAGTCTTGGTCTGCAGTCGCAATCACTTGCTCCAAGAACCAGTTAGATTTTTCATACTTGTCCCAGAAGAAGGTGTGGGCTTGTGACAGTTCAAAGTTTTCGAGCTTGTATTGAGAGATGAGTTTGTGGCGGAAGGTATTGAGAGCTGCAAACATCCAGCAACGACCAGAGGCTTTCTGGTTAGTAACCTTGTCCTTGGTCAAATCAAGCGAGAAAACAGGTGTATTGTCTACATGGCTTTGACGACGTTCTAGGGCTGCAAAAATACCGTTGTGGCTTGCAGCATTTTCGATAGCTTGGTATTTGACATTTGCTTCATAGTTAGCAAATAATTTATCCGTAAATGATTCTTGAATCGCGTTCATAGATTCCTCCTTTTATTCTACTGTCTATTATAACTCTTTTCACAAATGAAGCAACTGAAAAATGAAAAAGGCAGGGACTTTCTCCTCACCTTTTCTAACATAATCCAAACTAAGCAATACTAGCAAGGAGCTCCTCTAACTCCTCCTTGGTCAGGCGACGCCATTCTCCCCGTTTCAAATTCTCATCCAAAACTAGAGTCCCCATCGTCAAACGTTGCAAGTCCACGACTTCCTTACCACAATAGGCCACCATGCGTTTGACTTGATGAAATTTTCCTTCTCTAATGGTCACACGAACCTGGCTTTCACCCTTATCTGAATCCATTGACAAAATCTCCAGTTTGGCCGGCTGGCAGGTAAAGTCCTTAAGTGGAATACCCTTGCCGAATGTTTCCACATCTTCTTGGGTCATGATTCCCTTGACTTGAGCCAAGTAAGTTTTATCCACATGACGCTTGGGCGATAGAAGGGCATGAGCCAGCTGACCATCATTGGTCAAGAGTAAGAGTCCATGGGTATCGATATCCAAACGTCCTACAGGAAAGACTTCTTTGGCACGTCCATAGTCGTCCAACAAGTCCAAAACCGTTCTATGCTTGGGATCTTCAGTCGCCGAAATGACTCCTTGGGGCTTGTTCATCATGTAGTAGACAAACTCTTCATACTCCAGCACTTGACCGTCAAAACGAATCTCATCTCTTTCTTCATTGATTTGCAGTTTTGCTGATTTTTCTTTCTTGCCGTTAACCGTTACGCGTCTAGCTTTAAGCAAGTTTTTGACCTCAGTTCGACTCCCTACTGCGCAGGCAACTAAAAATTTATCTAATCTCATAGAACTATTATATCATACTCAAAAGGAGGCTGGCTCAATAGCCAACCTCCTTTCCTTTTCAGAGCCGGGAAGCTAACTTCCTCTTTCCCAGAAAATAGCTAACACAATCATGGCACCGAGAACTGCTGGGATAATGGCTGTACCATTTAGGCTTGGCCCCCAAGAACCAAAGAGTAATTGTCCTAAAAAGGCACCAATCCAACCGAGAAACATCTTCCCAAAGCATCCCATACGTTCTCCACGATTGGTGATAGCCCCTGCTAGTAGTCCAATTAAAAGACCGACAAACATGCTTCCAATCATAGCTTCTCCTTAATTTGCCCAGTCTCCATTACGAAAGAGCGGTACGCGCGTTCCATCCTCACGGATACCGTCTATATCCATTTGATTCGAACCAATCATAAAGTCCACGTGAACATCTGAACGGTTCAGTCCTGCAGCTTCAAGTTCTTCTTCGCTCATCTCTGCTCCACCAACAACGCTGGTCGCATAGGCTGCTCCGATAGCCAAGTGGTTTGAAGCATTTTCATCGAAAAGGGTATTAAAGAAGGTAATCCCTGACTGAGAAATTGGGCTTGGATCTGGTACCAAGGCACATTCGCCCAAGGCACGCGCACCAGCATTTTCAAAGACAAGATCTTTCATGACTTGATCGCCTTTTTCAGCTGTAACATCAACAATCTGACCATCCTTGAAGGTTACTTTAATCCCTTCAATGATATTTCCGTTATAGCTAAGTGGTTTTGTAGAAGTGACATAACCATCCGCGCGACGGAAGTCAGGCGCTGTGAAAACTTCCTCTGTCGGCATATTTGGCAAGAAACCTTCGCCTTGAGCATTGACAGCACCAGCTGATTCCCAAACGTGGTTCTTTGGCAAACCAAGTGTCAAATCTGTCCCTGGCGCTGTGTAGTGAAGGGCTGAGAATTGCTCTTTGTTCAGCATTTGAGCCTTGCTCTTCAAGATAGCTGCATGTTCTTCCCAAGCCTTAACGGGATCTTCTTCGTAGACACGGCAAGTTTTGAAGATTTGATCCCAAAGGAAATCGACTGCTTCTTCATCGCTCGCAGCATTTGGAAAGACTTTCTTAGCCCACTCAAGTCCAGCAGCGGCTGCTACAGTCCAGCTAACCTTGTTGGATTGCGTTGCGATACGCATTGGCTTCATGGCAAGTCCCATAGCTTTAGCAGAAGCTGAAAGCTTGTCAGCGTCCACACCGTTCAAGGCACCTGGATCAGAAGAACGAACCCCAAGACGGCTAGCCTTGTTCTCCAAGAGATAGTTCATCTCAGCAATCTTGTATTCTGGCACATTGTCCAGGCGCTCTATCGGAGCGTGGAGGAATTTCTCACGGTTGATGACATCATCTGTCCACTGAACGATGACCTCATGCGCACCCAAGGCATAGGCTTCTTTAACGATCAAATGCGCCAATTCACGTTGCTCCACATCGATAGAGAGAGCCAAGGTGTGACCAGGTTGCACGTTGATTCCATTCGCAACCAACAATTTCGCATATTTTTCTAGATTTTCTTTAAAATTTGGTAAAACCATTTTGTTTTTCCTTTTCTATTTTTCTTTTAAAGCAGAAAACAATCCTGCTAAAGCAATGGCACCCGACAGAAGCACTGTCGATAGGATAATTGTTTCATCTGCCAGCTCTAGCTGATAGTTAAAAACCTTTTCAGCTGGTTTGTCTTCCGCAAAGATTCTAAGTTTCATAAAGATGTTCTCCGTTCTAATCCTTAAAACAAATCATCAAACAAACTCAACTGGTTATCCTCTGGCATATTGCCAAGAATCCCCATTTCATCCATCTTTTCAACCAAGGTCGATGACAGTCCGCCACGCTTGCGCAGTTCTGTCTTAGAGAGGAACTCACCCTCTTCACGCGCACGCACCAACTGCTTAGCAACGTTCTCTCCCAGACCATCCATTGCTACAAATGGCGGAATGAGGGTATCCCCATCGATGAGGAACTCTGTTGCCTGACTACGGTAGAGATCGAGTTTGCCAAACTTGAAACCACGTTCCCACATTTCATTGACAATCTCAAGAGTTGTATAGAGGTCAATTTCCACATTAGAAGCTTCATTGTTCTTCCGTTTTTCAGCAATTTCTTGCATCTTGCGCTTGATGGTATCCAATCCCGCACCCATGGTCTTGATATCAAAGGCCTTAGCACGGATTGAGAAGTAAGCACAGTAATAATAAATCGGATGGTGAACCTTGAAGTAGGCCACACGCAAGGCCATCATAACGTAGGCGGCCGCATGGGCTTTGGGGAACATATACTTGATTTTCCCACAGGACTCGATATACCACTCTGGTACCTTGTTGGCCTTCATGGCTTCGATATAGCCATTTCTCTCCTCTTCGGAAATCTTCAACCACAAGCCCTTACGTACCCGTTCCATGATGGTAAAGGCCATCTTAGGTTCGAGACCTGCATGCATGAGGTAAACCATGATATCGTCCCGACAACCGATAACAGTTGATAGGTCCGCAATTCCTTGCTTGATCAGATCCTGGGCATTTCCCAACCACACATCGGTACCGTGGGATAGACCTGAGAGCTGAAGCAACTCCGCAAAAGTCGTCGGATGGGTTTCATCGACCATCCCACGTACAAAGTTGGTGCCAAACTCTGGAATTCCCAGCATCCCTGTCGGAGTTCCGATTTGCTCAGGTGTTACCCCTAAAACTTCCGTTCCAGAAAAGAGAGCCATAACGCTTTCATCATCCATGGGAATTTCATTAGGGTCAATACCAGACAAGTCCTGCAATTTCCGAATCATGGTCGGATCATCGTGTCCCAGTACATCAAGTTTGAGGACATTCTCATCGATATCGTGGAAGTTAAAATGAGTGGTCTGCCATTCAGCCGTCACATCATCCGCTGGATACTGGACAGGCGTAAAATCGTAGACATCCATGTAGTTCGGAATAACAACGATTCCCCCCGGGTGTTGTCCTGTTGTCCGCTTGACACCAGCCGCACCCTGAGCGAGGCGTTCCACCTCCGCATCTCGATAAAACTTGCCATAGTCCCGCTCATAGCCCTTGACAAATCCATAAGCGGTCTTGGCAGCCACCGTACCAACCGTTCCTGCACGGAAGGCATATTCCTCACCAAAGATATCACGCACATCCAAGTGGGCGCTAGGCTGATCTTCTCCTGAGAAGTTCAAGTCAATATCAGGAACCTTGTCTCCATCAAAACCAAGGAAGGTCTCGAACGGAATATCCTGCCCATTCTTACTGAGTTTGTGACCGCAGTTTGGACAGTCCTTATTAGGCATATCAAAACCTGAACCATAAGAACCATCTGTGATAAATTCACTATACTTACACTGACTACAAACATAGTGAGGAGAGAGAGGATTAACCTCCGTAATACCAATCATGGTCGCAACAAAACTAGATCCAACAGACCCACGAGAACCAACCAAGTAACCCCGTTCATTGGAACGTTGCACCAGCATCTGGGAAGCCAGATAAATCACAGCAAATCCATTCCCCAGTATAGAAGTTAATTCTTTTTCAATCCGCAAATCAACAATATCTGGCAGCGGATTTCCATAAATCTCAAAGGCCTTCTTATAAGTCAACTCAGCGACTGTTTCTTCCGCCTTGTCAATGAAAGGCGTGTACAAGTCACTCTTAACCACCTCAACAGGCTCAAAGGTTTCTGCCAAGGCATTGGTGTTTTCAATAACCAGTTTACGAGCTAGTTCCTCTCCCAAGAAGGCAAATTCATCCAACATCTCATTGGTTGTTCGAAAATGAGCCTTTGGCAAAGGAGCTGGTTGGGCATGTTCACCGTGACCAATGGTTCGGTTAATCATAGCCCCCTGTCCCAAACTACGAACGATAATTTCACGGTAAATTTCTTCTTCTGGTTCGATATAATGAACATTACCCGTAGCCAAAACGGGCTTGCCAAGACGGTCTCCCACTTCTATCAAACTCTTGATAATGGTCTGGAGTTCCTCTATATCCTTGACCTGCTCTTTAGCAATCAATGGCGCATAGATAGCTGGCGGCATGACCTCGATAAAGTCATAATACTTGGCCACCTCAACCGCCGCATCCACACCTTGGGAAACGACTGCATCAAAAACTTCACCTTCAGAGCAGGCTGTTCCTAAAATCAATCCCTCCCGATGAGCATCTAGAACCGTTCTCGGAATCCGTGGCACCCCTTCAAAGTACTTGGTATTGGACAAAGAAACCAGCTTAAAGATATTTTTTAGACCTACTTGATTCTTGACATAGATAGTCGCATGCTTGATCCGAGCTTTTTTATAAGAGTCTGGACTGATTAGATCTATATTTAGTCTAGCCAGATCAGTCACACCATGTTTTTCTGCTACCTCTTTGATAAAGATGAAAAGCAGACGACCAGTAGCTTCCGCATCGTAGTTGGCCATGTGGTGGTGTTCAAGTGCTACACCAAAACGCTTAGTCAAAGGTCCCAAACCATGGCGTTTATACTCAGGATAGAGGTTTCTAGCAAACTCCAGTGTATCGATAACTGGCTGGCTAATCCTAGGCAGACCATGGCGCTCATAATTGGCATTCATAAAGCCAACGTCAAAGGTCGCATTGTGGGCAACTAGAACCGTATCCTTGCAGAATTCTTGGAATTCTTGCAAAACTTGTTCTAGTGGTTTGGCATTTTTGACATGGTCATCTGTAATACCAGTCAACTCGGTAGTAAAGGCTGACAAGGGATATCCAGGATTAATAAATTCATCAAATTCAGCAATAACATTTCCCTTATACATCTTAGAAGCCGCAACCTGAATCAAGTCATTATAGATGGCTGAAAGACCCGTCGTTTCCACGTCAAAAACCACGTAGGTTGCTTCTGACAAGTTCATCTCCACTTCGTTGTAAACGATAGGAACACGATCCTCTACAATATTGGCTTCCATTCCATAGATCAGCTGAATTCCAGCTTTCTTAGCTGCCTTGTAGCCATGTGGGAAGGACTGGACATTCCCATGGTCCGTGATGGCAACCGCCTTGTGTCCCCACTTAGCAGCTGTCGCAACGATCTCCTCTACCTCTGGTAAAGCATCCATAGTCGACATATTAGTATGAGCATGAAACTCAACCCGACGCTCACCTTCTGGCATCAAATCCTTCCGCTCATAGTGAACAACTTCCTGCACATCCTGCACGTTCATAGTCAAATCACGTGTGAAGTTATTCATCTCCACATTCCCACGAACTCTGAGCCAAGAATTCTTCTTAATGATATCAAACTTCTGAGCCTCTTCTTCATTCTTAACCCATTTTTGCATTGAAAAACTTGAAGTGTAGTCTGTCATTTTAAAGTTGATCAAAACACGACCAGTTCTGGTCACCTTATGCTCCACATCAAAAACGACCCCTTCAAAGACCAGGCGATTTTCCTCAGTCGTCACGTCGATCATCTGGGTAACTTCAGCCTTATCTAGTTTAGGCTTGGCCGCAGCCTTTTTAGCCTGAAAATCAAAGGCTGGCTTCTCTTCTACTGGAGGGGGGGCCATCTGTTCCAGTTGTTCCATAGCACGCAAAGCCTCCTCATTAGCAGCCTGAACGATTTGTTCATTCTCCGCATGGAAGGCTTCTTCCTGCTCCTGTGTAAGAGCATCATTCTTTTCGATTTGGCAGACAAAAGCTGGAAAACCAAACTTTTCAAGTTGCTTTGTTAAATTAGGAAGATGATTTTTCTTAAAGTGTTCCTTATCAATCACCTCTGAACCTTCAATAAAGAGCTGATTTCCCACTGCACGAACTTGCAAATTCTGATAAAGAGATTTAAACCCTTGACTAGCACATGGACCTTCAGAAAAAGCCTCCTTATAGTAGGCCTGCAAGAGTTCATTTGAAAATTCTTGAGAGAGAGCCTTGATTTCGAAAACAGCTTTATTCCCTGTCTTAGAAAATTCTTCACTCAGCCCTTTCTTTAACTCTAAAAAGATTTCAATCGGTAAAATATTAGAAAATACAAAATGAAATTCCCAAATCTTACTAATTTTATGAACCACAACACACTCAATACTTGCATTAACAAGAGCAGGATCCTGTCTCAATTGATCAGAGACTCCTATTTGATTCATTAAAATTTCAAACTTACTTGACATTCAATTTCCTCACATTATTCTCTTACTATTTTACCATAATTAAAGAAAATATATAGCCACTACCATTCCCTTAAGCACTGCTAGTTTTCCTAAATTCATTCCTTAAAAACAAAAAAGAAGATTCTCAGAATCCCCCAGATAAACAAAAAAGATACCCTAAAGTATCCTCGTGATTGATCGGGAAGACAGGATTCGAACCTGCGACACCTTGGTCCCAAACCAAGTACTCTACCAAGCTGAGCTACTTCCCGCGTTAAATAAAAAAATGCACCCTAGAGGAGTCGAACCTCTAACCGCCTGATTCGTAGTCAGGTACTCTATCCAGTTGAGCTAAGGGTGCTCATCATTATATGCCGAGGACCGGAATCGAACCGGTACGATCGTTACCAATCGCAGGATTTTAAGTCCTGTGCGTCTGCCAGTTCCGCCACCCCGGCCTCTCTAAGCGAACGACGGGATTCGAACCCGCGACCCCCACCTTGGCAAGGTGGTGTTCTACCACTGAACTACGTTCGCATCGACCTCTTATATAAAAAAATGCCGGCTACATGACTTGAACACGCGACCCTCTGATTACAAATCAGATGCTCTACCAACTGAGCTAAGCCGGCTGCTTTCTATTATGCGGGTTAAGGGACTTGAACCCCCACGCCGTTAAGCGCCAGATCCTAAATCTGGTGCGTCTGCCAATTCCGCCAAACCCGCAAACATGACCCGTACTGGGCTCGAACCAGTGACCCATTGATTAAAAGTCAATTGCTCTACCAACTGAGCTAACGAGTCTAAAATAACTTCCGTTATCTTAAACGGTCCCGACGGGAATCGAACCCGCGATCTTCGCCGTGACAGGGCGACGTGATAACCGCTACACTACGGGACCTATATGGGAGTTAACGGGATCGAACCGCTGACCCTCTGCTTGTAAGGCAGATGCTCTCCCAGCTGAGCTAAACTCCCAAAGAGCTAAGCGACTTCCATATCTCACAGGGGGCAACCCCCAACTACTTCCGGCGTTCTAGGGCTTAACTGCTGTGTTCGGCATGGGTACAGGTGTATCTCCTAGGCTATCGTCACTTAACTCTGAGTAATACCTACTCAAAATTGAATATCTATCAAATCTCAAGAAAACCTCACACTTCGTATCCTCAGTTACTTTGGATAAGTCCTCGAGCTATTAGTATTAGTCCGCTACATGTGTCGCCACACTTCCACTTCTAACCTATCTACCTGATCTTCTCTCAGGGCTCTTACTGATATATAATCATGGGAAATCTCATCTTGAGGTGGGTTTCACACTTAGATGCTTTCAGCGTTTATCCCTTCCCTACATAGCTACCCAGCGATGCCTTTGGCAAGACAACTGGTACACCAGCGGTAAGTCCACTCTGGTCCTCTCGTACTAGGAGCAGATCCTCTCAAATTTCCTACGCCCGCGACGGATAGGGACCGAACTGTCTCACGACGTTCTGAACCCAGCTCGCGTGCCGCTTTAATGGGCGAACAGCCCAACCCTTGGGACCGACTACAGCCCCAGGATGCGACGAGCCGACATCGAGGTGCCAAACCTCCCCGTCGATGTGAACTCTTGGGGGAGATAAGCCTGTTATCCCCAGGGTAGCTTTTATCCGTTGAGCGATGGCCCTTCCATACGGAACCACCGGATCACTAAGCCCGACTTTCGTCCCTGCTCGAGTTGTTGCTCTCGCAGTCAAGCTCCCTTATACCTTTACACTCTGCGAATGATTTCCAACCATTCTGAGGGAACCTTTGGGCGCCTCCGTTACCTTTTAGGAGGCGACCGCCCCAGTCAAACTGCCCGTCAGACACTGTCTCCGATAGGGATCACCTATCCGGGTTAGAGTGGCCATAACACAAGGGTAGTATCCCAACAACGTCTCCTTCGAAACTGGCGTCCCGATCTCTTAGACTCCTACCTATCCTGTACATGTGGTACAGACACTCAATATCAAACTGCAGTAAAGCTCCATGGGGTCTTTCCGTCCTGTCGCGGGTAACCTGCATCTTCACAGGTACTAAAATTTCACCGAGTCTCTCGTTGAGACAGTGCCCAAATCATTACGCCTTTCGTGCGGGTCGGAACTTACCCGACAAGGAATTTCGCTACCTTAGGACCGTTATAGTTACGGCCGCCGTTTACTGGGGCTTCAATTCATACCTTCGGATTACTCCTAAGCACTCCTCTTAACCTTCCAGCACCGGGCAGGCGTCACCCCCTATACATCATCTTACGATTTAGCAGAGAGCTGTGTTTTTGATAAACAGTTGCTTGGGCCTATTCACTGCGGCTGACATATGTCAGCACCCCTTCTCCCGAAGTTACGGGGTCATTTTGCCGAGTTCCTTAACGAGAGTTCTCTCGCTCACCTGAGGCTACTCGCCTCGACTACCTGTGTCGGTTTGCGGTACGGGTAGAGTATGTTTAAACGCTAGAAGCTTTTCTTGGCAGTGTGACGTCACTAACTTCGCTACTAAACTTCGCTCCCCATTACAGCTCAATGTTATAGATATAAGCATTTGACTCATATCACACCTCACTGCTTAGACAGACACTTCCATTCGTCTGCTTTAGTTAGCCTACTGCGTCCCTCCATCACTACATACTCTAGTACAGGAATATCAACCTGTTGTCCATCGGATACACCTTTCGGTCTCTCCTTAGGTCCCGACTAACCCAGGGCGGACGAGCCTTCCCCTGGAAACCTTAGTCTTACGGTGGACAGGATTCTCACCTGTCTTTCGCTACTCATACCGGCATTCTCACTTCTATGCGTTCCAGCGCTCCTCACGGTACACCTTCTCCACACATAGAACGCTCTCCTACCATACCTATAAAGGTATCCACAGCTTCGGTAAATTGTTTTAGCCCCGGTACATTTTCGGCGCAGGGTCACTCGACTAGTGAGCTATTACGCACTCTTTGAATGAATAGCTGCTTCTAAGCTAACATCCTAGTTGTCTGTGCAACCCCACATCCTTTTCCACTTAACAATTATTTTGGGACCTTAGCTGGTGGTCTGGGCTGTTTCCCTTTCGACTACGGATCTTAGCACTCGCAGTCTGACTGCCGACCATAATTCTTTGGCATTCGGAGTTTATCTGAGATTGGTAATCCGGGATGGACCCCTCACCCAAACAGTGCTCTACCTCCAAGAATCTCTAATGTCGACGCTAGCCCTAAAGCTATTTCGGAGAGAACCAGCTATCTCCAAGTTCGTTTGGAATTTCTCCGCTACCCACAAGTCATCCAAGCACTTTTCAACGTGCCCTGGTTCGGTCCTCCAGTGCGTCTTACCGCACCTTCAACCTGCTCATGGGTAGGTCACATGGTTTCGGGTCTACGACATGATACTAATGCGCCCTATTCAGACTCGGTTTCCCTACGGCTCCGTCTCTTCAACTTAACCTCGCATCATATCGTAACTCGCCGGTTCATTCTACAAAAGGCACGCTCTCACCCATTAACGGGCTCGAACTTGTTGTAGGCACACGGTTTCAGGTTCTATTTCACTCCCCTCCCGGGGTGCTTTTCACCTTTCCCTCACGGTACTGGTTCACTATCGGTCACTAGGGAGTATTTAGGGTTGGGAGATGGTCCTCCCAGATTCCGACGGGATTTCTCGTGTCCCGCCGTACTCAGGATACTGCTAGGTACAAAGACTATTTTAAATACGAGGCTCTTACTCTCTTTGGCTGATCTTCCCAAATCATTCTTCTATAATCTTTGAGTCCACTTTGCAGTCCTACAACCCCGAAGAGTAAACTCTTCGGTTTGCCCTCCTGCCGTTTCGCTCGCCGCTACTAAGGCAATCGCTTTTGCTTTCTCTTCCTGCAGCTACTTAGATGTTTCAGTTCACTGCGTCTTCCTCCTCACATCCTTAACAGATGTGGGTAACAGGTAGTACCTGTTGGGTTCCCCCATTCGGAAATCCCTGGATCATCGCTTACTTACAGCTACCCAAGGCATATCGTCGTTTGTCACGTCCTTCTTCGGCTCCTAGTGCCAAGGCATCCACCGTGCGCCCTTATTAACTTAACCTTATTTTCTGACCTTTCAGTCATAAACTCTTTTAATACTACAGCGTTTCGGTTTATTTTCTTGTTACTATTTGATATAGATATTCAATTTTCAATGTGCATTACTTGGTGATCTCTCACCAATGGAGCCTAGCGGGATCGAACCGCTGACCTCCTGCGTGCAAAGCAGGCGCTCTCCCAGCTGAGCTAAGGCCCCACAAGACCTCTCAAGACTAAACAAGACCAATGTGCAGTTCCTTATCCTTAGAAAGGAGGTGATCCAGCCGCACCTTCCGATACGGCTACCTTGTTACGACTTCACCCCAATCATCTATCCCACCTTAGGCGGCTGGCTCCTAAAAGGTTACCTCACCGACTTCGGGTGTTACAAACTCTCGTGGTGTGACGGGCGGTGTGTACAAGGCCCGGGAACGTATTCACCGCGGCGTGCTGATCCGCGATTACTAGCGATTCCGACTTCATGTAGGCGAGTTGCAGCCTACAATCCGAACTGAGACTGGCTTTAAGAGATTAGCTTGCCGTCACCGGCTTGCGACTCGTTGTACCAGCCATTGTAGCACGTGTGTAGCCCAGGTCATAAGGGGCATGATGATTTGACGTCATCCCCACCTTCCTCCGGTTTATTACCGGCAGTCTCGCTAGAGTGCCCAACTGAATGATGGCAACTAACAATAGGGGTTGCGCTCGTTGCGGGACTTAACCCAACATCTCACGACACGAGCTGACGACAACCATGCACCACCTGTCACCTCTGTCCCGAAGGAAAACTCTATCTCTAGAGCGGTCAGAGGGATGTCAAGACCTGGTAAGGTTCTTCGCGTTGCTTCGAATTAAACCACATGCTCCACCGCTTGTGCGGGCCCCCGTCAATTCCTTTGAGTTTCAACCTTGCGGTCGTACTCCCCAGGCGGAGTGCTTAATGCGTTAGCTGCGGCACTAAACCCCGGAAAGGGTCTAACACCTAGCACTCATCGTTTACGGCGTGGACTACCAGGGTATCTAATCCTGTTTGCTCCCCACGCTTTCGAGCCTCAGCGTCAGTTACAAGCCAGAGAGCCGCTTTCGCCACCGGTGTTCCTCCATATATCTACGCATTTCACCGCTACACATGGAATTCCACTCTCCCCTCTTGCACTCAAGTTAAACAGTTTCCAAAGCGTACTATGGTTAAGCCACAGCCTTTAACTTCAGACTTATCTAACCGCCTGCGCTCGCTTTACGCCCAATAAATCCGGACAACGCTCGGGACCTACGTATTACCGCGGCTGCTGGCACGTAGTTAGCCGTCCCTTTCTGGTAAGATACCGTCACAGTGTGAACTTTCCACTCTCACACTCGTTCTTCTCTTACAACAGAGCTTTACGATCCGAAAACCTTCTTCACTCACGCGGCGTTGCTCGGTCAGACTTCCGTCCATTGCCGAAGATTCCCTACTGCTGCCTCCCGTAGGAGTCTGGGCCGTGTCTCAGTCCCAGTGTGGCCGATCACCCTCTCAGGTCGGCTATGTATCGTCGCCTTGGTGAGCCGTTACCCCACCAACTAGCTAATACAACGCAGGTCCATCTGGTAGTGATGCATTTGCACCTTTCAATCGATTATCATGCGATAATCCATTTTATGCGGTATTAGCTATCGTTTCCAATAGTTATCCCCCGCTACCAGGCAGGTTACCTACGCGTTACTCACCCGTTCGCAACTCATCCGCTCGGTGCAAGCACCAAGCTTCAGCGTTCTACTTGCATGTATTAGGCACGCCGCCAGCGTTCGTCCTGAGCCAGGATCAAACTCTCATTAAAAGTTTGAGTTCTCACTCATTTCTGTCACTGACAGATTTATTGTTTTTTTCATTGTTCAGTACTACAACATTAGTTGTAGTGCCCTGCACATTGGTTCGTCTTGTTCAGTTTTCAAAGGTCTTTGTCACTCAATCTCTCTCAAGCGACAACTATATTAGTATATCACAGCTAACTCTCTCTGTCAACAGTTTTTTGAAACTTTTTTGAACTTTTTTCATCAAGTGTTCCATCCGCAATATACCATAGTCCGTACGGGATTCGAACCCGTGTTACCGCCGTGAAAAGGCGGTGTCTTAACCCCTTGACCAACGGACCTGAGCTTTTCAACTCTTTCTATTATACCTACTTTCCCTACTTTGTCAAGGACTTTTTTCCTCTTTATCGAAATTCTGAAAATATAAGGGAAAGTTCTCTCAGGAGAGCTTTACGTCCTCTAAAGACTTCTCCTCCCATGAGACGATCTATTAATTCTTGTTTTTCCATACTCTGCTTTGATTTGTAATTCTTTAGAAGTTCGTGAAAGAGATAATAATCGTCCAGCCTGAGTCCTTTTTCTCCTAGACGATGGCTAATCTCACTCACCTCTTCATAGGGTTCTTTGTCAAAACGGCGCTTGTGGCTTTCCTGTTTACGGATGTAATCTAGAATACGATTTCTAAATTTTGTTTTAAAGCAAACATATAGTTGATGGCGCTCGCCCTCTAGCAACTCTGGATTGCGACTCACCAGCTCATACAGACATAACATGCCTTCCTGGTCCCAGTCCTCTTTCTCCCACAGATGCAAATGATAATCTTTGCGACACTTATGGACGATTCCCTTACTTTCTTCATATAAGTCTTTTAGCTTCATAGACCTCTCCTTTCTGCATTTAGTTTAGCAAAATGCACGATCCCATGAGCCCATTTCCTCTATTCTATACTTCTTCCTCCCTCAACGGCACATAAAAAGAGAGGCAAGGCCTCTCTGGGGTTATAATTCTGCAATTTGGTTTAGGTTTACTTCTGCAATCGTATCATTACCAAACATAGAGATAATCATCTTCACTTTATTGTTATCAATTTCAGTAATTTTACCTGTGTAGTCTGCAAAAGCGCCATCAATGATGCGGACAGTCTGACCAACTTCAACGTCAATATCAAACTCTTGAACAGTTTGTCCCATTGAAACCAGAATATCACGGATTTCTTGTTCCAATAGCGGAGTTGGTTTTGATCTGTTACCGTGGGATCCGACGAATCCTGTTACGTTCGGTGTATTTCGAACGACGAACCATGCTTCATCGGTCATGACCATTTCTACAAGGACATAACCTGGAAAGCGATTCTCTTCAATTTCTTTTTTCTTTCCATTTTTCTCAACTTGCACGGTTTGTGTTGGAATCTCAACGCGTAGAATATTATCCAACATGTTATACGTTTGTGCACGTTGCAATAGATTTTCTTTTACCTTATTTTCATAGCCAGAATAAGTTTGTAGAACAAACCATCCTTTGTCAAAACTATCCATGATATTTCCTTTCATAATAGAAGAAACTAGCAGAAGTTCTCCGCCTTTCTTCTAAAAAATGTTAATAAATCGAATCAAACCTGAAACAATCAACTGGTCAAAAATGTAAATGATGACCACAAAGAAGGCTGTGTATTCCATAATAGATCGAAAATCTCTCCAGCTTTCCTTGCGAGTTGGCCACGTTGTTTCTTTAAGAAGTTTAAAAATATCCTTAATAAAACCCATCGTTCTCTCCTATCTCGTTTCTCTATGTGTCGTATATTTCCCACAATGTTTACAAAATTTATTTACTTCTAGTCGTGTTGGCTTGGGGTTCCCACTAGTTTTGATTGAGTAATTCCTTGAACCGCAAACTGCACAAGCTAGGCTTGCTTTTTTTAATGCCATAACGCCTCCATCTTATCTATTATAACAAGAAACCTAGGCTTTGACAAGCCTCTTAACGAAATAGATTAAGGAATGAGTCCCATATTGTCTGGGCTTTTTCTTTTATCTTAGCTTCTGAAATCGCACGTCCCGCTTCATCTACAAGATTTTGTGCACGACTACGAATATCCGCTATCGGATCCTCAGACTGGTTTGTCTCATTTTCAACAACCTGCTTTTTCGTATTTTCTGGTTCAATACCATTTTGTTTATAAGCATTCTCAACTGTAAAGGTGCTACCTGGAGTGTATGGCAAAATGGTATTAGCCATACTTCTAAAGACATGGGCTGCTCCATTTGATGTCGAACCTGCTAGATAATGGTTCTCATCCGTCGTCGGGAAGCCGAGCCAGTGGGTAATTACCACATCTGGAGTATAACCAATCACCCACTGGTCACTAGTATATACTGAATTAAAAGCAGCCTCAGTAGTACCTGTCTTTCCAGCCATAACATAATCTGTTGGCGATGAACTAATTCCTGTACCATTGGTAAATGTCCCTAGCATCATGCTGGTCATTTTATCGGCTACCGACTTATCAATCACTCGTTTTTGGGAATTTTTATAACTCTTGATGACCTGACCACTGGCATTTTCAATACGAGTGATAAAATGCGCTTCAGGCATCAAACCTTCATTAGCAAAGGTTGCATAAGCTTGTGCCATCTGGAGGGGATTCGTCTCTATACCTCCACCGAGAGCGACTCCAAGAACTCGATCAACATTTTCCATATTCAGGCCAAATCTCTCCCCAGCGTCAAAAGCTTTGTCAATACCTAATGCATTTACAGTCGCAACTGCCGGTAAATTGAGTGATTCCGCCAAAGCCTGATACATAGGTACTTCAGGAGAAGTCTTAATCCCTGCATAATTGTCTACTTGATAACTATCGTACTGCATCGTATGATTATCCAGTTGCTTGTTTAAGGCCCATCCTGCTTCTACTGCAGGCGTATAAACCACTAAAGGTTTGATAGTTGAGCCTGGGCTACGCTTAGACTGAGTGGCATAGTTAAAATTGCGGAAGCCTGGTTTGTCATCGCCAGCTACGCTACCAACAACGCTACGCACCCCACCTGTTTTAGGCTCTAAAGCAACACTACCTGATTCAGCATGTGTTCCGTCTTCTGCTGTTGGAAATAGCGAAGTATTTTCGTAAACAACCTGCATGTTGGCTTGGTAGTTTTGGTCAAGTTCTGTATAGATTCGATAGCCGTTGTTGACAATTTCCTCTTCTGTGAGATTGTACTTGGAAACTGCTTCGTTGACAACTGCATCAAAATAGGACGGGTAACGATAATCTAAAACCCTCCCTTCATACTTATCTTGCAGTTGAGAAGCCATATCTGTTCCAACTGCTTCGGTCTCTTGATTTTTATCAATATAACCCGCTGCAACCATATTTTGCAAAACAGTATCCCTACGATTGGTTGAAGTTTCAACAGAATTTAATGGATTATACAATTCTGGTCCCTTGAGCATCCCTGCTAGAGTGGCCGCCTGATCAAGCGTTAGTTGTGAAGCCGATACACCGAAATATTTCTTACTTGCATCTTCAATACCCCATACCCCATTTCCAAAATAAGCGTTATTGAGGTACATAGTAAGGATTTGCTCCTTGCTGTATTTCTTTGTCAACTCTAAGGCAAGAAAAAACTCCTTGGCCTTCCGTTCAACGGTCTGGTCCTGGGAAAGATAGGCATTTTTCGCCAACTGTTGAGTGATGGTGGACCCCCCTCCAGAACGGCCTGCTGTAAGGATGGCTAGAAAGAAACGGCCGTAGTTAATCCCATCATTTTTATAGAAGGAACGGTCCTCTGTCGCGACGACAGCATTCTGCAAGTCTTTACTGATATCTGTTAATTCAACATAGGTGCCCTTTTGACCGGATAGGGCTCCTGCCTCTTTTTCTTCGCGGTCAAAAATCAGAGTTCGCGTTTTCAAGGCATTCTGCAAGTCATTAACATTGGTAGACTTGGCTATCGCAAATAGGTAGGTTCCTACTAGCAAACCTGCACTTAACCCTAAAATAATGACAATCTTGGTCAGATGATAACGACGCCAAAATTTCCGAATCGGCCCTACTTGGGACAATTTTTTTCTATCGCTCCGAGAACGACGCATGCTAGTCGAATCAGACTCCGCCGATTCATTCGTTTCTTTTTTAAAGAGAGAAAGAAACTTCTCAAATAATTTATCTAATTTCATGCGTTTATTTTATCATCTTCACCATGGGAACTCAAGAATTTAGCTACTCCCTATCCAAATAGGGCTTTTTTTGTTACAATATCTGTATGCAATTCACATTTACATTACCCGAATCCCTGCCTCAAATGACGGTCAAACAATTTCTAGAGGAACAACTACTCATTCCTAGAAAAATCCGTCATTTTTTGAGAACCAAGAAGAACATCTTAATTAACCACGAAGAAGTTCACTGGAACGAGATAGTCAAAGCAGGGGATATTTGCCAATTGACTTTTGATGAGGAAGATTATCCCAAAAAGGAAATCCTTTGGGGAAATCCAGACCTCGTTCAAGAAATTTATCAAGACCAACATCTTATTGTCGTCAACAAACCTGAGGGTATGAAAACGCATGGAAATCAACCAAACGAAATCGCCCTTCTCAATCATGTCTCTGCCTACGTCGGGCAGACTTGCTATGTCGTTCATCGTCTAGATATGGAAACCAGTGGGCTGATGCTTTTTGCTAAGAACCCTTTTATCCTGCCCATCCTCAATCGCTTGTTGGAGAAAAAAGAAATCGCTCGCGAGTACTGGGCACTCGTAGAAGGACGAATAGAGAGTAAGGAACTTGTCTTTCAAGATAAAATCGGCCGTGATCGACATGATCGCAGAAAACGAGTAGTAGATCCCAAAAATGGGCAATATGCTGAAACGCATATCAGTCGATTAAAGCAATTCCCAAACAAAACAGCTCTTGTTCGTTGCAAGCTAAAGACCGGTCGAACGCATCAGATTCGTGTTCACCTCTCTCATCACAAGCATCCTATCTTGGGTGACCCTCTCTATAATAGTAAATCAAAAACAAGTCGGCTTATGCTTCATGCCTTTCGCCTTTCTTTTACCCATCCACTCACCTTAGAAAAATTGAGTTTCACTGTTCTATCGGATACTTTTGAAAAAAAATTAAAAAAGAATGGATGACATTATCATCTATTCTTATATATACAAAAAAGCAAGGTCAGAAAGCCTTGCTTTTTTATCGACTCAAGAATTATTTAGCGATTTTTGCAAAGTATTCAAGAGTACGAACAAGTTGTGAAGTGTAAGACATTTCGTTGTCATACCATGAAACAACTTTAACCAATTGTTTACCGTCAACGTCAAGAACTTTAGTTTGAGTTGCGTCAAACAATGAACCGAATGACATACCTAGGATATCAGAAGATACGATTGGATCTTCAGTGTATCCATATGATTCGTTAGAAGCTGCTTTCATAGCTGCATTTACTTCATCAACAGTAACGTTCTTGTCAAGAACTGCTACCAATTCAGTTACTGAACCAGCTGGAACAGGAACACGTTGAGCAGCTCCATCCAATTTACCGTTCAATTCAGGAATAACCAAACCGATTGCTTTAGCAGCACCAGTTGAGTTAGGAACGATGTTAACTGCAGCAGCACGAGCACGGCGAAGGTCACCTTTACGGTGTGGTCCGTCAAGAATCATTTGGTCACCAGTGTAAGCGTGGATAGTAGTCATCAAACCTTCAACGATACCGAAGTTGTCATGAAGAGCTTTAGCCATTGGAGCCAAACAGTTTGTAGTACATGAAGCACCTGAGATAACTGTTTCAGTACCATCAAGTGTATCGTGGTTAGTGTTGAATACGATTGTTTTAACATCGCTTCCACCAGGAGCAGTGATAACAACTTTCTTAGCACCACCTTTAAGGTGTTTTTCAGCAGCTGCTTTAGTAGCAAAGAAACCAGTTGCTTCAAGAACGATTTCTACACCGTCGTTAGCCCAGTCGATTTGTTCTGGATCACGTTCAGCAGAAACTTTAACGAATTTACCGTTAACTTCAAATCCGCCTTCTTTAACTTCTACAGTACCGTCGAAACGACCTTGAGTTGTATCGTATTTCAACAAGTGTGCAAGCATCACTGGATCTGTAAGGTCGTTGATGCGAGTAACTTCAACACCTTCTACGTTTTGGATACGGCGGAAAGCAAGACGACCAATACGTCCGAAACCGTTAATACCAACTTTAACTACCATTAGTGATTTCCTCCTTATGAAAATCCTGAAAATTTTATTGTGAAAAGAGTAACTTGAATCACTACAAATCACCTTTCAACAAACCTATTATATAACTATTTGAGTTTAATTGCAAGTACGGGCGTTGATTTTCTCTCTTGCTTTTCTACTTTTCCACTCTTTTTCATTCACTTATTCTTTAATTTTTAAATATATCCCTACAATCTTTTATAATGTTCGTATATTATCTCCAGTTCCACACTCAACCTTAATTCCAGGTCTATCTGAGTTCACAAAAAAGAGACAGGATAACTCCTGTCTCTAGGCTGATAAACAATTATTTACGACGTCCTGGACGTTCTTTATAACCATAGTAAGCATCTGCCATGATTTCTTCCATGTCAGCTACCATTGGTAAGCGTGGGTTTGCAGGTGAACATTGATCTTCGTAAGCAAGTAAGGCAATCTCATGCAAGCTGTCTTTCCAAGTTTTTTCATCGATACCAAAGCCTTTGAAGTTCATTGTGATTCCAACTGCTTCACCAAGATCGTAAACTGCTTTGGCATAAGCTTCAACCGCTTCTTCTGGTGTTGAGCAAGGAAGACCTAGCATACGAGCGATATCTTGGAATTTTTCATCAGCTTTCCAGTAATTGTACTTAGGCCATGTTGTAGTTTTAGATGGACGAGTTCCATTATAACGGATAACATAAGGAAGTAAAATAGCATTTGTACGTCCGTGAATGGTGTGGTGAACAGCACCAATCTTATGCGCCATTGAGTGACTCATTCCAAGGAAGGCATTGGCGAAGGCCATACCAGCCATTGTAGAGGCATTATGCATCTTTTCACGGGCTTCTGGGTCAGCTGTTTTTACAGATTTTTCCAAATATTTGAAGACTAACTTGATGGTTTGAAGAGCAATACCATCTGTATAGTCATTGGCAAAGTTAGAAGTATAAGCTTCAGTTGCGTGTGTCAAGACATCCATACCTGTGTCAGCAGCAATAAATGCTGGAACAGATTCTACCAAAGCAGGGTCAACAATTGCAATGGTTGGTGTCAAAGCGTAGTCAGTGATTGGGTATTTCCGATTGTTTGCCTTGTCAGAGATAACTGCAAACGGTGTTACTTCTGAACCTGTACCAGATGTTGTTGGAATACCGATATATTGTGCTTTCTTACCAAGTGATGGGAATTTGAAGGCACGTTTGCGGATATCCATGAATTTTTGAACGAGGTCACCGAAGTCAACGTCTGGCTGTTCATAGAACATCCACATACCTTTAGCTGCATCCATTGGTGAACCACCACCAAGGGCAATGATAGTGTCTGGTTCAAACGAACGCATTACTTCAACACCACGACGAACTGTTGTGATATCTGGATCTGGTTCAACATCTGAGAAGACTTGAATCGTGACTTTGTTTTTACGAAGATTCAATTGGTCAATCACACGTTGTACAAAACCGAGTTTTTCAATTGATTTATCGGTAACAATCATGACACGTTCGATACCTTCGCAAGTTTGAAGGTATTGGATTGAGTTACGTTCGAAGTAGATTTTTGAAGGAACTTTAAACCATTGCATATTATTTCTACGTTTTCCTACTTTCTTGATGTTAAGAAGGTTGATAGCGGATACGTTATCACCAACTGAGTTGTGTCCATATGAACCACATCCAAGTGTTAATGATGGAATGAAGGCGTTGTATACATCACCGATACCACCAAAGGTAGATGGAGAGTTCCAGATAATACGCATTGCCTTTATTTCCGTACCGAAACGTTTTGCAAGAGCTTCGTCTTTTGTATGGATAGCAGCTGAGTGTCCTAGACCATTAAATTCAACCATTTGACGAGCTTTTTTAAGTCCATCTTCAGTATCTTCAGCTTTCAAAACTGCAATAACAGGTGATAATTTTTCACGAGTCAATGGTTCTTTAATTCCAACTTCTGCACATTCAGCAGCCAAGATATTTGTACCTTCTGGTACTTTGAATCCTGCTTGCTCAGCAATCCATGCTGCTGGTTTACCAACGATGTTGGCATTTAGCTTAGCACCAGCACAGTTCTTGCTGTTAGCTTTTGCACCAAAACAGAATTCTTCCAAAAGCGCTTTTTCCTTCTTGTTGACAAAGTAAGTATGGTATGATTTGAATTCTTCTACAAATTCGTCATACACTTCTTTATCAATGATAACCGCTTGTTCTGATGCACAGACCATACCATTGTCAAATGATTTAGACATCACGATGTCATGAGCAGCTTGACGAAGGTCAGCAGATTTTTCTACATAGGCAGGAACGTTTCCGGCACCTACCCCAAGTGCTGGTTTTCCACATGAGTATGCAGCTTTAACCATGGCATTCCCACCAGTTGCAAGAATAGTTGCAACACCTTCGTGGTTCATTAGCGCTCCAGTTGCTTCCATAGATGGCTTTGTAATCCATTGAACACAGTTTTCAGGAGCACCAGCTGCAATCGCTGCATCGCGAACGATTTGTGCTGCATGAGCTGATGATTCTTGAGCAGATGGGTGGAAGGCAAAAACGATTGGGTTACGTGTTTTTAAAGCAATCAAGGATTTGAAAATCGCTGTTGAAGTTGGGTTTGTTGTCGGAGTGACACCACAGATTACCCCTACAGGCTCCGCAATCTTTGTCAAACCTGTAATTGGATCATCTTCGATAACTCCAACTGTTTTAACTCCACGCATATTGTTCACTACGTGTTCGCAGGCAAATAGGTTTTTTGTCGCCTTGTCTTCAAATACCCCACGACCAGTTTCTTCAACTGCGTGTTGTGCAAGGATACCATGTGCGTCAAGTGCTGCAACCGAAGCTTTTGCTACGATATAGTCAACTTGCTCTTGGTTCAATTTGCGCAGTTCATCAAGCGCAACCAAGGCTTTTTTCACGAGACCGTCGACATGCTTTTCAGCAGCAAGTTGTTTTTCCTCTGGTGTTACTGTTTTTTTATCAGCCATATTATCCTCCATAGCCTTTAAGGATTTTACCCCTTTGTTAATTTTTTCACAAGTTTATTATAACTCTTTTTTTATGCTTTGTAAACAGTTTCATAAACATTTCACAAAGAAATTCCCTTAAATTGTGATTTTTTTCTCAATATACCTATGCAACAGAGTTTTGCTTGGATGATTGTGAAATTATGGAGAAAATTTTTTTATTTCACAAAGTTTTTCTAGTTGATAGTTATTTACTGAATTCAATTGCAGAAAGCGTTTTCTTTTCGGTTTTAAAAAATAGTCTCCTAACTTGGAGACTACTGTTTTTGTTGGAAAACGCCTTGTTTAAAGGTCCCTTCATAAACGACTTCTTGCTCTGTCGTCAACTTCCCTTGACCTTCAGCCTGGCCATTTACAAAATCACCTTCGTATTTCCAGCCATCTTTTGATTGGAACGTTCCTTTCCCATTAAAAGCTCCATTATTGAAATCACCTGTATATTGGTCCCCATTTTCAAAGGTCATGGTCCCCTGACCATTCATTTTCCCTCGTACCAGGGTACCATCATAAACAAGTGCACCACCATCAAGTGTCAGGACACCCTTTTTGGGTGTATTTAGTAGAAATACCGAAAGAGCACAGAGTGCAATTACGACTACTGCAATGAACTCTAACCTAGGGCGAGTTAGGTAAACTCTATACTTCTCATAGATTTGTTTAAGCTTTTCCATTGTCACTCTCATTTTCTAATCGATCTAGCCAGCTTTGACATCCACTTGTGATGCGAGCATAGGTTTCCTCAAAATCTCCTGTATACCAAGGATCTGGAACACTTTCAGGTGCAAAAGGGTAGATCTTATGCTGTAGTTCCTGAGGACACATTTGACGCAGATCTGAAACGTTTGAAGCATCCATCCCGATAATGTAATCAAATGACTCAAAATCTTCTCTACGAATCTGGAGTGATGTTTTGTCTTTGTCATACGCGATCCGATATTGCTGGAAAATTCCTTGCGTTCCCTTATGAATCGGATTGCCATGTTCCCATGATGACGTTGCCCGACTCTCAATCTGGTAATCGCTCGTCATGGATTTCATCACAAATTCTGCCATGGGGCTACGGCAGATATTTCCTAAGCACACAAATACTATTTTTCTCATCCCTTTTCCTCTTACTTCATAGAAAAACGGGAGTGACAGGTCCCGTTTTATTCTTCGATTGCTCCGCTTTCATCAACAACTGTTCCTTCTGGTGTCACAGCCTCTTTGAGCGGCAAAACGGTCTTGATAGCAGCCAATTCAAAAGTCAAATAAACGCCATCTACATCAAGTACGATTGTTCTCTTCTCAGTATCTACTTCATCCACTGTTCCGTAAAGGCCGCCAATTGTAATAACCTCATAGCCTTTTTGAAGCTTGTTCAAGCTTTCCATACGCTTTTGCGCTTGTTTCTTTTGAGAACGTTGCATAAAGAACATCAAGGCCATCATACCTACAAGCATGATTAAAAAAGTAATATTTGGATTCATTGTTTTCTCCTTTGTCTTTTACATAGGACTACTATATCAAATTTCAGCTACTTTTACAAGGTTGTACCTTGTTTTTATGGTTATAAAAAATCAGAGTTTTCACTCTGATTTTTGTGATTATTTCAAGTTTTGAACGACTTTGACTAGATTTTCTACCGTAAATCCGTACTCTGCCAATACTTTTGGTGCTGGGGCAGATGCTCCGAAAGTATCAATACCGAGAACTGCACCATCAAGGCCAACATATTTGTACCAGTTTTGAGTTGCACCCATTTCGACTGCAACACGACGGCGAACTGCATTTGGAAGGATTTCTTCCTTGTATGCTGCATCTTGTTTATCAAAGACATCTGTAGATGGCATGCTGACTACGCGGACTTTTTCGCCTTGACTAGCTAATTCTTTGGCAGCTGCGACAGCTGGATTGACCTCTGAACCTGTCGCAATCAAGATTGTATCAAAGTCTGCTGCATTTTCATAGACAACATAGGCACCTTTCGCAACCTTGTCGAAGTCTGTTCCTTCTTCGACAGTCAAGTTTTGGCGTGTCAAGACAAGGGCAGTTGGTGTTTTCTCGCTTGTCACTGCAAGGTACCAAGCCGCTTGAGTTTCACGCGCATCTGCTGGGCGGAAAACATTCAGATTTGGCATAGCACGGAGACCTGCTAAGTGTTCAACTGGTTCGTGAGTTGGACCATCTTCACCAACTGCGATTGAATCGTGAGTAAAGACATAAGTCACAGGAAGTCCTTGCAAGGCTGACAAGCGAACAGCTGCTTTCACATAGTCAGAAAAGACGAAGAAAGTACCACCGTATACACGAAGTCCACCATGAAGGGCCATCCCGTTCAAGATCGTTCCCATTGCAAATTCACGAACACCAAACTGAATGTTACGGTTCAAGCGATTAGCATCGTCTTGAAGGCCATCCGTTTTGATGTAAGTCATGTTTGAGTGAGCGAGGTCAGCTGATCCACCTAGGAAGGTTGGCAGTTTGGCAGCGACAACGTTCAAAGCATCTTGACTGGAATTACGAGTTGCTTGAGAGAAGCCATTTTCTAAGGCTGGGAAGTCTGCTGGAGTCACCTCAACTGGATCACGGCCGTCGATAATAGCTTCTACTTCTGCAGCCAGTTCTGGATGAGCCTCTTTATAATCAGCAACTAATTTAGTCCAAGCTTGATAAGCTGATGCGCCACGGTCTGCAACATTTTCCTTGAAATCAGCATAAACTTCAGCTGGGATTTCAAATGGTTCATAGTCCCAACCGAGGGCTTGACGAGTTGCTGCAGTTTCGTCTGCACCAAGAGGAGCACCGTGTACAGCATTGGTTCCTTGTTTGTTTGGAGAGCCATATCCAATCACAGTCTTCACTTCAATCAAAGATGGTTTGCCTGAAGCTTTGGCTGTTTCGATAGCAACATGGATTGCTTCCAAGTCTGTTCCATCTTCAACCAAGGCTGTATGCCAACCGTAGGCATTGTAACGGTCACGAACACTTTCTGTAAAGGAATCCTTTGTCTCACCATCCAAGTTGATGTCATTTGAATCATAAAGAACCACCAACTTGTCAAGTTTTTGCAAGCCTGCGTATGAAGCCGCCTCACTTGAGACACCTTCCATCAAGTCTCCGTCTCCGCAGATAACGTAAGTATAGTGGTCAAAGATATTGAAGCCTTCACGGTTATACTTCGCCGCAAGGAAACGTTCTGCTTGGGCAAAACCAGTGGCAGTAGAAATCCCTTGTCCTAGAGGACCGGTTGTAGCGTCAACCCCTGCAGTGTGGCCAAATTCTGGGTGACCAGGTGTTTTGGAACCCCATTGGCGGAAGCTCTTGATTTCATCCATGCTGACATCTTCAAAACCAGAAAGGTGAAGAAGGGCATAGAGAAGCATAGATCCGTGTCCTGCTGAAAGAATAAAGCGGTCGCGGTTAATCCAGTTTGGTTGGGCTGGATTGATACGAAGTTGTTTTGTAAAGAGGCTATAAGCCATTGGAGCAGCCCCCATAACCACCCCTGGGTGACCTGAGTTTGCTTTGTTGATGGCGTCAATACCTAGAAAACGAATTGCATTAACAGATAGATTTGACATAGAATTTCCTTTCTCTTTGAGGTGATTAATGAATCACACATCCTATTTTACTATTATATGAAAAAATGCATAGAATAGCAATAAAACAATTTGCGTTCATCTAACACATTTGATTTTCTATTCCCTCGTCACTTCATAGTACGGAAGCAAGCGCGCATAAGCCTCTTCTAGCTTCTCCAATATCGCTTCTACTGACTGATTTGCAATGAAGGAAACATCTGCCTTAACCAAAACTTTACGGACTTCCTGACTTCTCACCTTCTCGCGTAAAGTACGACGATTCTCCTCAGTAGCCTCCACCTTATGACTTTCCCCATTTGAGTAGACTAGATAATAAATCCCTTCTACCACTGGAAGTTCTAAAACCTTGGCTTGTTTGTCTAAGGTCTGTTCGTCTTTCTTGCGCTCGATGAAACTGACTTCCAAAGAAATCCCAAAGTCAGCAGGTGTTCCATACAAACGAAGAGCCATCATAGGTTCTGTCACTTGTCCGTCTCTCTGTAGATAGGCCCAGAAATGCGGTCGCAAGCGTTGCGCTTGGTTCATCCACTGACTAGTCTGTTGAAGTTGCCATTCTGGATGACTAGCTTGAAAGGTTTTGGCCAATTCTGTAAAAGACTTCCGAGCCTCTTGACCTTTTTGCCGCAAGTCCAACATCTTTTCTCTTTCATCGCCAGCTTTATCAGGATTACGGTACTGGACCCCTTCAAATGATAGGTATTCTCTAACTGCTTTCAGCATATCTGAATCTTTCCTTTCCTAGCAAAAAATCAGGATGAACCTGATTTTGCTTTGCTTATTCTGCGTCTACGACAACATAGCGATTTGGCTCGTCACCTTCAGAGTAACTCGTCACACCATCCATGCGTGAAATAATGCGATGGATAATCTTGCGTTCGCTATTTGACATTGGATCAGTTTGTTGGCTACGTCCTTCTTCTAAAACGCGAGTCGCCAATTTTTGAGCGTAGGTTTGCAAGACTTCTGCACGGTGTTCAACGTAATCATTGACATTGATCGTGATATAGAAGGTTCTTGAATAGCGATTATAAAGGTAATTTTGCGCTAACAGTTGAAGAGCTTTCAAGACTTTTCCGTGGTAGCCGATAATACGACCTGGTTCATTAGTGTCAATTTGAAGATTGATGGTGCGGCGATTGTAGTCGCTTGAAATCGTCCCTTCAACATCCATATCATCTACAATGGTTTGAACGTAGCTAGCTACCTCAGTTGCCACTTGTTCGATGTCATAACTTGGTTCTACTTTCAAGCCTAAATCTTCCAAAGATTGGCTTGTTGCTTCCTGCCTTTCAGTTTCTTTTTCTGGAGCAGATTCCACTTCCTCGGTAGTATCCTCTGGTTCCAATTCATTTAAAATTGAAATATGGCCTGTTTCTTCCAAAATCGTGCTGGCGTGCTTTTCATTTTTCAGAATTTCAGCCTTGACCTCTTCAGAAACACCTTGACCTTCTTCTTCAATCTTCTTAATCGCTTCAACTACATGTCCCAAATCAACAGTTGCTTCACTTACTGTTTTCACGGGTTCATTTTTTTCATTGACTTCTTTTGGAACCCCTTTAATGGCCTGCTGATTGGCTTTGATCACTGTCGTTTCACTAATGGCTTCGATATCAACTTGAGCTGGCTTCTTACCAAACAAGCCTAAGAATCCTTTTTTCTCTTTTGAAACGACCTTGATGTGGGCCTTCATTCTTGGAATGTCTAATTCTTTCAATCCTTTTTGGATTGCTTCTTCAACCGTTGAACCTGTAAATAATACCATTACCAGATTCCTCCTTATTTTTTCTTTTTCTGTGCTTTTTTCAAAGCTCTTCTCTTCTTGCCTTCTAAATCTTTTTCTGCTTGCGCCACTGCTTCTCTTTCAGCAATAATCTTGAAAGGATTGTTCAAAAAATAGGTTTGCAGAACTTGGTAAGCATTGGATACGGCCCAGTACAAGGCTACACCACTTGGGGCGGAGATGGCAAAAACAAAGATCAATACAGGCATACCATACATCATCCCTGTCGTAGCTCCACTTTTTTCGGACAAAGCTTTATTCGATAACCAGCTACTCAAGAAGGTAAAGACTGCCGCCAAAATCGGAAGGACAAAACTTGTATCTACTCCTCCCAAATTAATCCATAAAAAGTGACCTGTTTTCAAAAAGTCTACTCGACTCAAGGCTTGAAAGAGCGCCAAGAGAACCGGCATTTGTATTAAAATTGGCCAGAGAGAGGATGAATGTTTGATTCCTAACTCTTTATAAACCTTACGCATCTCCTGGTCTAGCTTGGTTCTACTTTCCATATCACGACCTGGGTATTGCTCTCGCAAAGCCTTGATGCGCGGTTGAGCCTCTTGCATTTTTCTAGAGGCAACCATCTGTGTCTGAAAGACCGGCAATAAAATCGTCCGGATCAAAATCGTGAAGAGAATAATCCCCACTCCGATACTAATATCAAAGGACAAAAAGCGGATAATTTCAGCAAAAAAATAGACGAATTTGCTCCAAAAGTCTGTCGAATCTGCTGTTATATCGCTAGCTGTACCATTTGTTGCACAGGCTGTCATGATAAACAAGGACAGGCCCAACAAACTAGTCAACTGTAGTTTCTTTTTCACTCCCATTTCCTTCCTGGTAAATCTTTGATAACTTTAATACGTGGAGTAGGTTTTTCTCCATCTCTGCATATTCCAAGGTTTCCACCCCTTTTCGGGCAATCACGACAAAATCAACATGCTCTACTAAACTCCCTTTTACACTTTGTAGAATGTGCCGGATTCGTCTCTTGATTTGATTTCTGGTAACTGCATTCCCCAGCTTTTTGCTGACGGACAGTCCTACTCGAAAATGGTTTTGCTGGTTTTCCAATTGGTAGACAACAAATTTTCGATTGGCAAAACTTGTTCCGTCCTTGAAAATCGCCTTAAAATCTTTCTCTCTTTTTACACGAAAGCTTTTCTTCAAAACTCAACTCCATCTATTAAATTACTACTATTATACCATATTTTTTGAAAAAGCCAATAACAGCAAGGTTTTAGACATTTTCTACATAAAAAAAGCTGGAAAATCTCTTTCCCAACTTCTTTTTACAATCAAATTTTACGTGTATTTACTTATTTTTTCAAGCGCTCAACATCGCGTGCAATCACCAATTCTTCATCTGTTGGAATAACCAAGACACGGATTTTCGCCGCATCAGTTGAGATATCTCCCGTTACACCAAAGACGTTCTTTTCTGGATCCACATCACAACCAAACCAAGAGATACCTGAGATGACATCTTCACGTACGTTTGCAGCATTTTCACCGATACCTGCTGTGAAGATAATCGCATCTGCTCCATTTAGGACTGCAAGATATTGGCCGATATGTTTTTGGATACGATCAACATACATTTCATAAGCCAAAGTTGCATCATGGTCTCCTGCTTCCATGGCAGCAATCACATCACGCATATCGCTTGACTGGCCAGAAACTCCCATGAGCCCTGATTCACGATTGAGAACGCGACTAATATCTTCAGGGGTATTGAAATCCTCTGTATATTGCATGAGATAAGGGATGATAGCAGGGTCAATATCTCCTGTACGAGTTCCCATCATCACACCTCCAAGTGGTGTGAATCCCATAGAAGTATCCACAGACTTCCCACCCTTAACAGCTGTGATAGAAGCCCCGTTACCAATATGGCAGGTAATCAATTTCAAATCTTCTAGAGGACGACCCAAAAGTTTCGCTGCTTCTTCTGCGACAAACTGGTGGCTTGTCCCGTGGGCACCATATTTACGAACCTTGTTGTCTGTGTAGTATTTAGTTGGTAGAGGGTAGCGATAAGCCTTCTCTGGCATGGTTGTGTGGAATGAGGTATCAAATACGACAACACTGGTAATATCTGGCAGCAATTCCTTAAATGCGCGAATTCCAGCTGCGTTAGCTGGATTGTGAAGAGGAGCCAACAGTCCCAATTCCTCAACTTTTTCTAACACATCTCCCTCAACAACTGTTGATTCCTTGAAATATTCACCACCTGCAACGACGCGGTGGCCGACACCTGTAATTTCGTCGTACCCTTTGATAATGTCAAAACGAATCAAGTCATCTAATAAAATTTTAACGGCTTGTGTATGGTCTTCAATATCAAGAATTTGTTGCTCCGAACGACCGTCAAATTTTACTGTTGAAATGGAATCCTTCAAGCCAATACGTTCAATCAAGCCTTTCGCCAATACAGTTTCTTCTGGCATTTGGTATAGTTGCCATTTCAAGCTTGAGCTTCCTGCATTGATTGCAATTGTTTTTGTCATAAGATGATACCTCTTTTTAAGCGTTTTCATCTATTATAACAAAATCTCTTTTATATTTCAGTACCTTTGCTCCAATTTTGAAAATTTTCTTTAAAGGTCAACAAAACTGACGGATCTTGCAAGCTAGTAAGAGGGTAGACAAAGGGTTCTATTTCCTTGTCTCTTTTCTTCTGTAAGACAAAAATACTTTTAGCTTGGCTTGCAGTTGAGAAAATATCCTCTGGCAGAGCGATGATAGCAGCCAGACTCACTTCGTCTTTGAGCCACCCTTTTAATGAGTCACTTTGAGGGCTGGTCAATAAATCACTCGGAGCTAGAAAAATAGCATAGCCATTTGACTTAAGGTACTTGAAGCCTTGTTCCATCAGCAAATGGTGGGCATAGGTATGCTCTTGACTAGAAGCCACTTGATAGCGAGAAGCGATGGCATCGTCTGGGTAATAGCCTACAGGCAAGTCGCTGATGACCACGTCGCTTTCTTTAAGCATTTGCGGACGAACGGCATCTCCTTGGACAAAACCAGCCTGCAAACCAATCACATCTGCCATACTGGCTGCCAAATCAATCAGCAAGTCATCCACTTCGATTCCCAAGTAATCTACTTTTTTAGCAAGAGAAGTCAAGAAAGTAGCCCCCAAAATCCCCATACCAGAACCTATTTCGAGGATGCTAATTTCCTCTTGATCCAGCAACTCTTCCACAATAAGTACCAAGAGGAGGGCAATGGCATCCGGCGTAAACTGGTGATTGGCCTGTAAAGGCTCCGTTTGTCCCGCCTTCATCAAGAGAAACTGGTAGGTCTTGAGCCACTCTTCCTTGCGAAGCGCTAAGCGTTTAAGGGCTTGATTGTTCTCTTTGACCTGCTCTAGCTCGGTCTCGCCGTCCAGGTAGATACTATTTTGCTCTACCAAGGCATCATAAAAGTTGGTCGCCAAATCACTTTGGATGACTTGGACATTCTCTAGTAAATACGTATAAGCTTGTTCAATTTTTTCAAAATCCATATTCCTATCTTATCAAATTTCCCTCCTTTTTTCCATCTGAAGAGAAAAAATCACTGCTTTAGTCAGCGAGTGATTTTTGGGCTACTGTTAAAAAGAGTTCTGAATAATTTCCTTGAAACAATTCTTCAGCGCTATAGAGAATCTGACTATGCACAGATGAAAAAACCTGCTGAATTAACTTATTTTCCAGTTCAGCTAAATCAAAACCATGATGGTTGGTATCTGTCTTGACAAAATCAGCGATGAGAACTTGTCCATTCTCCCTAAGGTGATGGTAAAACATGGCAAGAGTTGCATCTAGATCAGGCATATGATGAAGAACCCGACTGACAACAATCAGGTCAAATTGCTGTTCCAAGGGATTTGCCAGTAAATCCTGCTCCAAAAACTGGATATTCTTGATGTCTTGTTGCTCTGCTTTCAAACGGGCTTGCTCCAGCATTTTCTCCGAGATATCTACAAGGGTAACCGACTTGGCCTGCTTGGCTAGGGGCAAAGCTAATAGACCTGTCCCACCACCGAAATCCAGAATTGCCTTGTCTGATAGAAAATCAATCTGTGCTTCAACTGCCTGACAAACCAAGTTTGCAAGGAAGATATTTTTAGGGGAATCAAAGGTTTCTGCTTTGTGATTAAAATCGTGTTTCATGTTTTTAGTTTAGCACAAAGTAGTTGAATTGACTAGGAATTATCTTTCTTTTCAGGCTTTTCTTCTGATTTTTTCTTCCCTGCTTGATTGCTTGAATCAGTCGCTACCTCTTCCTTTTTAGCTGTTCTCTTTTCTTGGGTTTTCATCTGAGGAAAGAGAAATTCATAGTTGCCCTTATTCATACGAACACTTGTTGCAAAACCTGTTTTCGTATTGTGATACCTGACTTTTCCTAAGTTAAAGACTCGTTCTCCACTTTCTTGTTCAACCTTATCTTTACTTCGCTTGGCCATAGCAAAAGCTGCCAACTTTTCTTTGTTTAGGGCAAAGTCTTTGTGATGGGCGACTTGCCGATTCAAATAAAACTGCAACAAAAGGCTAAAAATGGCTGCCATGGTGACTGCATATAAGAGAACGCCTGCCTTAACTTTTTGCTTTTTCCACACGATAGATGAACTCCCTTTCTAAGCCTTTTTGAAACTGGAAACGGAAGCGAACCAGTTGATTTCCCTCTGTAATTTGAGCTGATTTAAGTCCATAAACCATAGGTTGGTAGCCCCGTCCGCTGGCATCGGTCTTCCGAAAATCATCCGATTTAGATTTCCCTATAGAGATATCCTTACCATCCTGTTTCATGTAGAGGCGATTGCCTTCTACCTTTTCAAACTGCGAACGCTCTAACTCTGCCTCCAGTTGATCCACAAACAAGAGCCACTCTTTTTGCTCGCTTTGCTGCTGGTAACGAACTTCTGAAATGAGGAGCTGACTCATAGCTTGAAAAAGTAGCAAACCTCCGCTAATGACGATAAGGGCAATCAGAGATTCTAAAAGAGTGAAAGCTCTTACCTTACTGCTCTTTAAGATCGAGCAATTTCTCTGAACCATGGTAGACCTCCAATCCTTTTTCACTAGCAAATACCTGAATCTCCACTCCATTTATGTTTACCTGATTTTGCCCTGTTTGCAGAGCCATCTTCGCCACACGCAAGACTTCTTCCTTTTGCAAGATTTCTGCCTCTTCTTGTCTATTTTTCTGAATTTTCCCCAAAAGAAGGGTCGCAATGCTGGCAAACACAGCCAAAGCTACTACTGCTTCTAGTAAGATTACTGCCCTAATTTTTTGTTTCCTTAATGCGTTTAATTTTTCCATTTCCTAGATATAATTGATAGCGAATCGCTCCTTTGCTGGTTTGAAATTCAACCTTAGCCAGGGACGAATTGCCTCCAGCTCGGTCAAATATAATGCTTTGTCCTGAGGGTGCCTGAATTCCTTTAGGAACGGTCAAGTTTTGACTGCCATTGCTGATCGTCTGTCCATCTAAGTTCAGACTGGTCTTTTGCTGACTGGCTAGACTGCGTTTTTGCGTTTCCCGATAGAGTTCTTCAAACTCCATAAAGAAAATCTGCTCTTCTACCGCTGCAAAACTGGATTGAACAGAACCAGACAAGCCCAGGGCAAGGATACTCACAAGTCCCAAAACTAAGAGACTTTCCAGCATAGTAAAGGCCTTAATCTGCAACAGTTTGACTTGTTTTTTGTTTTGCATGGTAGTCTTTATAAGCTTTGGCTTGCTCAGCTGTGATACGACCGTCCGCTTGTAATTTGCTGAGGCTGGCGTCATCATTTTTGTCCAAACGATAGAGTTCTGCCTGGCTTTCCACAACCTTGACAACAGCAGCTTTTCCTTTATCATCTACGGCATCCTTTTGCTTGGTCAAATTGGGCACAAAGAGCAAGAGGAGTACGCTGATGATAAGCAAGACGACTAACATTTCTACCAAAGTGAAAGCTTTAACCTTGGCTTTTTTTAAATTTGTCATGAGTTTTTTCATTTTAAAAATTTACCTCCATATTTTGATACATGGGCATAAGCATTGCCGCATAAAGTAAAACGATAATCAGGGCCACAAAGATAAAAACCAGTGGCTGTACTAAGTTCATGGTGCGGTTGACTCGGGTAAAAAAGGCTTCCCAAGTTTTTTCAGCATAGATTTCCAACTCACTCCCCAGCTTGGACTTGACTTCTCCATACTCGATGATGAGACTCAACTCCTTTTTAAAGAAAGGATAGGTCGCTATGGTTTGAGAAAATTCACGGCCATTTTGCAGGGCTTGAGACAAATCTTGACCGATTTCTTTAAAGAGTTGGGAACCTTGTTCCTTCATGATTTGAAAAATCTGCGTCAGCTCCATTCCCTGTGAAATCATATTGCCCCATTCACGCGCATAATAAGCTGTCAGATAAGTCTGGACAAAGATTCCTAGAAAGGGAATCCGCGCTAACATCGAGAAGACCCGCATCTTGGAACTTCTTTTGTAAAAAGTGAGAGCTAAAAGTAGAGACAGAGAGCAAACCAACACTAGTCCCAGAAAGATTTGTGGCAGATTGCCGATGATTTGAGTGGCGATATTGCTACTGTCCAGTTGGGGGAGCAAATAATTCCTGAGCCCCAACATGATTAGCAGGAGAAATCCCAGCAAAATCAAAGGATAGGTTGCTACTTCGATTAACTTTTTCTTGACCTTGGCCAGATTGTCCAGATATTCTTCTATCTTTCCCAAACTCAGGTGAAGATTGCCATGAACTTCAGCTAGGGATAGCTGAGTCACAATGGCACTTGAAAACCCTAAACTCTCCATCATTTCTGAGAAAGATTTTCCCTGAGACAGTCCTTGGTGCATCTGTGTCACATAGTCTTTTTCTAACAAAGCACTTCTACCCAAGAAAGAAATAATTTCCACCAAATGAAAACCACTGGAGAAGAGATTGTTAAACAGGGTGATGATTTTCTTCTGCTTAGCTGTAGCTAATTTTTTCCGTTTCAGCCTGAAGACTTGTGATATGTCCATCTTTAAGAAGCTGATCAATCTGCTCATTCCAGCTAGTTGGCTGGTGTTCTTGATAGTCTTTGTTTGCAAAGTCAACGATTCCTCCTCCCCCGATTAATCTCTGGTAGCAGACGCCTTGCAGGACAACTGCTAGTTCCTCCTCCGTCACCCCCAACTCCAGAAGGCGTTCATAAACTCCTCGGATACTCTTGGCATGAATGGTTGAAAAAACTGTCGCCCCTGTCAAACTGGCTCTGACCACTGCACGCGCTGTCTCGCTGTCACGAATTTCACCGATAATCAAGAGATCAGGACGATGCCGAAGAGACAGTTTGATGAGATTTTCATAGGTCAAGCCAATCGCCTCATTTAACTGCAACTGGAGCATGTCTTCCTGCTTGATTTCGACAGGATCTTCAATGGACATGACCTGCTGCCCCTTAAAGAGAGACTTGGCTAATTCGTGCATCAGTGTTGTCTTACCACTGCCGACTGGACCTGCAAAGAGATAGAGCCCCCGTTGCCTGTACTGCTCACCCAGTTCATTCATATCCTGAAACCAGAAATGCAGCTCCTGCTCCTCATCGTGCAACAAACGAATGACCAAACTCTCATGTCCCCGATAATCTCCCACGGTAGACAAACGCAGAGAAGACACCTTCTCCCCATGCTGATAGTCGCAAGATCCCAGCTGACTACGTCTCTTCTCCCCTACATTCATACCCGCTACAAACTTAAAATGACTAATCACAGCAGCTAAAACATCAAACTCATAGGAGTCAACGAGACATCGTTCGTCTCCAACCCGCATGTGAAGCTCATAGGACTTTTCCTTGGGAATGAAATAGATATCCTGAGCCTTCTTTTCTTTCGCAGTCGCAATAATTTTCTGTGCAATTTCTTGTACCATACCGCCCTCCTTATCTAACTATTCGAAAAAAATTGAAAAAAATAAAAAGCAACTTAAAAAGTTACTTTTTATCTCCATTTCATGCGGCAAGAACGGTGCTTTTCTTGACCTGTTTGTTTTTCGTAGCCTGGACGTAGCTTTTCATCGGGGATGACTTGCTCATCCTGTAAAAGTGCCAAAGAATGGTACTGTTGCAAATATTCATCGCACTCATCACACCAGCGTTGGTCGGCAGGATCCCAAAAAATAGTCATCAAATCACTTCGACTCTTATAAAGAGGATTCTTCTTTTCCAGCTCAAACCAGCATGATTTATAATATTTTAGAGCATCATAATACTTGTCAAAAGATTGACTCATGATGACATCTTCTTCCCAACCTTCTATGAACCACCACGGTTCAAAGTCCCCATACATTTCTATAACACGATACATTCTTACTACTTCCTTTGTATCGTATATTATATCTAATTTTTTATTACAAGAAAAGGATTTTGCTTGTTTCCCCCATTAGCAATTTCTTTAATCCTATTATTTTCATCTGATAATAAAAATAGGAGTCCTTTATTGACCCCTATTTTATCATCTTAAGCTTGATAACGTTTCACACCATCTAGGTAGGTTGCTACCAATTCCAAATCTTTATCTAGTACGATAAAGTCAGCGTCATAACCTTCACGGATTTGACCACAGACATCATCGATGTGAACAGATTTTGCTGGGTTGAGGCTGGCCATCATGACGGCTTCATGCGGGTTCGCAATGCCCCATTCGACTACATTTTTCAAACCATCTTTGAGTTTAAGGATAGAACCTGCCAAATTGCCTGTAGATTTGAGGCGAGCAGTTCCATTGGCAACTACTACTGGGAATTCTCCCAACATGTAGTCTCCATCTTCCAAGCCACCAGCTGTCATACAGTCTGTGATAAGAGCGATATTTTCAGTTCCTTTTTGTTTGAGCAAAATATCACAGGCCTTTGGATCTACGTGGTGACCGTCACAAATCAATTCAGCGTAAGTATGTGGCAATTCATACATGGCTCCCACCATACCGAGCTCACGGTGAGTCAAGCCACGCATCCCATTGTAGGCATGCACCCAAACACTCGCTCCAGCATCGACTGCTTTTTTAGCTTCTTCAAAAGTCGCATTGGAGTGTCCAAGAGCAACAGTCACACCTTCGCCCGTAATCGTACGAACAAAGTCTTCTACACCTTCACGTTCTGGTGCAAGGGCAATTTTATTAAGCAAGCCATTTGCTGCTTTTTGCCAAGCACGAAACTCATCCATACGAGGATCTTTCATGTAAGCAGGGTTTTGAGCTCCTTTGTATTTCTCTGTGAAATAAGGGCCTTCAAAATAGATCCCACGAATCTTGGCTCCACTTGCTTCCTGGTAACGAGCACCGATATTTTCAGTTACCGCAAGCAACTGCTCGTAAGAGGAAGTCAACGTCGTTGGCAAGAAGCTGGTGACACCTGTACTAAGTAGTCCTTCACTCATGGTATGAAGGGTCCCTTCGATGTTATTGTCCATGACATCCACACCGCCAAATCCATGAATGTGGGTATCCACAAGTCCTGGGGCAATGCTATAACCTGTATAGTCAATCACCTCAGCTCCTTCAGGAATTTGAGCCACATGCTTTCCAAACTTGCCATCCACAAGTTCCAAGTAACCGCCACGACGAACTCCGTGTGGGTAGAAAAACTGATCCGCTTTAATATAATTAGGCATAATGATAACCTCCTTGATAGATTGATTCTAAAATTTATTATGTCAATTACATTATAAACCTTTCCTTTTCATTTGTAAATGGTATAGACCTATTTTCTAGAGATATTTTAAAAGAGCTGGATTTCTCCAACTCTTTGATCTTATTTTGATTTTACAGGCAGTTCTTGAGCAGCCTTGACAGCAGCTGCAATCGTTTCTGCGTAAAGTTTAGCACCTTCTTCAATCATGTTGCTATCATTTCCAAAGTGGACTTGGTCAGTTCCAGCCCAGATTTCAGGGTGTTCCTTAGCAATCTTATTCCAGTCAGCGATGCTCACATATGGATTCTTTTCAGCTAATTCTCTCGCATAAGCCGCATACTGCTCCACTGATGTGTAAGTGTCCTTACTCTTATCTCCCTCATAAGGTGTCACCAATATCAGATGGTGTCCTTTCGGTAGATTGTTCACAATGCTATCCAAATCATTCTTATAGCCTTCAGGATTATTGACTCCCGTTGCAATGACAACAGTTTTTAGCAGCGCCTTGTTCTGACTGTTATTGAGCATAATATCATTGGCTTGCTTGGTCGTTCGACTAATCTGGGCATTGATATTTGCTTCAGGAAGTGCCTCTTGTAAGGCTGTATTGGCACGCAAGGCTACCGAATCTCCTATTAGGCTTGTTCCATCAGAAATTCCTAGACGACTCAGTTCAGCTTGTTCAGCAAGAGTCTTTGTTTGTCCTATATTAGTCTGGGCTTGTTTGAAACCATTGACCATCAAGTCTGTCTCAAAAGCTCCAACTTGAGGAGCCACAGCTATGATAATCAAGCTAATCAAGGTAAGAATGACAGCAGCACCAGCACTAATTGGTTTAATATGAGGCAATCGACTAATCTTCCGTATTAAAGGATTGGATTTACCGGCAATCAATGGCTCAATAATATAGAAGGATAGGATAGCAAAGAAATAAGAAAAGATAATTGTCAGAATAACAGCAGGCAGATTACTCATCAACTGAGAAAAGATAATATAAAAAGGCCAGTGGAAGAGATAAACCGCGTAGCTGGTATCCGCTAAAAATGTGATTATCCGAGGTTCTTGTATCTCAGGCGTTTTCTCATGCAAGACACGCGCAGCAAAAATCATAGTCACTGCCGCTAAACTTGCTAGCAAGAAGCCAAATAAGTACGCAAACAGGTAGGTGAACTTGACAAAGAAAGTCAAGAGCATTAACACCAAGAGACCTGCAGCAAATACCAGTAGATTTTGACGAAGATTCCACATCCGGTCAAACTGCTTGACTAAATCGCTCGTCTGACGAACCCCCACAACTGTCGCCAAAATGCTTCCTAAAAAGAAGGGATAGACATGGGTTAAACTTGAAAAGTAGACAGATGAATAGGAACTCGCCATTAGACTACCAATAAACATGGAGAAAAAGCTAATGATAAAAGCTCCTGCAGAAAGGAGAAAGACCATCCCTCTCAATTGACTACTAGATTTTGAACGTTTCGATAAGAACCAAACCGCTAAGCCCCAAAGGATATAGTAGTGAACCTCAACAGCTAGACTCCAGTTGTGAACAAAGAGATGCGGAATGAACTGGGATTCATAACTCCCCCCTGTTAACATTTCGTAGAAGTTGGTCATAAAACCGAGAACTCCAGCTATCTGGCCACCAATTCCAGCAACATAGTCTTGACGAACCAAGAAAGTAAAAGGCATGGTCACCAAAACCATCAGCACTACAGGTGGCACGATGCGGTAAAACCGTCTCTTAAAAAAGCCCAACAAATCAATCTGGCGTGCCTTCCCGAATTCTTCTAAAAGGAGGGCAGTGATCAAAAATCCTGAAAAAGTGAAAAAGACATCTACCCCAAAGAAGCCTCCAGGAAAGATCGTTTGAAAGAAGTGGTACAAAAGCACCAAAAGTAAACCTGTAATCCTAATCAAGGAAAACCATTTAATACGCATACGAGTTTATTCCCCACTCAATTAGATCTTAAAAACATCTAATTTTTATTCCATAATACACCTTATTTTATCAAAAAAAGAAGAAAAATCCTACGAGAAAACGTAGGATTTTTTAGCTTCTATAAATTCCATTTTAGAAATTGCGGCCCGACTTATTGTAACCATATTTTTCTACAAAATACTCACGGAATGCCAAGAGATTGTCATCCATGATGGCTTGACGGACTTGCTTCATCAGGTTGAGCAAGAAGTAGAGATTGTGGTAGCTAGTCAAGCGGATACCGAAGGTTTCGTCAGCCTTGAGCAGGTGACGAAGGTAGGCGCGTGTGTAGTTCTTACATGTATAGCAATCACACTCAGGATCCAGTGGCGTAAAATCTTCAGCGAATTGGGCATTTTTGACAACCAAACGACCTTGGCTAGTCATACAAGTCCCATTACGAGCGATACGAGTCGGCAAGACACAGTCAAACATATCCACACCACGAATAACTCCATCGATCAAGCTATCTGGCGCTCCCACACCCATCAAATAGCGAGGTTTGTTTTCAGGCAGCAGTTGAGTTGTGAAGTCCAAGACTGCATTCATTTCTTCGTGCGTTTCTCCCACAGCCAAACCACCGATAGAGTAGCCAGGGAAGTCCATGCTAACAAGGTCGTGAGCTGACTGACGACGAAGGTCTTCAAAGCCCGCTCCCTGCACAATCCCAAACAAGCCTTGGTCGTGCGGACGACGATGAGCTTTCAAACCACGCTCAGCCCAACGGCTGGTACGTTCAATTGATTTCTTAACGTAATCATAGGGTTGGTAAAACTGAGGACATTCGTCAAAGGACATCATGATGTCTGAGCCCAGATTATTCTGGATAGAGATGGCTTTCTCCGGTGATAGGAACATCTTGGAACCATTGAGATGGTTTTTAAAGGTTACGCCTTCTTCGGTGATATTTCGGCTATCAGCTAGGGAATAAACCTGGAAACCACCACTATCCGTCAAGATTGGCTGGTCCCAGTTCATAAATTTGTGGAGACCACCTGCGCGTGCAATGAGTTCGTCCCCTGGACGAAGCCATAGATGATAAGTATTAGAGAGGATAATTCCTGATCCCATCTCCTTCAACTCCTCTGGCGACTGGGTCTTGACAGTAGCTTGGGTCCCAACTGGCATAAACATAGGTGTCGGGAAGGTACCGTGCGGAGTGATGATTTCTCCCAGACGAGCTCCCGTGTGTTTTTCTTTCTTAATCAAACGGTATTTGATTGGTGAATCTGACATTTTCTACCTCCGAAGCTGGGAAAGACAGTCCCAGTTCATACTTTGTGCCCAAAGGCATACTGTATGATTTTATCAAAAAAACCAGGAACTGTCACGAACTATGGTATAATGAGAGAATGAAATACCCAAAAATTGATTTAAAAACCATTCGTCTGCAGACGAGGCAGTTTCAGGCTGAAAATCCCCGCCTCTTTCTCGTCTATCTCTTACCTAGCATGCTGGTCATCTTGTCAGGCTTTCTCAACCCCTTGGCTCGTCTCCAGGAAAGTGTTTTAGAGCAATCCTTTTTCAGCATGCTGGCACAAGTTCTCCAAGCCTATCTCTTCCCGTTAGTGGTTTCTTTTGTGAGCACGATTTTTCTAGCAGGTGCTGCCTTTGCGACACTCCGACTCCTCAAAGATCCTGATACAGAACTCTCAGTAAAATCAAGTCTAGCCCTCTTTGCTGAAGAGCGCTTCTCGCAAACCTTCCTAACTCTGCTCGTCAAACGTTTCTACCTTTTTTTATGGAGTATTCCAAACTTAGTAGGCGTTTATTTTCTCTTTTATAGCAATCTCTTAGCTCGGAGATTTGTTGCCCTGCATCCTGAATTTCCAAAACTAGACCTCTCATCCATTGAAATCGAGCAATTCCTTATGACCTTTGGCTTCTACTTTTTCGCGAGCCTCATCTTGATGATTGTGGGCAATCTCCTCTACGTACCGCAACATTATGCCTACTCGCAGGTAGAATTCCTCCTCTGCGACACTCTGGATTTAGGACAGGCTAAACCAAGGCAAATCCTGAAAACCAGCCGTTTCTTGATGAAGGGTTACAAATTCCAGCGCTTTGTCCTCGACCTACAACTACTCCCTTGGTACTTCCTCAACTGGATCACCTTTGGAATTGCTAGCTTTTCGCTCCTTCCCTATATCCAGAACAATCACATCTTCTTTTACAGAGCCCTACTAGCCCGTAAACGTCGAAATGGATAAGAGTCTACAAAAACCAGCGTCGTTCAGAACGCTGGTTTTCTTATTTCAAAAGTAACATACTCAGCAGAGTCAAAATAGCAGGCCCACCTTGCTTCAGAAGAATCTTCTTGTCTGCTGTCAGAGAACCATAGGTCGCTGCACCAAGCACAAATAAAACAAAGATGGTCACAATTTCCAAACTTTGCGAGAAATAAATCCCGTACAAGAGAAAGACACCTATTAAAGCATTATAAATCCCCTGATTTTTAAACAATGAACTCACTGAAGGACGAGCCAGTTCTTCTTTATCCACATTAAACACGCGACTAGTAGTATCTGATTGCGTAGCCACACTTTCCAAATAAAAAATGTAAAAATGCTCCAAAGCAACGATAGTTGCTAAAACAATTGTAAAAATAGACATATTCTTCTCCTTAAATTTCTATCTCTTCTAAGCCAGATTGCAACTTTTCTAACAAGCGACTGAACTCTTCTCGCTCTCCTTTTGTAAGTACACTTTCCATCTGACTCTTTACCTTTATATGTTGTTGGGGAGAGTTGGTTACGAGTTGCTCTCTCGCAAAGTCTGTCACTTCCACCAAAACCTCCCTCTGGTTTTCGGGATTCCGACTGCGCTTGACCAAACCTTCCTTTTCCAGAATTTTAAAGTGCCGTGTCAAGGCAGCCTGATCGATTTGCAACTTCTCCTGAACGGCAATCTGGTTGCAGGGTGACTGCTGCAGTAAAAACTGCAAGATTTGATAGCGGGTCAAACTAATTCCCAATTGTTTCTCAAAAAGTTGAGTGATCATCTGATCTGTTAAATGGAGCTGGTACAGTAAGTCGTTAATTTTTTTCATTTCTACCTCCTTGCGTACACTTGATTTATCAACTATTGATTTATCAAGTATATTACAGAAAGATTAAAAACGCAACTATTTTGCTTACTCACGAAAAATAGCCTCTTGGTTTCAATCCCAAAAGGCTATTATTTCTATATTCAAGATAAAATCCAGCACTAACCTACCAAATCTGCTCGAAGGATTTCTCCCTCTTTATCAATGACAACTTCGATGGCATGGCCTGCAAAAATTTCCTCGCTATCATCATAGTAGAGGGTCAATTCCCCGTCTTCGTTGATCGATAGTTCACTCAAGGAAAGAGAGTTGGTAAAATACTCTTCTGTTAACTCCACATCATTTTCATCTGAATCTATCCAGTCTTGAGCTGTTTCCCACAGTTCTTTGACAATATAGTCTTTAATCCGAGTATCTTGAACTTGGAAAGTTCCCATAAATTTCTTTAGATCATCAAAAGAACTTGGAGGGAGACTTTCATCTGCACTCGCAGCAAAGATAGCATGAATCTTACCACCCTCGTAAGTGATAAATCCTTCAAACCAAGAATAGACTCTGTTTAAGGTGAATTCGCCAATATCGTCTTGAATGATGACCGGTTTTTGGTAGGTTTCAATCAAGGTCTCTAACCTAGAGTCTGAGGATTGGTCATCTAGGTATTCCAGCAAGTGGTAGCAGTTATTAGCTACTTCTGACATATATGGCTCTAACTCCATGAAGGGGCGTTTTTGACATTTGATATGATGAATTTTGTAGGGTTCAAAACTAAAGCCCCATCTCTTTTCTTCAAATTCCTCAGAAGTCAATACCCATTCCAAACGTCCCTCACGTTCAGAGAATTCCTGGGTTACAACATTGACACTAGCTTTAAAATGAACGGACGGCATTTTACAACCATCTTTTAAAGAAGCGGCCCCAGTTACATTTTGGAGGGTAAAAATCAAGAATTCGACAATTTCACCACAAAATTCCTCTTCAAAATCATCTCTTGTTTTCTCAAATGGAGTTTTTAATCGATTTGTCATTCACTTCATCCTTTCTCTCTATGCTTAAGAGCGTTAGTATAGTTTTGTATTCGCTTACATTTTAACATGTTTTAGATTTTATTTCACTTATCAATACTATTTTACACAAAAAGAAGCTACACTTTTAAATGTATAGCTTCTTATTATTCTTAATTCATTGATACATGGACATGGTCATAGTGATTTTCGGTCACACTACCACGGTCTGGCATTGGATTCCACGTGTAGGCAGGTCCATATTTACTATCGTATGGAGCGTAGAAACGTTGTTTCCAGATGATGTAGTTGATACCACGGCTAGCCATATTTTGAACCGCGTATTCCGCGATTTGATCACCAAGTGCTGAACTCACTGGGACCATAAAGTCGATGGCCAATCCTTTACCATGGTCTCCACTGTCACCAGGACGGTAGCCGCTAAAGGATGTAATTCCAAACAAATTGGCAATTTCTTCTTTGAAGGCTGCAGTTTGTGGTTGAAGACCAGCATTCTCAGACTTAGCTACAGCAAGTCCTACATAGTCAGGAGCCGCTGGAGCTGAATAAGTTCTTGAAGGAGTTTGGCTTTGCTCTGCTTGATAAGTCGAAGTTGCAGTGTCAGAAGTTGCTGTTGATGCTGCTGTTTCTTCTGCTACACTTGTTCCTGTTGTATCAGCAGGTGTTTCAGTTGCTAGAGCAGCTGCTACTGGTGCTTCTGCTGGAGTTGTTGCAGCCGTTTCTTCGGCAGCTGGAGTCGCCACTTGTGGAGCTTCTTCAACTGGACTAGTTGTTTCTGCTACCGGTGCTTCCGCTGGAGTCGTTTCAGCTGTTTCTTCTGCTACAGGTGTTTCTGTGGATGGTGTCTCCTCAGCAACTGTCGCTGTCTCAGAAACTTCTGAACTTGGCGCTACTTCTGCTGGTTTTTCAGTCTCTGTTGCAGTTGGAGCTTCCTCAATTGGTTGAGAAAGGTCTTCTACTTGAACTGTTTGTTCATCGACTGTCACTTGATTGGTTGTCAAATCAGCTGTCGCAGTCGTCACTTCTTCACTAGCATCTGCTTGAGGAGTTTGGATTTCAACTTCCGTTACCTCTTCTGCCTCATTGACAGTTGTAGTGAGGACAGTATCTGGGAAAATCAAGTCCATATTGGTGATTTTGTTCAAATTTGCAAGAACTGTGACATCTACACCCAAGGCTTCTGCAATGGTGCTCAAGGTATCACCATACTGTACTGTATAGCTTGTTTTGTTGTCCGTTTTAGTCAAATCGTTTTGGATTTGCTCAACACTACGTGCAGTCCAAAGGACTTCTTCTGCTTGAGTTGCCAATACTGGGACAAATGACAAGGCTACTGTTGAGGCTAAAATCATTCTTTTCTTCATTCGTTCATATTCCTTTCAAATGAGTACCTGTCTATCATAACACAAAAAAAGCTGAAAAAAAGCCCTCTCGGGCCTATTTAATAGAACTGTCTATTCCTTGTAACAAACTCGATTACTTGAAATAGTTTGTTAGGTCTCTGTCACACAACTGACACAATCTTCTCGTTACTTACTCTCAAAAATATGAGGAATATCTGCTAGTGCTCGAATCATGTGATTGCCTTCAAAAGAAGACTCTAAAAAGTTGATGCTTTGAATACCGCTATTCTTGGCAAATTCCACATCTAAAGTCCGGTCCCCTATATAATAGGTCTTCTCAGGATCCAGCTGATACTTGTCTAACAAATAGGTAGCCGCTTCTGGACTAGGCTTGCGCTCAAAGCCACTCTGACTGGTTAAAATCTCTGTAAAATAGGATTCCAATCCCAGATTCTTTAGAATAGTAAAGGCATTGTCTCCTTTATGAGTGTAAACAAAGTTCCGAATCCCTACTTGGTCTGCCCAATTCAACACCTCACGCGCACCTGGCATCAAAACTATCTGGGCATTCTTCTCAGCCAAACTCTGGGCACGCACCTGATTGAGCACTTCCACATCCAGTTTTCGCTCTTCTGCCACCTGCTCCAGTAAATCTTGCACCGAAAACTTGAGGATAAACTCTCTCACTTTCTCCTTGTCATAAGGAATAGAAAACTGACCAAAGGTTTCCTCAATCCCTGACAAAATCGCTTCGTAAGAGTCCAATAAGGTTCCATCTAAATCCCAAATAAAAGCTGTTTTTTTCATTTCCTATCCTTTCAAGCTCATATAACTTTGGTAACGGTAGCGTAGAAATAACCATCGAAAACCATTGTCCAATAACGTTCCAGCCCAAATACCAGGTAAACCCCAACCAAGCACAATTCCCATCAGATAGGCTGTCCCTATACGGATACACCACATCCCAATACTTGTCGCATAAAAGGGGAGGCGAGCATTTCCCAATCCCTGCCAAACTGCCGTATATATAACTGTCCCTGTCGCCATGGGGGTTCCTAGTAGAGAGAACAGTGCCACCAAAACGCTCGCTTCAACCGCTACAGGATCGGTCGTATAGAGATGAGTCAATGGTGTCCCCAAGGCATAGATACTGAGAGTTAAGGGCAACATGAGAAGCAGGGAAAGCCAAAAGGTTTGCCTGCTCAAATCATCTACTCTTTCCCAGTTATCCTCTCCAACTGCTCGAGCTACCTGCATGACCGTCGCCGTAGCGACGCCAAAGGCAGGCATATAGTTAAACTGGGTCAAGACTTCTCCGACTGCATTCCCCGCTACTGCCTCCGTCCCAAAAGAAACAACCAAGGCAATGATCACTACATCTCCAGCTCGCATCATGAGACGTTCCCCTGCCGCTGGCAATGCCAAGGTCAGTAAGTCTTTATCCAGTCCAAAAGTCGGTTTCTCAAAAGGCAGCTTTAATTGCGACCACAAAATCACAAGACCGACTAAGCGAGACAAGATAGTCCCCCAAGCAACACCCGCTATGCCCATATCAAGGACAAAAATGGCTAGACTTGAAAAAAGAATATTCAAGGCATTGGATAACAGACCAACATAGAAGGGTAGACGCGGATTATGAGTTGCACGAATCAAGGCACCTATACTCGTCATCAAACCCAAGAGAACAATCGATCCACCTACCAAAGATAGGTAGAGCCCACCACTCTCGGCCACAGCCTGCTCAGTTCCCAAGAGCCCTATCATCTCTTGCCCGGCAAAGAGCGATAAAGTGCCTAACAGTGCACTCAGCAATAGGGTTATCTTGAGAGCCTCTGTCACGTGATAAGCCAACTTGGACTGATCTTTCTGCCCCAAACTTTTTGAAATAACACTGGAAATAGCAGCCCCCAGAGCGATAAAAATGGCCTGGTAAATCGTGATAATATTGCCAGCCACTGAAACACCCGAAATAGCGATTAAGCCCAAGTGAGCGACCAAGTAACTGTCCACCATTCCCATGAGCATCTGCAAAAAGTTTTCACCCATAGCTGGCAATGCAATATTAAGAATGTCTCTATTTTTCTTAAACAATCCTTCCTCCTGATGAAAAGAAACTCAGTTGGTTTCCCAACCGAGTTTACTCCCTCTGTCTTAAAGTCCTAGATAAGCCTCAACCGCTGCTTGCATGTCAGCAGCTGCCACTGTTGTTTTATGACGAACTGGAGCTGTTTCAAGGCCATCAACCGCTGGTGGCACTGCCACTCCTGAAATGTCATGTAATTGAGCCAAAGCTTCAGAGTCAGTCAAGCCAACCTTCTCAGTTACCGCTTCTACTGCAACCACTGGGAACTTGTATGGACTAGCTGTTGAAGCAATCACTGTCTTAGTCGCATCGCCAGTAGCCACTTGGTATTTTCTATAAACAGCTGAGGCAACCGCCGTATGTGGATCCTCGATGTAGGCATCTGTTTGATAAACACGCTTGATTTCTGCCGCAGTTTCTTTCTCCGTCGCATATTCAGCTGCAAAGAGTTCCAGGATTGCTGCATCAAAATCAGTCAACTCATATTGTCCTTGCGTGTTCAAGGCATTCATAAGTTCAGCTGTCTTAACCGCATCATTCCCCAAAAGATGGAAAATTAAACGCTCTAAGTTTGAAGATACTAAGATATCCATAGATGGGCTAGTCGTTACCTTAAACTCACGTTTCTTATCGTAAACACGTGTTTTAAAGAAGTCAGTTAAAACATTATTGTCATTTGAAGCACAGACTAATTTGCCAACTGGCAGACCAATTTGTTTAGCATAAAAGGCAGCCAAGATATTTCCAAAGTTTCCTGTTGGTACTGTGAAGTTGACTTTTTCACCAGTCACAATCTCACCAGACTTGACCAACTGAGCGTAGGCATAAACATAATAAACAATCTGTGGTACCAAACGACCAATGTTCATAGAGTTAGCTGATGAAAATTGCAACTTGTTCGCTGCCAATTTTTCACGAAGAGCTTCATCGTTGAACATGTGCTTCACATTTGTTTGCGCATCATCAAAGTTTCCATCAATAGCGATAACATGAGTATTGTCGCCAGTCTGAGTAGTCATTTGCAACTCTTGCACCTTGCTGACACCATCCTTTGGATAAAAGACGATAATCTCAGTTCCAGGCACATCGGCAAACCCTGCCATCGCAGCTTTCCCAGTATCACCAGATGTCGCTGTCAAAATGACAATCTTGTTCTCCAAACCATGCTTTTTAGCGGCTGTCGTCATAAAGTACGGCAAGATAGACAAGGCCATATCTTTAAAGGCAATCGTTGAACCATGGAACAATTCCAAGTTGTATTGCCCATCCAATTTCACCAATGGCGCAATAGCTGGAGTATCAAACTTGCTATCGTAGGCATTGTTGATACAGTAGTCCAACTCCTCAGCCGTAAAGTCATCTAAAAAGGCTGATAAAACTAATTTAGCCACTTCTTGGTAAGAAGCATCTTTTAATGTGTCAAAGTCCAAATCCACCTTTGGATAAGTAAGTGGTGTAAGCAGACCACCATCCGTCGCCAAACCTTGTAAAATAGCTTGGCTAGCAGTTACTATATTGTTGGCATCACGCGTTGATTGATAAACTAATGTCATTACTCTCTATCCTTTATCTATAGTCTCTTCCATTATATCATGATTTTTCAGAAAATTCTCGCTTTATTAGAAAAATTATAGGCTCAATTCTTCTTTCAAAGGCTGTAAATAGGTCATTTCTTGCTTGCCTCTTTTCTCCAGTCCTTCCTCAGCTAGAAGGAGTAAGCCTTTTGAAAACTCGACAATTGCAGTTTCTTCCTCCTCTGTGAGCCTTTTCTTAGAAAATTGTCGCCTCAATGCCTTGTATTCACGACCAGCTGTGGTAAAAAAAGGAGCAGTTCGCAAGTAAGCCTCAAGCTTGTCTAAATGAACCAACAAGCCCAAGTGAAAAGCTGCTGAAGTAAAAGTCCTATCAAGTGGCTGTGTACACACACTACGAAACTCAATAGTACCTCGAGTTGTCAAATCTTGGTACTGGTAACTACGGTGAGTTTGGAAATCCTTCTCCTGAGGATAAAGAAGAATCTCTTTTCCATCAAGGGCGAAGGCATGAATTTCTGGAGACCCTAAGTAATCTTTTGCACGAATTGGATAAAAATAATAGGTTTCGCCATCACGTTCCGCGGTAAAAATCGCAGAATGATTTAGGTAATCCAAAAAATCATTCTCATCTTTGAAAAGTCTGGGATTGACGCCAACATTTTCAGGATAAATCCCGTGCATGGACTCTTCCCAAAAAATATCCCTTGAAATCTTAGTATCCCAATCTGCCCCTGAAAACTCAGAATTTGCAAACAAATAAGCTTTAGCTGCTTCAATTTGAGTAAAAGCATTGATAACACGCAGGTAGTTGGACCTTGAAACGTCCAGTTGAACCTGACTACCGCAGATAAAGGCTCCATACTCAGGAAAATCGTGTAAACCTCTACTAGTCTTACTTCTACTTAAGTTCAAATAATCCATCAACATCTGATAGCGGGGAAAAGCCACTGGACAATTCTCATTTTTATCCCAGTTAGGATGAAGGCCACAGCCAACAATAGCATGATTAGCTTCACCTAACTTATTCTGAATCGTAGCCATATAGAAGTTAAAGCGTTCTTCTACCTCTTGGATCGATTCGGCCTTTCCAAATGCAAACTCAATTGTCGTATAAGCAACCTCAAACAAGATCGTATCTTGGCTGACTAGATCAAGTAACTGAATTGGATTCCCAAAATCATCCACTTTTTCGATAGTAAAGCCCAGTACTGATGGTAAATACCGAAAGAGATCCTTAACAACTTCACTATCTGTAGCTTTACCCTCTAAATTTACAATAGGATATTCTAACTCAATTCCCACAAATAAATCAGGCTTCTCTTTTATATTTTCTAAGTAGCGCTTCTTAAGCAAGTCAACCGAACGAGACATCAAATACCAACACTTTCATAATCAAAATAAATTGTGAATAAATAATATTATACCAAAAATCTAAGCAAAAAAGATTAGAATGGCACTCAAAAATAAGGCTCTATAATATTTGTAGTGGGTAAATCCCCTATAGATATTATGGAGCCTATTTTTGTGTGATAAATTGTAAAATATAGTGCAACAAAAAACTCATAGCGTTTCATTGGTGTAAACTGTAAGTAACCACACAAACTATCATCCGAAATTACTTTCTTCGCTACGATAGAAACGTTCGCTGTCAGGTGAAAATCATTACGATGGATATGTTTAGTCCTTACTATGACTTAGCTAAACAGCTTCGCTTTCGAATTTCTAGGCTCAGGCACATTGAGGAGAATCTAAAGCAGGTTCATCCTCTTTTTCAGACTGTCTTTAAAACCTACCTCAAGGACAAAGAGAAAATCGTCAACGCTCTTCAGTTACCCTATTCTAATGCAAAATTAGAAGCGACTAATAATCTCATCAAACTTATCAAGCGAAATGCCATTAGTTTTAGAACTTTGAAAAGTTCAAAAACGGATTTTCATCGCTCTCAACATCAAAAAAGAAAGGACGAAATTCGTCCTTTCTCGACTTAGCTGACTTCAACCCACTACAGTTGACAAAGAGCCGTAATTTTTAGTAACTCAAGCAAATACAGATAATCAGATAAAAGAAAAGACAAGGCCTAGAAACCTTGTCTTTAATACTATACCGGCGGCCGGGGTCGAACCGGCACGTCCTTGCGGACACT
>NZ_AP018338.1:1732500-1889005 GCF_002356415.1 Streptococcus oralis subsp. tigurinus
TCTTGGCAGTGTGACGTCACTAACTTCGCTACTAAACTTCGCTCCCCATTACAGCTCAATGTTATAGATATAAGCATTTGACTCATATCACACCTCACTGCTTAGACAGACACTTCCATTCGTCTGCTTTAGTTAGCCTACTGCGTCCCTCCATCACTACATACTCTAGTACAGGAATATCAACCTGTTGTCCATCGGATACACCTTTCGGTCTCTCCTTAGGTCCCGACTAACCCAGGGCGGACGAGCCTTCCCCTGGAAACCTTAGTCTTACGGTGGACAGGATTCTCACCTGTCTTTCGCTACTCATACCGGCATTCTCACTTCTATGCGTTCCAGCGCTCCTCACGGTACACCTTCTCCACACATAGAACGCTCTCCTACCATACCTATAAAGGTATCCACAGCTTCGGTAAATTGTTTTAGCCCCGGTACATTTTCGGCGCAGGGTCACTCGACTAGTGAGCTATTACGCACTCTTTGAATGAATAGCTGCTTCTAAGCTAACATCCTAGTTGTCTGTGCAACCCCACATCCTTTTCCACTTAACAATTATTTTGGGACCTTAGCTGGTGGTCTGGGCTGTTTCCCTTTCGACTACGGATCTTAGCACTCGCAGTCTGACTGCCGACCATAATTCTTTGGCATTCGGAGTTTATCTGAGATTGGTAATCCGGGATGGACCCCTCACCCAAACAGTGCTCTACCTCCAAGAATCTCTAATGTCGACGCTAGCCCTAAAGCTATTTCGGAGAGAACCAGCTATCTCCAAGTTCGTTTGGAATTTCTCCGCTACCCACAAGTCATCCAAGCACTTTTCAACGTGCCCTGGTTCGGTCCTCCAGTGCGTCTTACCGCACCTTCAACCTGCTCATGGGTAGGTCACATGGTTTCGGGTCTACGACATGATACTAATGCGCCCTATTCAGACTCGGTTTCCCTACGGCTCCGTCTCTTCAACTTAACCTCGCATCATATCGTAACTCGCCGGTTCATTCTACAAAAGGCACGCTCTCACCCATTAACGGGCTCGAACTTGTTGTAGGCACACGGTTTCAGGTTCTATTTCACTCCCCTCCCGGGGTGCTTTTCACCTTTCCCTCACGGTACTGGTTCACTATCGGTCACTAGGGAGTATTTAGGGTTGGGAGATGGTCCTCCCAGATTCCGACGGGATTTCTCGTGTCCCGCCGTACTCAGGATACTGCTAGGTACAAAGACTATTTTAAATACGAGGCTCTTACTCTCTTTGGCTGATCTTCCCAAATCATTCTTCTATAATCTTTGAGTCCACTTTGCAGTCCTACAACCCCGAAGAGTAAACTCTTCGGTTTGCCCTCCTGCCGTTTCGCTCGCCGCTACTAAGGCAATCGCTTTTGCTTTCTCTTCCTGCAGCTACTTAGATGTTTCAGTTCACTGCGTCTTCCTCCTCACATCCTTAACAGATGTGGGTAACAGGTAGTACCTGTTGGTTTCCCCCATTCGGAAATCCCTGGATCATCGCTTACTTACAGCTACCCAAGGCATATCGTCGTTTGTCACGTCCTTCTTCGGCTCCTAGTGCCAAGGCATCCACCGTGCGCCCTTATTAACTTAACCTTATTTTCTGACCTTTCAGTCATAAACTCTTTTAATACTACAGCGTTTCGGTTTATTTTCTTGTTACTATTTGATATAGATATTCAATTTTCAATGTGCATTACTTGGTGATCTCTCACCAATGGAGCCTAGCGGGATCGAACCGCTGACCTCCTGCGTGCAAAGCAGGCGCTCTCCCAGCTGAGCTAAGGCCCCACAAGACCTCTCAAGACTAAACAAGACCAATGTGCAGTTCCTTATCCTTAGAAAGGAGGTGATCCAGCCGCACCTTCCGATACGGCTACCTTGTTACGACTTCACCCCAATCATCTATCCCACCTTAGGCGGCTGGCTCCTAAAAGGTTACCTCACCGACTTCGGGTGTTACAAACTCTCGTGGTGTGACGGGCGGTGTGTACAAGGCCCGGGAACGTATTCACCGCGGCGTGCTGATCCGCGATTACTAGCGATTCCGACTTCATGTAGGCGAGTTGCAGCCTACAATCCGAACTGAGACTGGCTTTAAGAGATTAGCTTGCCGTCACCGGCTTGCGACTCGTTGTACCAGCCATTGTAGCACGTGTGTAGCCCAGGTCATAAGGGGCATGATGATTTGACGTCATCCCCACCTTCCTCCGGTTTATTACCGGCAGTCTCGCTAGAGTGCCCAACTGAATGATGGCAACTAACAATAGGGGTTGCGCTCGTTGCGGGACTTAACCCAACATCTCACGACACGAGCTGACGACAACCATGCACCACCTGTCACCTCTGTCCCGAAGGAAAACTCTATCTCTAGAGCGGTCAGAGGGATGTCAAGACCTGGTAAGGTTCTTCGCGTTGCTTCGAATTAAACCACATGCTCCACCGCTTGTGCGGGCCCCCGTCAATTCCTTTGAGTTTCAACCTTGCGGTCGTACTCCCCAGGCGGAGTGCTTAATGCGTTAGCTGCGGCACTAAACCCCGGAAAGGGTCTAACACCTAGCACTCATCGTTTACGGCGTGGACTACCAGGGTATCTAATCCTGTTTGCTCCCCACGCTTTCGAGCCTCAGCGTCAGTTACAAGCCAGAGAGCCGCTTTCGCCACCGGTGTTCCTCCATATATCTACGCATTTCACCGCTACACATGGAATTCCACTCTCCCCTCTTGCACTCAAGTTAAACAGTTTCCAAAGCGTACTATGGTTAAGCCACAGCCTTTAACTTCAGACTTATCTAACCGCCTGCGCTCGCTTTACGCCCAATAAATCCGGACAACGCTCGGGACCTACGTATTACCGCGGCTGCTGGCACGTAGTTAGCCGTCCCTTTCTGGTAAGATACCGTCACAGTGTGAACTTTCCACTCTCACACTCGTTCTTCTCTTACAACAGAGCTTTACGATCCGAAAACCTTCTTCACTCACGCGGCGTTGCTCGGTCAGACTTCCGTCCATTGCCGAAGATTCCCTACTGCTGCCTCCCGTAGGAGTCTGGGCCGTGTCTCAGTCCCAGTGTGGCCGATCACCCTCTCAGGTCGGCTATGTATCGTCGCCTTGGTGAGCCGTTACCCCACCAACTAGCTAATACAACGCAGGTCCATCTGGTAGTGATGCATTTGCACCTTTCAATCGATTATCATGCGATAATCCATTTTATGCGGTATTAGCTATCGTTTCCAATAGTTATCCCCCGCTACCAGGCAGGTTACCTACGCGTTACTCACCCGTTCGCAACTCATCCGCTCGGTGCAAGCACCAAGCTTCAGCGTTCTACTTGCATGTATTAGGCACGCCGCCAGCGTTCGTCCTGAGCCAGGATCAAACTCTCATTAAAAGTTTGAGTTCTCACTCATTTCTGTCACTGACAGATTTATTGTTTTTTTCATTGTTCAGTACTACAACATTAGTTGTAGTGCCCTGCACATTGGTTCGTCTTGTTCAGTTTTCAAAGGTCTTTGTCACTCAATCTCTCTCAAGCGACAACTATATTAGTATATCACAGCTAACTCTCTCTGTCAACAGTTTTTTGAAACTTTTTTGAACTTTTTTCATCAAGTGTTCCATCCGCAATATACCATAGTCCGTACGGGATTCGAACCCGTGTTACCGCCGTGAAAAGGCGGTGTCTTAACCCCTTGACCAACGGACCTGAGCTTTTCAACTCTTTCTATTATACCTACTTTTTCCCCTTTGTCAAGAACTTTTTTCCTCTTTATCGAAATTCTGAAAAAATAAGGGGAAAAGAGCCAGTAAAACTGACTCCTTCTATTTATCTTGCCAATTAGTCGCACGTTCCTCTCCCCACCAGTATGGGATTAACTCGGCAACTTTGATTGTTTTTCTTGTTTTGTAGTCCATCATGAACTCTGCTTCTTTATTTTCAGCATTCAATTCTAAGAGAAATTCTCTGCATGCGCCACAGGGCATACCTGATCCTTCGCCGTAGGGAGGTTTATCTCGAAAGGCGAGGATTTTCTTAACTTTAGTTTGTCCTGAAAATTGATACATATTGAAGAGAGCCGCTCGTTCTGCACAAAGATGAAAAACGCCACAAGTGCCCTCCATACAGAATCCTGTGAAGATTTGACCATCTTCTGCTTCTACCGCAGCAACAACATGATTAGCATAAACAAAGTCAGAAACTTCATGGGGATTGAATAGGATTCGTGCTTCTTCATACATCTTTTCCCATGTATCCATTGGAAGTCCTTTTTATTTGGAAATCTCTTTCAGCATATTATCGATATGCTGAATTGACTTTTCACGTCCGAGTAAGAAAATGGTGTCTGGTAATTCTGGTCCATGCATTTCACCTGATACAGCAATACGAATCGGCATGAAGAGATTTTTTCCTTTGATACCTGTTTCTTTTTGAACTGCTTTGATTTGTGGGAAGATGTTTTCTGTCACAAATTCATCGTCTGTCATTGCTTCTAGTTTCGCTTTGAAGGCTTCTAGAACAACCGGAACGGTTTCTCCTGCCATGACCTCACGCTCAGCGTCTGTCAACTCTGGGAAATCTGAGAAGAAAAGATCTGTCAATGGAACGATTTCATCCACTGACTTCATTTGTGGTTTGTATAGTTCCACCATTTTTTCAGACTTGTCAGTCAAACGCCCTGCTTCTTCTAAGTAAGGTTTAGCCATTTCAAAGATAGTAGCAAGTTCTGCTTTCTTGATGTAGTCGTTGCTCATCCAGTCTAGTTTCTTCTGATCAAATGCAGCTGGTGACTTGCTGAGACGATTTTCATCAAAGAGTTTAATCAATTCCTCACGAGAGAAAATTTCATCTTCGCCACCTGGATTCCAACCAAGAAGGGCGATAAAGTTAAAGACTGCTTCTGGCAAATAGCCTTTTTTACGGTAGTCTTCTATAAACTGAAGGGTATTGGTGTCACGTTTAGACAATTTTTTACCTGTTTCAGAGTTGATGATCAAAGTCATGTGACCAAACTCTGGTGCTTCCCAACCAAGAGCCTCATAGACCATGAGTTGTTTTGGAGTATTAGCAATATGGTCATCACCGCGGATAACGTGAGAGATTTGCATATCGTGGTCATCGATCACAACGGCAAAATTGTATGTTGGGTAACCATCTTTCTTTTGGATAACCCAGTCACCACCGATGTTGCCACCTTCAAACTCGATATCACCTTTGACCATATCATGCCATTTGTAGATACCAGACTCGTTAACAGCCAAACGAACAGTTGGGATGATACCAGCTGCTTCACGTTCTGCGACGTAAGCTGCTTTTTCTTCTTCGCTCATGCCAAGATATTCATTGATGTAACGTGGTGTTTCGCCAGCTGCTTCTTGGCGTTCGCGCTCAGCTGCCAACTCTTCTTCTGTAACGTAAGATTTGTAGGCTTTTCCTTCGGCTAGCAATTGGTCGATGTATTTTTGATAGAGTTCCAAACGCTCTGATTGGCGATAGTTTTCATGAGTTTCTGGACTTTCATCCCAGTCAATCCCCAACCAGCGAAGATTTTCAAGCTGTGAACGTTCCCCATCTTCGACATGGCGTTTACGGTCAGTATCTTCGATACGAATGATAAAAGTTCCACCATGATGGCGTGCGTAAAGGTAGTTAAACAATGCTGTACGGGCATTTCCGATGTGTAGTAGTCCTGTTGGACTTGGTGCGTAGCGTACGCGGATATCTTTTGACATAGTTTCTCCTATAAAGTCTCTAGGCGTCTGCCTTTTTGCTTTCTATATTATATCACAAGTCTCGCCTGAGTCCAATGTCTACGAATAAAGAGAGTAAAAAAGAGTGGACAAGCCACTCTTTTCTTTTATTATAGACGTGCGTTAAGCTCTTTGCTCAATTCTTCAAATCCTGGTTTTCCAAGAAGGGCAAACATGTTGCGTTTGTAAGCTTCAACACCTGGTTGGTCAAATGGGTTGATGGCATTCAAGTAACCTGAAAGGGCGATAGCCAATTCGAAGAAGTAGATAGTGTATCCAAGAGTGAAGGCATCTTGCTCAGGAAGAGTTACGTACATGTTTGGTACGTCACCGTCAGTGTGGGCAAGAAGAACACCGTCAGTTGCTTTTTTGTTAACGAAGTCAACGTCTTTTCCCTGAAGGTAACCAAGTCCATCAAGATCTTCTTCCAAAGTAGGGATAATCACGTTCTTACGTGGTTTGTCAACACGGACAACTGTTTCAAACATGATACGAGTTCCTTCTTGGATAAATTGACCCAATGAGTGTAGGTCTGTTGAGAAATTAGCTGAAGTTGGGTAAATCCCTTTTTGGTCTTTTCCTTCTGTTCAGGCACCCCTTGTGGATGCATCTGCTGGAAATTCCCTTGCACTGACTGGCTAGTTTGATTGACTTGCCAATCAACCACTGCGTCATCTATTTTTTCTAATTTAGACCCAGAAGCCTGGACTTTTGGTCCAGGCTCTGAATCAATTTTTTAGACTTTTATTTTTCTAAATTGCTTGATTTGAAATTTTATTATGGTTAAGCAGTTTCAAAAATCTGAATGGTAGAATCTTTATCAATTACTACCGCTTGATCTGCTACAACATGGAGTGTACCAGGAAGGCTCCCCTCTTTTGAACCATCAAAAGAAATCGTGATATGTCCCAGTCCAGTTAAATTTTTTTCTACTACATTTCCTACGGAACTAATCGAATATTCCTGATTATCTACCACCAGCTTGCCACCTTCTAGTATTGAACCTAGCAGATTTTTGTTATCAATCTTAAAACAATACTCTGATAAATCTTCTGGTGCTTCTTCTCCAAATAAAATGAGCATATTGGCATCTTGAATCATATTCTGAGCTTCAGACCCTACTTGAATTACTTTAGTTTCAAAAATTTTCTTCATCTGATTTCTATTCATACTTTCTCTAATTTGTCATAAACTTAGGCTTATAGATAAGTTTAACATAATAGTTCTCTGTTTTCAGGCATCTATCAAAGGTCTACTGATAAAGACCAATACTAGCTATCCAAGCAACTAGCACCCGCGGAACACCATTGAGAAAGCGTGAATAAAGTACCGAAGGGACACCAACCTCAACTGTTTCAGCCTTGGCTTCAGATAGGCCGAGTGCTACAGGAATGAAATCACAACCGTTTTGAGTGTTGATAGCAAATAAAGCTGGCAGAGCCATTTGGGGCGGAATAGTCCCTTTTCCGATTTCGACTCCAATTAAAGTTCCAATAATCTGACTAATAACAGCTCCGGGACCTAACAAAGGAGATAGGAATGGTAAGGAACAGATAAAGCCAATTAAAACGAGTCCCCAGATGTTCCCCGCTAGGGGAACCATTAATTTTGCCAGCCAATTTCCAACACCAGATCCTTGAATAACCCCAATCAGCAAGGAAACAAAGGCCATGAAAGGAATTATTGTATTGAGCATTGTTTGGATGGCTTCACGAGCAGCCTGGTTGAAAGTTGCAACGACCTTACCAGCCCCCATCCCAATTCGTGCTACAATACTTGTTTCAGCTTTTTGCTCTGTAATTTTTTTACTAGTATCGTAAGTTGGCTTTTCAGTTACCACAGTTGTCGCTTTTTCGTCTTCATTAGCAGCAGAAATTTGATTAAGGCCAACTGCTGACACATAGATTTCCTCGGTTATATATTGAGCTAGAGGCCCACTTTTCCCTGTAGCAACAATATTTATTGTAGGGATTCCCTTTTTAGGATAAATACCACAGCGAAGAGTACCGCCACAATCCACGATTGCTAAAGCAATTTCCTCATCTGGGATAGAAGTTTTAAACCCATTAACAGCTTCCATACCGGTCAAATCAGCAATTTTATCTACAATATCTGGCTTTTCTCCGCCGCCAGTAATATAGATGAATTTATGCTTAGCTTCACTAGGTGTAATGACCAAAGGTCCTCCGAAACCGCCATTTCCTTTAACAACTTTTATACTCTTATATGACATAATTTCACTCTTTCTATAAATCAAATGTTTTACTCAAGGTAACACCTTGCTGTTTTGCTACATAAGCAGTTGTAAAATCGGTTACCCAACCACCTACAAAGTTCATGACAAGCCCAACAAGCATGTAACGAATGGCTAAGTCCATTTGACTTAAACCTAAAGTTTGAATTCCTGTCGCAATTCCCATCCATACAAATAATTCCCCAGGATTGATATGTGGAAATACACCATTTGAAGTATGGCAAAACTGCATCTGAGCTGCTACAAAACTAGGTTTATAATATTCTGGTAAGAAACGTCCCATACTGATTGCCATCGGATTTCCCAGCATAAAAGCTGAAATGAAAGGTAAAATCATATACCGGCTAACAGGATTTTTGGCAGAAATCTTAGCCAAGGAATTGACCTTCTCTTCTCCCAAGAAAGCGATAAGGGTATTCATTGCAATCAATAGCATCAAGACAAGAGGTACAATATTTGTCATCCAGCTAATAAAGGTTTCTCCACCTAATTGGAAGAGTTTCATAAAACTCTCTGCAAATTTTGTAATGTGATTCATAAGGAACTCCTTTTCTTATTTTTTTTAAATAACTGTTTAATAGATAATTGTAAGTAATTCGCATAAAAGCCGAATCCCAGAAAAGAATCAGATGAACTTGTCTCTTTCTCAATACCTGCCTCATGCCAAAGATAGACTTTTCTAGCATCTTCTATGGCTGATTGCATCAACTTATTTTCTTTTCTCACAAGAGGATTATACTTGTCAAAATAATGGATGTCTTCTCCAACATAATCGTCCATATTTTGAAAACGCGCTAAGATTGTGACTCCTTGCATTTTGCTAGCTTTAAGAACCCGACCGTTTTCATCAACCGCGAACATGACAATCGTACCGGATTTTATTCTTCCGGACTTTCTGCCAATCGCTACGCGCCCCAGTTTTCGGAGCATCGTATAGGTCTTATTGAAGTCTTTGAGTTGCTGCCAGCCGAGGAACATTTGAAATATATAAGCTGCCATGACAAATACAGCGAAAATTATTAGCGAATTCATTAAAATACTCCTTTGCTCTTAGAAAATGATAGAAACTCTGTCTCTGTTTCTACAGCCCTCAATGCTTCTTTTAGAGAAGGCTCTCCTGCAATTCGAAAAATGTCGTCATACAATTCCAGCAATTCACTTTCCATTTTTCTTTCAATTTCTGAGGGTATGGCGACTAGAAAGATAAATTCAATCCATTCATCTCCTTTTTGATAAGGCTCTTCTAGTTTTCCAAACATTAAAATAGTCTTTGCATAACCCTGGTTAATTGTATGGGGGAAGGCAATTCCTCCACCAAAAATGGTTGATTGCTTTTTCTCCCTATCAATTATCCGATTTCTAAAACCTTCATCAATCATCTGAAGTTTCTCTAACTCTGAAATCATATTTAGCAAGTATTGCTGATAGGTTTTTTGGGGGCTCAACCGAAGAAAACGTAAGCTGACTGTTTCTAGATTTTTTTGATGAAAAGCATTGGCCCTCTGCCATTCTTCCTGCAGCCATTGATCATCAAAAAGATGATTAACTTGAATGACTGGAGATTTAGAATCTTTATATTTTAGAGGAACTGTCGTAAAAATCGCGAAATAGTCCTGATTTAAATCCACATTAAAATCCTCTTCAGAATACTGAGTAATGTCTACATCATTTCCAAGGACTCGTCTGAGTTGCTGAATAATCATCGCAGCAGTTCCTCTTCCTGTTGTGCAAACTACAGCTATCTGCTTGCGATAACCCTTAACAGCAGAATTTTGCTTTCTTAAAATCATTTCAAAATACAAAGCCAGATATCCGATTTCAGATAATTCCATTTCAGAACCAAAAATTGCAGATAGTTCTTCTCCAGCTATTTTTGCCATTTCAAAAGCAAAAGGATATTGAGTTTGAACCTCGCCATGAAATATATCATTAGCTTGCACATGGAAAATCAGTCGATTGATTAAGGGGCCTAGATGAGATTTGATTTCTTCAAATAATTCTTCATCATCAAAGTGAACCAACATTGTTTCTTTGACTTTCTTGACAATCCCTTGAAAAATATTTGCAAGCTGTTCAGATTGATAAGATGTCTTGCTTAAAGTGTCAATAAAACGGACATTAAACGGAAAACACAAAAAGTCTATCTCAAACTGACTGAGAGAAATCTTATAAGTCATCTCAATATGATAGATTAATTTCTCAGCTAAAGGTGTCTCTGTTAAATCATTCCTATAGTAAGGAATAGGACAATTCAACACTCTAGATGTATGAATACGCTCCACCATAATTGAAATGGTCTTTCGAAGGAGTTCCTGTGTTTCTTTAGGGATTTTATAGTCCTGGACTAGCGTCTCCAGAAAAGAAGATGTTGCCTCAGTGAGTGTCCTTCCTTCAAAGTAAGGAGCCACTTGGTGAATATAGAGCAAGCGCAAATTCAGCTCGCTCCCCAAGACCTCCAGCCCACGGTTGGGCTTTCCTGAAATAGTGATAGAGTAACTCTCTGCCAAAGATTTTACTTGTTTTAAATCCTTATTAAGGGTACTTCTACTAACACCTACTTCCTCAGCCAAGTCGTCAATAAGAAGAGGGGAGGTTGACTCAATTAAACGTTTTAGCAAATAGGCAATTCTTTTACTGGAAGAATTGAAGTCACTCTCCTGTTTTAAACTACCAGATAAAATCCTTTCCAACTCTGTATAGTCATACACTTCTAACATTAACTGATCATCTTGTGCGATAATCTGGATATTAGGAGCCAAAACATCATTTAATTGTTGGATACTCTTTTGCAAGGTTTGCAAGCTAATATCCAGTTCTGAGCGCATATCTACCAAGGAATAAGTTGGCTGTGAGACCATTTTTTCTAAAATGTTATACCATCGATTTACTAAGGTCAACTCTCTTCCTCACCTTCATTTTTTTAACCGCGAGTTTTCCCTCCAGCAATATTTGTAGTGACTCCAGTTATATAGCTAGAACGATCTGAAATATAGAATGCTACAAGATCAGCTACTTCCCGTAGTTTACCACTTCGTCCCAAAGGAGTTGTTGAAGTTGAAGCATAACCAGCTCGAATATCTTCTACCGTCTTTCCACGGGTATAAGCAAGAGCTTCCTCATAAGAAAGAGTTCGAAGCCCCGTAGCTTCCATAATTCCTGGAGCAATTCCAACCACACGTACACCATGCTTACCCAGCTCTTTCGCCCATGAACGAGTGTAACTATAGACTGCTGCTTTTGTTGCAGCATAGGCACTTTGTCCTTCAGAACCTTCCAAACCTGCTTCTGAAGCCATGTTCACAATTACACCTTTTCTATTTTTCACTAAAATACGTCCTACTGCCTGACTAACCAAATACAAACCTTTTTGATTAATCATTGTTACTTTTTCAAACGTTTCATCGTCTAACTCGTAAGGACCTTTAGGATTTTCTGCATCAATTAATAATCTGGGAACATTAATCCCTGCATTATTGACTACCGCATCAATATTGCCAAATCTTTCAACTATTTTGGCAACACCCTCTTCTACTTCAGAGCGAGAAGTTACATCAACTTTTACAAATAATAGATTCGGGTGACGCAAATCGTTGTCGCTAAGATCAAAATTCGCTACATTGACTCCTAATTCCAGCAATTCTTCAACGATTGCCTTACCGATCCCAGATGACGCGCCAGTCACAAGAACTGTTTTGCCTTTTATGTTTAACCAATCATTCATTTTGATACCTCTCAAATTTTATTTACAAGGCAATTATACAGCGCTTTCATAAAAGAATTAAGACACTCTTTTTTACACTTTTAAAAAAAATAATAAACTAATTAAGAGGCTTGTACTAAAAATCCACAAGAAATGAACTTGTGGATCTTTTTATATTCTAAATGAACTCAAAGCATATGAGAATCAAAGGCGTGCATTCAACTCAGCACCCAGCTCTTCAAAGCCTGGTTTCCCAAGAAGAGCAAACATGTTTTTCTTATAAGCTTCAACTCCAGGCTGGTCAAATGGATTGATACCATTCAGGTAGCCAGAAAGAGCAATAGCCAACTCAAAGAAGTAAATAGTGTAGCCCAAAGTGAACTCATCTTGCTCAGGCAGTGTCACAAACATATTTGGAACTCCACCATCAGTGTGTGCTAACAGCACTCCATCTGTAGCTTTTTTATTGACAAAGTCAACATCTTTTCCTTGCAAGTAGCCAAGACCGTCCAAGTCTTCTGCCAATTCAGGAATCAGCACATTTTTGCGAGGTTTATCTACACGGATAACTGTTTCAAAGAGGATACGGGTACCTTCCTGGATAAATTGTCCCAGAGAGTGCAAGTCTGTTGAGAAGTTAGCTGAAGTTGGATAAATCCCTTTTTGGTCTTTCCCTTCTGACTCACCAGCCAGTTGCTTCCACCACTCAGAGAAGTATTGCAGAGATGGTTCATAGTTAGCTAGAACTTCTGTCAGATAACCTTTACGGTACAAGATATTGCGTACAACTGCATATTGATATGCTTCATTTTCAGCCAACTTATCAGAAGCATAAGCCTTGCGAGCAGCATTTGCTCCTTCCATTAACTTGCTGATATCAGCTCCTGCAGCTGCGATTGGCAAGAGCCCCACTGCTGTCAATACTGTAAAACGACCACCTACACTATCAGGCACTACAAAAGTATCCCAGCCATTAGCATCTGCTTCAACCTTAACTGCACCTTTAGCGCGGTCTGTAGTTGCGTAGATACGTTGGTTAGCTTCTTCTTGACCGTACTTCTTAACCAAGAGTTCTTTGAAGACACGGAAAGCAATAGCCGGTTCAGTTGTTGTACCTGATTTAGAAATCACGTTTACTGAGAAATCTTTGTCTGATACATAGTCTACCAAATCAGCCAAATAGCTTGAAGAGATAGAGTTTCCAGCATAGAGGATCTGAGGTGCCTTGCGTTCTTCCTTTCTTTGCAAGTTTACAAATGAATTATTCAAGAAATCAATAGCTGCACGAGCTCCTAAATAGGAACCACCAATACCGATTACGATCAATACCTCACTATCAGATTGGATTTTAGCAGCAGCCTTTTGAATACGAGCAAATTCATCTTTGTCATATTCTTCAGGTAAGTTCAACCAGCCAGTCATTTCTGCCCCAGGACCTGTACCATTTCGCAGAGCAGAATCTGCTGCAGTCACTTGAGGCTGCATATAATCTAGTTCATGTGGTGCAACAAATTTATCTAATACTTTTGAATAATCAAATTTAATATGTGACATAATATTCCTCCAAAATTTCTTCTCTTCTATCATAACCCTTACCTTAGATTTTTTCAAGTTTTTATACTGAATTTTTCCAAATTTTATCATAATTTAAACATTTGCGTAAAAAATGTTACAATATTAAAATTTGAACGAAATAAGACAAAAAAACGACTAGGTTTCCAGTCGTTATAATTCATTCAATAAATACTCAAATAATTCTAAGTTGCCATCTTCTTCATTGACCAAAAATTCTGGATGCCACTGGAGACCAATAATACGGTGCTCATCAATAGATTCGATTGCTTCAACAGTTTGATCACGTGGATCCACAGCCGTCACGCGGAAATTGGGTGCCAAGTCTTTAATACTCTGACGATGTACTGAGTTAACCTGACTTTCTTTACCAAATAATTTAGACACTACACTGCCATCCACTGTCTCAATAGAATGTGAAGTCCCAAAAGGTAGACCTTGCCAATGACCTTCAATATCCTGATTGAGTGTCCCACCAAAAGCAACGTTGACAAGCTGAACGCCACGGCAAATGGCTAAGATTGGTTTGTTCTGACGCAAGGCTTCTTGTAGAAGAGCTAGCTCAAACTCGTCGCGAGCTAGGTTATAGTCGTCGCTATCAATTGTTTTTTCCTCACCATAAAACTGAGGATGAACATTTTGTCCCCCAGTCAAGATGAGCTTATCAATCATTTCTACATAGTCATGGACAAGTGTCTCATCACCAACCGGAATGACCAAAGGAAGTCCGCCAATCTGACGAATACTTTCAGCAAATTTACAGGATACAGATGAGTGGATGTTTTTTCCTTCTGCGTCTACAGGACATAGGTTTGCCGCTACTCCAACAACTGTTCTTACCATTACTGACTTCCTTTCGTTCTCCATTGATAATCTTATCTTATCACCCTTACCCACTCCTGTCTAATATGTATTTTTTAAGTCCGTGATAAAATTTTTTTATCAGAAAAAGTTGCCCAAAATTAGGACAACTTTTTTGCTTATTCAAAGACAAATTGATTATGGTACAGTTCGGAGTAAAAGCCTCCAAGCTTGAGTAATTCGTGATGATTTCCTTGTTCGATAACCTCACCATCCTTAAGGACAATAATCTGATCGGCATTGAGAATAGTTTTCAAGCGATGGGCAATCACAAAGCTCGTTCTTCCTGCCACAATTGCCTCCATAGCATTTTGAATCTTGCTCTCTGTTACAGTATCCACGTTTGATGTTGCCTCATCCAAGATTAAGACCTGGGGATCCGTCATTAAGGTTCGAGCGATGGAAATCAACTGCTTCTGACCGGTTGAGAAGACGCTCTGGTCATCATTAATCAGAGTATCGTACTTATCTGGTAGACTTTCGATATATTCATGGATATGCGTAGCCTTAGCAGCTGCTTCTACCATCTCCTGACTAGCATCTGGCACACCGAAGCGGATATTATCCCGAATCGTTCCACTAAACAAGACCGAATCCTGCAAGACAATCCCGACCTTGCTCCGCAGGCTGTCCAAGTCGTAGTCACGAATGTCTTTGCCATCAAAAGAAATGCTACCTGCATCCACATCGTAGAAACGATTGATGAGGTTCATGATGGTTGTTTTCCCCGAACCAGTCGGGCCTACAACTGCTATCATCTGCCCCTTAGGAGCTGAAATGCTAACATCTTTTAAAATCGGCTTGTCTGGCACATAAGAGAAATCAATGTGACTGATTTCAACACCTTCTCGCAATTCCGTAAAGGCAGGCGCATTTTGCGGACGAATCTCTTCTTCTGCATCGAACATTTCTTGGATACGATCCGCCCCAGTAAAGGCCAACTGGAGGCTCCCCCAACTCGCAGCCACCTGGATAATCGGCTGGTAGTACTGCTGAGAAAATTGGGTAAACATGACGATCAAACCTAGGGCTGTCGTTGTTTCGATACTTGGATCGTTCAGCAAGACCGCAGAACCTGCAAAAATAACGATGGCCGTATTGACCAAGCTCATCCCATTCATAACAGGAAAGAGGATGCCTGAGAACATTCTCCCTTTAAAGGTTGCCTTGCGCACGCGCTCATTTTGCTCCACAAAGCCTGCTACGATGTCGTCTTGAATTCCTTGTACGATAACAGCTTTCTGTCCAGAAATACTCTCATCCATGTAGGCGTTGAGTTTCCCAACCTCTTTTTGCTGGAGATTGGTGTACTTGCGGGCCATCTTCACGATGAAAACCAACATGAGAAAGGCCACTGGGGTGCTGGCTACTGTTATCAGGGCTAGCGTCACATTTCTTGAAAACATGACAAAAATCAAACCGATGTAAAGAGCAATATTGCTCATGACCTGAACTAGGCTTTCATTGAAGGCTTGAAGGATGTTATCCAAGTCACTCGTGAAGTGAGAAAGGATGTCGCCATCCTGATGGCGGTCAAAGAAAGAAACCGTCAAACGAGAGAGTTTGCCAAAGAGGCCCTTACGCATCTCATTTGTTGACTCAGCAATCACACGGGTCATCAAGGTCATGTAAATCAAACTGGATACCACTAGGGCGAGAACAACCAGAGCTAAATTCAGCATCAGAGCTGACAAACTCTGCCAGGCTAGTTCGGAAGTTCCATTTTGATAAGCCAGAACTAGGTTAGCGAGCTCCGTCACTGCTTGACCTGAAAAAACTGGAAAGAGGGCTTGGGCAATCGTCGCAACTGCAACCATCAGAACCACAATGACAAAGGAGAACTTGTAAACTTTAAAATAATTCCAGAAAAATCGAACGGTTTTCATTTTATTCCTCCTTTCCCTTTTGTGTTTCGTAGATTTCGCGGTAGACGGCATTGTTAGCTACCAAGTCTGCATGCCGTCCTTCTCCAATCAAGCGTCCTTGGTCCAAGACCAAAATCTTGTCTGCATGGACGACTGAACTAATCTTTTGAGCGATGATAATGGTTGTCGTCCCTTTCAGGTCTTTATTCAAAGCTTCCTGCACGAGTCTCTCTGACTTGGCATCCAAGGCCGAAGTCGAATCGTCAAAAATCAGGATACGGGGATTGCTGACAATCCCACGGGCAATCGACATCCGTTGCTTTTGTCCACCAGAAAAGTTGGTGCCACGTTCTTCGACCTGACTCTCAAATTTGTTTTCCATACGCCCAATAAATTCGCTGGCTTGAGCAATTCGTGCTGCACGTTCCATTTCTGACACGCTGGCATTGCCTTTTCCTTGACGAAGATTATCTGCAATGGTCCCGCTAAAGAGAATAGCACGTTGCAAGACGATGGAAACTGTTTTACGTAAGGTTCCCTCGCTGACGTCTCGAATATCCTTGCCACCAATCTTAATAGATCCCTCCTGTGGATCAAACAGTCGTGGAATTAACTGAGCCAAGGTAGACTTCCCTGCTCCAGTAGCCCCAACCACACCGACCATCTGACCGGGCGCAATATCAAAGCTTACATTCTTCAGCATAGGCTCGTCATCATTGGGATAGGTAAAGGTCACATTTTTAAAAGAGAGACTTCCTTCTAACTCTTCATCTGGGAGATCTTTAAAGGTCATCGCTGGCTCGGTATCTAGAATTTCGCGGATACGACGCAAGGAAATCATGGCACGACTGACAGAATTCCCTAAAAATCCAACCATGATGATGGTAAAGATAATCTGGCTGAGATAGTTGATAAAGGAAGCAATCGAGCCCACTACAGACGGATCTGACTGAGCCATTCCAGCCACCAACCAGATAGAGAGGAAGACCGCTCCATAGCCGACTAGCATCATAACGGGTTCTATAACTGAGAAGGCATAACCGATATAAAGATTTTGGCCGAGAAGTTCATCAGAAACATCGGTAAATTTGTCAAATTGTGCTTTTTCTTGTACAAAGGATTTGACCACGCGCACACCACGTAGATTTTCCTTGGCGATAGCATTGATCCGTTCAAGAAGGGTTTGAAACTTAGCAAATCGTGGCCCCATCATTCCCATCATGATAGCAGTTAGTGCAAAGATTAGGAGCACCATGAGGACAATCACCCACCAAAGTGACGGAAGAGTGTGAACCGCCAAGATAAAGGAACCGATAAAGAGAAGAGGGAGACGGAAGAGAATTTGAAAAGCCATCATCACCACGTTCTGAATTTGGTTGATATCATTGGTCATACGGACGACAAGGTTCCCCGCATTGAATTGCTCGATATTGGCATAAGAAAAAGTCTGGATCTTGCGAAAAGCGTCTTCACGAAGGTCCGAAGACACTCCTTGAGCAATGTAGGCTGCAAGTGTTACATTGACCCCACCTGCAACCAGACCGACTAGGGCTACTCCTATCAGCCAAGCGCCAATACTATAAATAGCCTCATTTTGACCGGCCAGCAAAGCCTCTAACACCTCTTGCAAATAGCGCGGTTGCAAGAGCGAACTCGCAACCATCAAGCCTGTCATCATTAAGGATGCCAAGGCCTGCCATTTATAGGTTTTTATTTTTTTAATGAGCATATTTCCTCCTAATAAAATAGATAAAGGGAGCGACATCCTGCGTCAGCTCCTTCTCATTCGTTCATATTGATGCTATTCTAGCAAAAAAGAGGCATCTTGTCAAAGAAGTCTCCTTATTATAAATTAGTGCGCTTTCATCTACAGGTGATGCATGAAAAGGCTTTTTATGGTAAAATGAAAGGAAGAACTCTTACAAGGAGGAAAAGATGAAGAAACAAACCATCGCTGTCTTGGGTCCTGGTTCTTGGGGAACTGCCCTTTCGCAGGTCCTAAACGACAATGGACACGAGGTTCGAATTTGGGGAAATATTTCTGACCAAATTGATGAAATCAATAACCAACATACAAACAAACGCTACTTCAAAGATATCCTACTCGACGAAAAAATCAAAGCCTATCATGACTTGGAAGAAACACTAAAGGATGTGGATGCTGTTTTATTTGTGGTCCCAACAAAAGTAACGAGACTGGTTGCCCAACAAGTAGCAAAGGTGCTTGATCACAAGGTTGTCATCATGCATGCCTCCAAAGGATTGGAACCAGATAGCCACAAACGTCTATCAACTATTCTTGAAGAGGAAATTCCAGTCGATCTCCGTAGTGAAGTCGTCGTTGTTTCAGGACCTAGCCATGCTGAGGAAACTATTGTGCGGGATATTACTTTGATCACTGCAGCCTCTAAAGACCTTGAAACGGCCCAGTACGTCCAAAATCTCTTTAGCAATCACTACTTCCGTCTCTATACTAATACGGATGTTATCGGAGTTGAAACCGCTGGTGCTCTCAAAAACATTATCGCAGTTGGCGCTGGAGCACTACATGGTCTAGGATTTGGCGACAATGCCAAGGCGGCTATCATTGCCCGTGGCTTGGCTGAAATCACCCGTCTAGGGGTCGCTCTGGGAGCTAATCCTCTGACTTATAGCGGTCTTTCTGGAGTTGGAGATTTGATTGTAACGGGGACATCTGTCCACTCTCGTAACTGGAGGGCAGGTGATGCTCTCGGTCGTGGAGAATCCCTCGCAGACATCGAAGCTAATATGGGCATGGTCATCGAAGGAATCTCAACAACTCGAGCAGCTTACGAACTAGCTCAGGAATTGGGTGTCTACATGCCAATCACACAGGCTATTTACCGAGTGATCTACGAAGGTGTCAATATCAAAGAAGCAATCACTGACATCATGAGCAATGAATTTAAAGCAGAAAACGAATGGTCATAGACCCTTATAGAAAGGAACATCATGAAACAAAAAGTCAGAAAAGCAGTCATCCCTGCCGCTGGATTGGGAACTCGTTTCCTCCCAGCAACTAAGGCCTTGGCCAAGGAAATGTTGCCAATCGTAGACAAGCCCACTATCCAGTTTATCGTTGAAGAAGCTCTCAAATCTGGTATCGAAGATATCTTGGTTGTTACGGGTAAGTCAAAACGTTCCATCGAGGACCACTTCGACTCAAACTTCGAATTGGAATACAACCTCAAAGAAAAAGGGAAAACAGATCTTCTGAAGCTAGTTGATGAAACAACTGGCATGCGCCTGCATTTTATCCGTCAAACACATCCACGTGGTCTCGGAGATGCTGTCTTGCAAGCCAAAGCTTTCGTCGGAAATGAACCTTTTGTCGTTATGCTTGGTGATGACTTGATGGATATCACGAACGAAAAGGCTGTTCCACTTACCAAACAACTCATGGATGACTACGAGCGTACCCACGCGTCTACTATCGCTGTTATGCCAGTCCCTCACGACGAAGTCTCTGCTTACGGGGTTATTGCTCCACAAGGCGAAGGAAAAGACGGCCTTTATAGCGTTGAAACCTTCGTTGAAAAACCTGCGCCAGAGGATGCTCCTAGCGACCTTGCTATCATCGGACGCTACCTCCTCACTCCTGAAATTTTCCAAATCCTCGAAAACCAAGCTCCAGGTGCAGGAAATGAAATTCAGCTGACAGATGCAATCGATACCCTCAATAAAACACAACGTGTGTTTGCTCGTGAGTTCAAGGGGGCTCGTTACGATGTCGGGGACAAGTTTGGCTTTATGAAAACATCCATCGACTACGCTCTCAAACACCCACAAGTTAAAGACGACTTGAAAGACTACCTCATCCAACTTGGGAAAGAGTTAGCTGAGGGGGAATAGAAGAAAAACAAAGCTCTTAAATAAGGGCTTTGTTTTTTTGTTGAAGCTTGCAATAAAAAAAGCCATCTTTGCAGATGACTTATTAGCAACCGAATCGGTGCTCGCTTTTAACTATTCCCCCCTACACATAGTTCATTCCTTTATAGAAAAGGAAAACGGCTAGTGCGATAAAAAATAGGGCTGCTCCGATTCGCTGGCTGGTACTATACATCCTTTTTCCCCATTTGACTGGAAAGATGATTGCTAGAAAGGCCCCACCTACTGCGCCGCCAATATGCCCTGCTAGGCTGATTCCTGGGATCAGAACACTTCCAATGATATTTATCACAAAAAGCGTCAGGTAGGATTGCCCTAACTGCTGGATATAGGGGTTGCGAGTTGCGTAGCGCAAAACAATAATCGTAGCAAATAGTCCGTAAAGAGAAGTGGATGCTCCTGCTGCAAGGACTTTCGGTGTAAAAGCAAACACAAAGAGATTGCCCATCATTCCTGATAAGAGATAGAGAAAGAAGAACTGCTTAGAGCCGAAAATCTCCTCCACCTGTCGTCCAAGAAAGTAGAGAGAAAGCATATTGACAATGAAATGCTCCCAGCCTATGTGCACAAATATAGCCGAAAAAAGGCGCCAGATCTGCTCTGGAAACAGACGAATAGTCGGTCCATACATAGCTCCAAACTGAAAAAGAGTTTTTGCCTGATCAAAGTTCACACCCGTAGTAATCAGCATCAGTAGAAATACAAAGCCAGTCACTAGGAGAAAAAAACTAGTCACAGGGTAACGTTTGTCAAAAATTTCCTTCATAGATTAGCACCTCCTGAACGGGAATATCATGGTCTTCCGAGTTGAAATTCTGGATTTGACAAGGATAGATTGTACTCATGGTCTGACCAGCAAAATTCTCCAGATAGCGGTCGTAATAGCCTCCGCCATATCCGATCCGATAACCCTCTGTCGTAAAAGCCAAGCCCGGAACATGAATCAGATCAATCCGGGAGGTATCCACCACTTCCAAGCCCCCTTGGGGCTCCAGTAAACCAAAGGAAGTTTTTTTCAACTGCTGTGGATTGTAGACCACAAACTCCATGAAACCCTTGGGATAGGTTTTAGGTATCAAAACCTTTTTGCCGTCCTTCAATGCCTGGTTGATCAGTCCCTGCGTTTGAAACTCATGCGGAAAAGAGAGGTAGGTTGCGATGACCCTGGCTTCTTGGTAAAAAGGATGATTCAAAAATCGTTCTGTTAAGGCTTGATCCATAGCCATTTTTTGTTTCTGAGGGGTAGACTTCATTTCTTGCAAGACTTGCTTGCGCAATTCCGATTTCATAGACAATCCCTCTACTCTGCCGCCTTCTTTTGAAGAAAGCTAGAGACCGCATCCACCCCAATGGCTAAGGCTTCTTCCTTGGGGCTCATCTGAGGGTGGTGAAGGGCGTAAGGACTATCGATACCTAGCCAGAACATAACACCGTCTACCTTCGAAAGGAGGTAACCAAAATCTTCACCTGTCATAGCAGGCTCGATATCAATCAACTCGATTCCTTCTTTTTCTTCAAAGAATGTCATCAGTTCACGCGCCAAGGCTGGATTATTCTCAACAGGCAGGTAACCTCCTTGTTTGAGTTCCACTTCGACTTCCATATCAAAGGCTGCTGCAACACCTTCTGCGACTGTCTTGACTCTTTTTTGCACCAAGAGGCTCATGTCCTGAGTCAAAGCTCGAATGGTTCCGTGTAAAAAGGCTGTGTCTGTAATGACATTGTTAGTTGTTCCAGCCTGAAAAACGCCAAAGGTGACCACTGCTCCTTCGATTGGATTGACATTGCGGCTGACAACTGACTGTACCTGGGTCACAAAGTAACTAGCGGCCACTAAGGCGTCATTGGCTTCATGTGGAAAGGCTGCGTGTCCTCCTTTTCCTTTGAAACGAATCTTCACCTCACAAGTCCCTGCAAAAAGTGTATGGGTATTGGTCGCAATCTGGCCGACTTTCAAATCTGGACGAACATGGAGTCCATAAAACTGGTCTGGCAACCAGTCCCCAAAAGCACCGTCCTCATACATGAGCATACCACCAGCTTCATTTTCTTCAGCAGGTTGAAACAGAAAAAGCAGATTATTCTTTGGTTGCTCCTCAAGAGCTCGTTCGAGACAGCCCAAGGCAATGGTCATGTGAAAATCATGGCCACAAGCATGCATACGACCGTGATGTTGGGAAGAAAAAGGAAGGCCCGTTTGTTCGACGATAGGTAGGCCATCAATATCTGTCCGCCAACCAATGGTCCGCTCTGGCTGGCTTCCCTGCAGGTAGACCAAAATCCCTGTCCGCCAGGTACGAACTTGAACAAAGTCCTTGCCCGCAGTCAATTTCTCAATCACAGCCAACAAATAAGCCTGAGTCTTGAACTCCTCCAAGCCAATCTCTGGAATTTGGTGTAAATCTCGTCTAGTCTGAATCAAATCTAACATCTATCTGTCCTCCTATATAGCAGAAAGAGGCTGGGAGAAGTATCCGCCTCTTTTTATTTTTACAAGGTACGAAGCGCATCTTCTAGCGCTGTTTTTTGTTGGGTTTGGGCATCAATCTCTTTGATAATACGAGCTGGAACGCCTGCTACCACTACATTTTCTGGAACATCTTGAGTCACGATAGCTCCTGCAGCGACAACTGAACCACTACCGATTTGGACACCTTCGATGACCACTGCATTGGCTCCGATGAGAACATTGTCCCCGACACGGACTGGATCGGCACTAGCTGGTTCAATCACACCTGCCAAAACTGCCCCTGCACCAACGTGGCTGTTCTTCCCAACGATGGCACGACCACCAAGGATAGCACCCATATCAATCATGGTTCCTGCACCGATTTCTGCTCCAATATTGATAACAGCTCCCATCATGATAACAGCATTGTCACCAATTTCCACTTGGTCGCGGATAATAGCACCTGGCTCGATACGAGCATTGATAGCACGTTTATCTAACAAAGGAACGGCAGAATTACGAGCATCTTGTTCGACAACATAATCTTGATTTTCTACCAAGCCTTCGAGAAGCGGAGCGATATCCTTCCAATCTCCAAAAAGAACATTGCCTAATTTGACAACAGAGCTAGGAACAGCAGACGCTAGTTGTCCTTCAAAGGTTACTTTGACACTGGTTTTCTTCTCTGCATTGGCGATAAATTGGATGATTTCTTGGGCATTCATTTTTGTGGCAGTCATAGGCGCCTCCTAGTTCATTATAATGATACCTATTCTACCAAAAAAGGCTTCAAATTTGAAGCCTAAACTATCAAAATAATCGTCTTTACTTCCCTTCTTTGGCTTCTTCGATAGACAAGAAGACCATAGGGACGATGATCAAAATCATGGCCAAAACTAGAAATCCATCTAGGACCAGACCGAGAAAGAGAACGCTCAATAGGGCCGAAGAGAGAGGCTCGCTAGCGCTCACTACAGAGACAACGAGAGGAGAAACGAGAGAGACGGCCTTCATAGACAGGAAGAAGGCAAAAGCTGTTCCAAATACGGCAATCGTCAGACAAATTAGCACACTTACCAGATCCACTTGAAAACTTATCCGATAAATAGGGTAAAGAAAATTACTAAAGAGCCCTGCCAGAATCATCCCCCAACCAACAGTCGGAACAAATCCGTAACGCCGTGCAAAACGCTGAGGCAGGATAACATTAAACATGACCCCTACTGCACTGAGCAAACCTGTTACTAGAGCCAAAGGTGTCATGGACAGCTGGGACAAATCCCCTTTTGTAGCCATCAAAAAAACACCTAGCATGGCAATCAAAACATAGAAAACAGCTGTAATCGAAGCCTTCTTCTGGTAAATGATTCGATTGTAAAACAGGATAAAAATAGGGCTGATAAATTGCAAAATGGTCGCCGTCGTCGCATTGGAATACTCAACGCAGAGATAAAAGAAAAACTGCACAGAAAAAATACCTAGAATAGCATAGGCTAAAAAAGGTAGATAATTTTTCTTATCTTTCCAGATATCCAACAAACGGCTACGCAACTGAAAGGCAGATAACCCTAAAACCAAACTCCCCGCCACAAGCAACCGCATAGAGGTAATCCAACCTGACGATACTGGGTAATGAGTGAAAAAATACTCTCCTAAAATCCCGCAAATCCCCCAGATAAGACCCGAGAACAGTGAATAAAAGGTTCCCTTCAAAATCTTCTTTTGATACTTATTCATTCCCTTATTGTAACACGAAATAGAAAAAGAAAAAAGTAGCTAAGAGAAGAAAAATTGCCTCTTGCTACTTTTTTTATTATCGATTAAATAGACGGGAACGACCTGAAGAGCCACTCTGAGTATTTCCACTCGAACTTGTTGTTCCCGAACCGCTACTTGAGCTTGGAGGAGTTACTGCAGGAATGCTTCCTAGGATATTCTTCCACGCATTCTGATAATCTGCATCGCTTCCTCCAATAGCGAAGCGGTAGGTGGTTACTGGCGCTCCTTCTTTAGTAGCCCAGTAACTTGTTACGGTAGAACCGAAAACGTTAACTTCTTTGCCATTAATTGAAACCTTGCCCGGTTTCTCCCCTGTCGACTTGAGAACTTGTGACTTGGTCACACTTGAGTCGAGATTAAAGCGCTCATTCCCCCAAATGCCAGGTTTTGCTTGTTGAATGGCATTAACCAAGTGGGCCATATAGTTGGCATTGCGGTAGTGGCCCGCCCCTTTGGCTAGCGGGCGGTTGTCATCATGACCTAGCCAGCCACCCAAGGTCAAGCGAGGCGTAGAAAGCATAAGCCACATATTTTCATCTTCATTGGTTGTACCAGTTTTTCCAATCCAGTCGGCGCTAGCAAGGCTTGGATTGATGGTAGCCAAGTCTGTCTGGAAACTTGAGGTAATCCGAGATGAGATAACATCGCGAAGCAAACTTTGCATGATGGTCGCTGTCGCTTTTGAATAAACTTGGACAGGTTTATCCTTGTGCTCGTATACCACTCGACCATCTGTTGACTCGATCTTCGCGATCATATGTTTCTTATGGTAAACTCCGTTGTTGGCCAAAGTCTGATATCCGTTAGTATGCTGAGCAACTGTAACGTCAATTCCTCCGCCCATCGGTAAACTCTCAATACCATATTCTGGGATTTCGTAACCCATTTTTTCCATATAGCCTTTAACATCAACACCCTTCTCTCGGAGTGTACGATAAGTCCAGTAGGCTGGGATATTCCATGAGTAGTTGAGGGCCTCCCCTAACGTCATCATCCCTGTACCAGGACTATTGACATACATGATAGGATTGCCGTTTGAAAAGTTGGTTGGATAGTTTGATAAGATACTTGCACTTCCCATCAGACCTTGGTCAATGGCAATACTGTAAGCCAATATCGGCTTAGTAGTCGAAGCAGGAGAACGTTTTGTGTCGATAGCATGGTTATTCTGATTTTTTTGATAATTGCGACCACCGACAAATCCAAGAATAGCTCCCGTTTGGTTGTCCATGAGGACATTCCCCACCTCAGGCTGGCCTGTCGAATCATCTAGCAGATAGCCGTAGGTTGCCACCGCATTTTGCATCGCAGCATGAACATTTTTATTAATAGTCGTCGTAATCTTATATCCACCATTTTCAATTTCCTTAGTCGCTAAATCACGATAAGCTTTCTGGATGGATTCATTCTTTTGCTCTTTTACAGAAACATTATCTCTCTGAATCAGATAGTCATACATCCGATCAGTAGCTTCTGCCAAGGTTGCGAAGTAGAGATAGTCACGCGAAGTACCACTGACACTACCAGATGGTAAGAAGTCGTTCTTAAAATCATAATCCTTGTACTTGTCGTAATCTTCCTGACTTAGAGCCCCTGTCCGGTACATATTATAGAGAACATCTCTAGCCCGTTTGACCCCCAGAGCCAAATCCTCCTCGCTCTTCATACTACCGTCAGATTCATAAGGAGAGTAACTAATTGGGCTCTGTGGCAATCCTGCGATAAAGGCTGCTTGAGGGACCGTTAAATCCGAAGCCTTAACCCCAAAGATCCCTTCTGCAGCCTGTTGGGCACCTGCAATATTTTGTCCTTTATGATTGCGACCAAAAGGAGCAATGTTAAGGTAGGTTGTTAAAATCTCATCCTTACCCATAGCTCGCTCTAAAGCTAGAGCATCAATGATTTCTTTAGCCTTACGAGCTAGAGTGGGAGCATCTCCCACCACTTGTTGCTTGATAACCTGCTGAGTCAAGGTCGAACCACCACTGGATGACCCCAGACCGACAAAAGTTCCCAAGGTCGCACGAATAACGGCCTTAGGCACGACTCCCTTGTGCTCGTTGAAATTCTCGTCTTCTGTCGCAATGATAGCCTTTTTAAGATTATCCGAAATAGCGCCTGAAGCGACTGAAGTGCGCAACAAATCGCCCTCGATCGAGGCAATGGCACTGCCGTCAGAATAAGTGATTTCTGAGATAGAGGCAATATCCTTCACTTGCTTGACCAACTCTTCTGCTTGAGGAACTTGGGCCTTGTCAAATAGGGCAACTCCATAACCCATAGCCGCCCCAGCACCAAACAGTCCACCGATAAAACCTAGGATAAAGAGAGTGTTAAAGACTATTTTAAACCCACTCAAAATCTTAGCGAAAATAGGCCCTGCCTTTCTAACTTTATCAGAAGAGGTCCCCTTTTTACCGGTTTTCTTATCAGCTAGTTTTTCTGCTAGTCTTTTCTTCCATTTTGCAATTCGTTGCATTAGTTGCTGGAAAAAATGCAGCATTTTTGTTTTTAATTCATCAATTCTTTTTTTCATGAATGTCCTCGCTTTCTCTATTATACCATAAAAGGAAAACTTTCAATAAAATAGCCACTTTCTTCCCTATTCCACTAGGCTATTAATCAAGTTTGTGATACAATAGGTAGAAACAATATTTTATAAAGGAGAAAAGACACATGCACATTTTTGATGAGCTAAAAGAGCGTGGTTTGATTTTTCAAACGACTGATGAAGAAGCTTTGCGTAAAGCCCTAGAAGAAGGTCAAGTTTCTTATTATACTGGCTACGATCCAACTGCTGACAGCCTTCACCTCGGTCACCTTGTCGCAATCTTGACAAGTCGTCGTTTGCAACTAGCAGGTCACAAACCTTATGCGCTCGTTGGCGGTGCTACAGGTCTCATCGGAGATCCGTCCTTCAAAGATGCTGAGCGTAGTCTCCAAACAAAAGACACAGTAGAGGGCTGGGTCAAGTCTATCCAAGGACAACTTTCTCGTTTTCTTGACTTTGAAAATGGGGAAAATAAAGCTGTCATGGTCAACAACTACGACTGGTTTGGCAGCATCAGCTTCATTGACTTCCTCCGTGATGTCGGAAAATACTTCACTGTCAACTACATGATGAGCAAGGAGTCTGTGAAGAAACGGATTGAAACAGGGATTTCTTACACTGAGTTTGCCTACCAAATCATGCAAGGGTATGACTTCTACGTCCTTAACCAAGAGCACAACGTAACGCTACAAATCGGTGGTTCTGACCAGTGGGGAAATATGACCGCAGGTACCGAATTGCTTCGTCGTAAGGCTGACAAGACTGGTCACGTTATTACTGTTCCACTCATCACAGACGCAACTGGTAAGAAATTTGGTAAATCTGAAGGAAACGCTGTTTGGCTCAACCCTGAAAAGACTTCTCCATACGAAATGTACCAATTCTGGATGAACGTCATGGACGCTGACGCTGTTCGCTTCTTGAAGATCTTTACCTTCTTGTCACTGGACGAGATTGAAGACATCCGCAAACAATTTGAAGCAGCACCACACGAACGCTTGGCTCAAAAAGTCTTGGCTCGTGAAGTCGTGACACTTGTTCACGGTGAAGAAGCTTACAAGGAAGCCCTCAATATCACCGAGCAACTCTTTGCAGGAAACATCAAAAACCTTTCTGTCAAAGAACTCAAACAAGGACTTCGTGGTGTGCCAAACTACCAAGTACAAGCAGACGAAAACCACAACATCGTAGAACTCCTCGTATCTTCTGGTGTGGTTAATTCAAAACGTCAAGCCCGCGAGGATGTTCAAAATGGAGCTATCTACGTCAACGGTGATCGTATCCAAGACCTTGACTATGTCTTGAATGACGCAGATAAGTTAGAGAACGAACTCACTGTTATCCGTCGTGGTAAGAAAAAATACTTTGTATTGACTTACTAAACTGTTCAACATTTATCTATAAACAAAGGAGTTAACCTCGAGAAAGGTAACTCCTTTTTGCTGTTAATAACTCTCATCTATCTATTTTTAATAGACAGACTACGCAAGACAATGCGCAAGGTTGTTAGATTATGTAAGATAGAGAGATTTGAAGGACTGAGCCAATTAAACAAGCCAAAGCCAATCAAACTACTATTTACGACAACGGTATCTTGAATATTCTTCTTGATGAGTATTTGCAAAGATGATGATAGCCAATCCAACTCTTGGAAGAAATCCAAGCGATTATCTAACAATAAGATATCACTCATCTGCTTAGAAATATCTGCGCTTTCATTCATCACCACACCGATATCTGATAGGGTTAGAGCCGCTGAGTCATTCAATCCATCTCCAACCATCAAAATCGTGTGACCTGCTTTCTGCAGTTCCTCTACTAACTCAAATTTCCCATCAGGTTTCAAGTCTGTATAGACCTGATCAAAGGGCAAATCTTTGACTAATTCCTCTGTCCTAACCAAGGTGTCCCCTGTTGCCAGAATCAATTTTTTCCCTTGTGCCTTAAGTTTCTCCAAGGCTGCTTTTGCTTCTTTTCTCAAAGGAGTATGAATGCAGAACATTCCAATCAATTCATTCTGATAAGCCAAGAATAAGAGATTGTAGTGACTCTTGTACTCTTCAATTAAAGCATTTTGTTCTGAACTGATATGAATCTGCTCATCCTGCATCAAGACATAATTCCCAATAAGAACTGGTTGGCCATCTATATGAGATTTGATCCCCTTGCTTGCAATATATTGGAGTTTCCCATGCATTTCCTCATGTTCAATTCCCTCTATCTCAGCTTGCTTGACGATGGCATTAGCAATAGGATGATAAATGTGTTCCTCAAGACAGGCACTGATTCTGAGAATATCTTCCTCACTATAGTCCCCAAAAGGTAACACCTTTTCAACTATAGGATAACTAGTTGTGATTGTTCCTGTCTTATCAAACAAGAAAGTATCAACTTCCAGATATTTCTCTAGAACATCCCCATCCTTAATCACCATTTCACGGTTCAACCCCTCTTTGATAGCTGTCAAATAAGCTACAGGAGTAGAGATTTTCAAAGCGCAGGAGAAATCAACCAATAGGAATGAAATAGCCTTAGAAAAAGAACCTGTTAATAAGTAAGTCAGACCAGCCCCCAAGAAATTATATTTGACGACCTTGTCCGCCATCTTGATGAAATAGCGTTGTTTAGTTTTCTTGTTTTCTTCAGATTTCTTCATCAACTCAATCAGCTGTAAAATACGGCTGTTCATCTGATTATCGGTTACACGAATGCGTAGCTCCCCAGTTTCCAAGACTGTGTTTGCACAAACCGAATCAGACTCTCTTTTTTCAACTGGAAAACTCTCTCCCGTCAAGGAACTTTCGTTGACCATACCTAAACCTGAAACTACTTGTCCATCAAACAGAATTTCATTTCCTTGAGATAGGACCAAGACATCTCCTATTTGAACATCGGAACTCTTGATACTAACGACCGTATCGCCCTGTACTAAGAATACATCGCTCTCTTTTGCAAGAAGACTCTGTTCTAAATCTGTTGCAGTTTTTTTCAAGGACCACTGATCTAAATGATTCCCCAAATCAAGCATAAACATGATGTTGCTGGCAGTCTTGGATTGGTTCATAAACAAAGACAATAAAATAGCCGAACAGTCCAAGACTTCCATCGTTAGTTCCTTACGCGCTAGTGTTTGATAGGCTTCTTTAACATATCCAAAAGCCTGATAACAAGTCCATATATAGCGAATAGGAGACGGCACAAGACTACGAAAAAGCACACGCTTAATCGCTGCACCTGAAACGATAGAATAGGCACTCTCTTCTCTACGAACAGGAAGAGTCATCAACTCAGAAACTTTCCCTTTATCAATCCTTTTTAAAAAGGCTTCTGCATTGTCTAATACAGAGAAGCCTTCTTTTATACGTAGGGTAAAGTGCTGTTGATCCATGTAAAACTGGATAGACTCAATTCCCTTCTCATCTCTCGCCAAGGAACGAAGATAGTCTTGAATATCCAAGGTAAGTGAAAAAGAAGATGATAGTCGGATATGTTGATATCCTCTATATAGCACTTTAAAAGACATATTATTCTCCTATAAGGCTATCTAATTGCTCTTCTTTTTTCTCTTGCTCATACAAATATTTAGCATCTTGCAAAACATCGTCTCCATGTTGTTTCACAACAGAAACAGATGCATCTAGCTCGTCTTTCAACTTGTAAGCCTTAGCCAAAGCTTTAGAATAACCTTTTTTAGCTTCCTTACTTGCTAAGATTTTCAAACCAAGGGTACCAAATGCGACACCACCCAAAAATAATGAAGATTTTTTCGCAACTTTTGCAACGGTTAATACTTCTTTTAACATACTTATTTCCTCCTTATCATTATTATATAGCAATTTAGATATAAAAGCAATTTCATTTTATAAATTGGAGAATTAGTTTTATTTCTACTGAATCTCCCATCTACTTGCTCCTAAAGTTGCTTTCACTTGCCTCTTTTGATACACTTAAACTATGAATACAAATCTCAAACCCAAACTTCAGCGCTTCGCTGCTGCGACTGCCTTTGCCTGTCCTATCTGCCAAGAAAATCTAACCTTAGTAGAGAGCAGTCTCAAGTGTAGCAATCGTCATTCTTTTGACTTGGCAAAATTTGGCTATGTCAACTTGGCTCCTCAAATCAAGCAATCTGCCAACTACGACAAGGAAAACTTTCAAAACCGCCAAGAAATCCTAGAGGCTGGCTTTTATCAGGCTATCTTAGAAGGTATCTCCGACTTACTAGCCACTAAACCATCCGCAAAAACAGTCTTGGATATCGGTTGTGGCGAAGGCTTCTACTCTCGCAAGCTCCAAGAAAGTCACTCTGACAAAACCTTTTACGCCTTTGATATTTCAAAAGATTCCGTTCAAATCGCTGCCAAGAGCGAACCAAACTGGGCGGTCAACTGGTTTGTCGGCGACCTGGCTCGTCTTCCTATAAAAGACGCCAGCATGGATATCCTGCTTGATATCTTCTCGCCTGCCAACTATGGGGAATTCCGTCGCGTTTTATCCAAAGACGGTATTTTGATCAAGGTCATCCCAACCGAAAATCACCTCAAAGAAATCCGTCAAATGGTGCAGGACCAGCTGACAAAGAAGGACTATTCTAATCAAGATATCAAAGAACATTTCCAGGAACATTTCAGCACCCAATTTCGTCAGATTGCTTCTTTAACAAAACCTATCACAGCAGAGCAACGCCAAGCTCTGCTTGCCATGACGCCTCTCCTCTTTCACGTTGACCAAAGCAAGATTGACTGGAGTCAGTTGACTGAGATTACCATCGAAGCAGAGATTTTGGTTGGGAAAGCACTGTAAATAAAACTTTCAGATAAGACAAAACCCGCACCTTCAAGGTACGGGTTTAAATTATGTAATTATTAGTTCAAGTGCCAGATATCTTCGTTGTACTGAGCAATTGTACGGTCAGATGAGAAGAATCCTGCTTTGGCAATGTTGACGATGACTTTATCCAACCATGCGTCACGGTTTTCGTAGTCAGCAAGCATTTGCTCTTTCACCTTGATGTAGTCTTCCAAGTCAAGGAGAGTCATGAACCAGTCTTTGTTGATCAATTCCTTGTGAAGACGTTCCAAGCGTTCTTTCTTACCTACTGCAAGAACAGCGTCGCTGACGATGAAGTCAACCAATGGTTTGATGGCTTTGCGTGCGTAGAATTCGCTTGACTTGTAAGCTGCTTTTGCGTAAAGGTCAATAACAGTTTCTGAATCTTCTCCAAAGATGTAGATGTTGTCGTCGCCAACCAACTCAGCAATTTCCACGTTAGCTCCGTCCATAGTACCAAGAGTCAAAGCTCCGTTCAACATGAATTTCATGTTACCAGTACCTGAAGCTTCTTTAGATGCAAGTGAAATTTGTTCAGAAATGTCACATGCTGGAATCAAGAAGCTTGCTGCAGTAACGTTGTAGTTTTCAACCATAACTACTTGCAAGTGTGGTGCTACTTTTGGATCATTTGCAATCACTTCTGACAAGCAAAGGATCAAGTGAATGATGTCTTGGGCAATTGTGTAGGCAGGAGCTGCTTTACCACCAAAGAGCACTGTGATTGGGCGAGCAGGGATGTTGCCAGCCTTGATATCAAGGTATTTGTGAATCACATACAAAGCGTTCATTTGTTGACGTTTGTACTCGTGAAGACGTTTAATTTGGATATCAAAGATAGAGTTTGTATTGATTTCAACACCTTGGTGCTCTTTCAAATGACGAGCCAATTTACGTTTGTTGTGAGCTTTGATATCTTCCAATTTTTCTTTGACAGCAGCTTTGTCTTCATAAAACATTAGATTTTGTAGCTCTTCTGCTTGATGGTGCCAACCACGTCCAATAATATAGTCTAGATAGTGAGACAAGCGTGGGTTAGCATGCATGAGCCAACGACGGAAAGTGATACCGTTTGTTTTATTGTTGAATTTTTCTGGATAAATATCATAGAAGGCTTTCAACTCAGAGTTCTTCAGGATTTCAGTGTGGAGTGCTGCTACCCCGTTAACACTGTATCCGTAGTGGATATCCATGTGAGCCATGTGAACACGTCCGCTCTCGTCGATGATTTGGACAGCTGGATCTTTGTATTCTGCCTTCACACGACGGTCCAATTCTTCAATGATTGGTACCAAGTGTGGAACCACTTCTTGCAAGAATTCAAGTGGCCATTTTTCAAGGGCTTCAGCAAGGATGGTGTGGTTAGTGTAGGCTGTCATGCTGCGAACGATTGAGATGGCTTCGTCAAGTTCGATACCACGAGCAGTCAAAAGACGGATCAACTCAGGGATCACCATTGATGGGTGAGTATCGTTGATTTGGACAACTGCGTAGTCAGCAAGGTCATGCAAGTTGCTTCCTTTTTCAATTGCTTCGTCGATGATCAATTGCGCACCGTTTGAAACCATGAAGTATTGTTGGAAGATACGGAGCAATTCACCTTGACGATCACTATCATCTGGGTAAAGGAAAAGAGTCAAGTTACGAGCGATGTCTGTCTTGTCAAAGTTGATACCATCTTGGATGATTGAAGAATCAACTGAATCCAAGTCAAACAAACGCAAACGGTTTTTAGTTGCTGTTTTGTAACCAGGCACATCGATATCGTAAAGAGTAGATGTCAATGTAAAGTGCGCAAATGGCACTTGGTAGCTACGACTTGAGCGAACCAACCAGTTTTGGTCAGTCAACCAAGCGTTAGGAACCGTTTCTTGTTGGTTGTTTTTAAGAACTTGTTGGAAAAGACCAAAGTGGTAGTTCAAACCAACACCGTCACCGTTCAGACCAAGTGTAGCGATTGAGTCAATAAAGCAGGCTGCCAAACGTCCCAAACCACCATTCCCTAGAGATGGTTCCAATTCGACTTCTTCGATTTCGATCAACTCTTTACCTGCATCAGCAAGTTCTTTCTTAACGTCGTCATAAAGACCAAGGTTAATCAAGTTGTTAGACAAGAGTTTACCGATCAAGAATTCAGCTGAGATATAGTAAACTTTTTTCTTACCAGTATTTAATTTCTTTTGCGCACTAGCTTGCTTGGTGTAGTTGAGCAAGGCAATGTATAATTCTTCGTTTGAACATTCAGCAATTGTTTTTTGATGATGATCAATCACATATTTTTGTAATGATTCCATGTTGAGAGTCTCCTTTTGTTTCAACAATAATTGTAAATAGAGGAAAGCCTACTTGTGTAAGCACGCTTTCAGTATGATTAGGATTCTGCTTTTTGAACTTCTTTTGGCTTCAAGTCTTTATTTTCACGGCGATAGATGGTTGTAAAATCAAGCAATTCTTGCTCGACAGCAGGAGTCAATTGATCTTCAGTCATACGCCAAGACCAGTTTCCGCCAAGAGTAGATGGGTAGTTCATGCGAGCTGACTCATCTAGTTCTAGCAAGTCTTGCATGGTTGCAATAGCCATGAAGCTAACGGATGAAAAGACTGTGCGAAGCATTGCGTGTGGCACTGTTTCGTACTCTTTACGGTTCGTGTAACGAGCCATGTATTCACGAGTTGGATCGTCGATTTCATTACGGTACCAACCAAGAACCGTATTGTTATCGTGTGTTCCTGTGTACATAACAGAGTTGGCAGGTGCCAAGTGTGGACTATCGATACTTTCGTCTTCTGGGTTGAAGGCGAATTGAAGAATCTTCATTCCTGGAAAGCCAGTACGTTCACGTAACTCAATCACTTCATTTGTCATGAAACCAAGGTCTTCCGCGATGATGTTTAGCTCACCAAGCTCTTCCTTAACGGCTGCAAAAAGCTTATAGCCTGGGCCTTTCACCCATTTACCAGGGGCCGCTGTATCGGAACCAGCAGGGATTTCCCAGTAAGATTCAAAGCCACGGAAGTGGTCGATACGAACGATATCGTAGATCTTGAAGCTTTCGCGCAAGCGTTCAATCCACCATTTGTAACCGTCTTTGTCCATTGCTTCCCAGTCGTAGATTGGGTTTCCCCAAAGCTGACCAGTGGCAGAAAACTCATCTGGTGGGCAACCTGCGATGCAGGTTGCTTTACCAGTGGCATCTGTCTTGAAGAGATGTGGATTTGCCCACATGTCGCTTGAATCTTCCGCAACGTAGATAGGCATGTCTCCAACAATTTCGATGTGGTTGTCGTTAGCGTAGGCTTTCAATTTCAACCATTGTTGGAAGAAGAAATATTGAGTCACACGGTGGTAAACCAACTTGTCTGCCAATTTCTCACGGTAGCTTTCAAGTGCTGAAGCTTTACGCGCACGAGCATCTGCATCTGGCCATTCTGTCCAAGCAAGATTGTCAAAATGCTCTTTGATAGCCATATACTCTGCGAAGAGTTCGAGCCATGATTGGTTATCTTGAGCAAACTTCTCAAAATCTTTGACATCACCCACTTCCAAGAAGCGTTTAACTGCTTTTTCTAAAAGCGGACGACGTGCGTAATAAATCTTCGCATAGTCAACTTCAGATGCATCGCTACCAAAGTCAACACCTTCAAGGTCACTAGCTTCGAGCAAGCCTTGCTCTACCAAGATATCAAGGTCGATAAAATGCGTATTTCCAGCAAAGGCTGAGAATGATTGGTATGGAGAATCTCCATAGCTTGTTGTCCCAAGAGGGAGGATTTGCCAGTAACGTTGCTTCGTACGAACCAAGAAATCAACGAAATCATAGGCAGTCTGACCAAATGATCCAATCCCGTATGCTCCTGGCAGAGAAGAGACGTGCATCAACACACCACTTTGACGTTTTTTCATAATAGCACCTCATGTGTTTGTTATAAAACGCTGCGCAATTAAGGCGCAAACGTTTGCGTTGAATTAAGTATAGCGTATTTCAAAGACAAATGCAAGCGTTTTTAAAATTTTTTTTGAATTATTTTTATCTAACTAAAACTTATTTCCACTGATATTTTACGAAATAAGCGAAAAAATTTTTAAAGATTTTCTGATTTAAGATAATTCATTCCGAACATATCCTATATTTTCTGAAAATCGGGCTAAATTAACGCAATCGTTTCCCTTGGTTTTCACAAAATAAGAAAATCAGCGTTTAGGATGTTTTCTTCCTATTAAAGGCAATCATATCCACTTCCAAACCTTAAAAATTTTTTAAAATTTTTTCAAAAAAACCTTGCAACCGTTTTCTATTTGTGCTATACTAAGCTCATGAAGGAAAACGTTTGCGTTTCCCGAATAAATTATAACTGTTATTCTTTAGGAGGAATACACTATGTCATCTAAATTCATGAAGAGCGCTGCTGTGCTCGGAACTGCTACTCTAGCTAGCTTGCTTTTGGTAGCTTGCGGAAGCAAATCTGCTGACAAAGCTGCTGATACTAGCTCTTCAGAAGCAAAAGAACTTACTTTCTACGTTGAAGACCAATATAAAGCCTTCGCTGAATCTGCTGCAAAAGCTTATGAAAAGGAATCTGGCGTAAAAGTTACTATCAAAACAGGGGACCAAATGGGTGGTCTTGACAACCTTTCTCTAGACAACCAATCTGGTAAGGCTGCTGACGTTATGATGGCTCCATACGACCGTGTAGGTAGCCTTGGTACTGACGGACAACTTTCAGAAGTAACTCTTAGTGATGGTGCGAAAACAGACGATAAAACAAAATCACTTGTAACTGTTGGCGGTAAAGTCTACGGTGCTCCAGCTGTCATCGAATCACTCGTTTTGTACTATAACAAAGACTTGCTTAAAGAAGCTCCAAAAACTTTTGCTGAATTAGAAGAACTTGCTAAAGACAGCAAATACGCTTTCGCTGGTGAAGATGGCAAAACTACTGCATTCCTAGCTGACTGGACAAACTTCTACTACGCATACGGACTCCTTGCTGGTAACGGTGGTTACGTATTCGGACAAAACGGTAAAGACGCTAAAGACATCGGTCTTGCAAACGACGGTTCTATCACTGGTGTCAACTACGCTAAATCTTGGTATGAAAAATGGCCTAAAGGTATGCAAGATACTGAAGGTGCTGCAAACTTGATCCAAACTCAATTCCAAGAAGGTAAAACAGCTGCTATCATCGATGGACCTTGGAAAGCTCAAGCATTCAAAGATGCTAAAGTAAACTACGGTGTTGCTACTATTCCAACTCTTCCAAATGGTAAAGAATACACACCATTCGGTGGTGGTAAAGCTTGGATCATCCCATCAAGCACTAAGAACCTTGAAGCTGCACAAAAATTTGTAGACTTCCTTGTTTCAACTGAACAACAAAAAGCATTCTACGATGCAACTAACGAAATCCCAGCTAACACTGAAGCTCGTTCATACGCTGAAGGTAAAAACGATGAGTTGACAACAGCTGTTATCAAACAGTTCAAGAACGCTCAACCAATGCCAAACATTTCTCAAATGTCAGCTGTTTGGGATCCAGCTAAAACAATGCTCTTTGACGCTGTAAGTGGTAAAAAAGATGCTAAGACAGCTGCTAACGATGCTGTAACATTGATCAAAGAAACAATCAAACAAAAATTTGGTGAATAATTGAATTCGTTACAAGGGGGGAGAATACAAATCCCCCTTTGATTTTATAAATTTACGAATGATTGCAGTTGCCTATCTAGTGATTGGAGACAAACTTCAATCTCGTATCCTATGAAAGGAGTATTCATGGAAAACCAACAACCTAGCAAAGCAGCCTTGCTTTCAGTGATTCCTGGGTTAGGACAGATTTACAATAAACAAAAGGCCAAAGGTTTTATCTTCCTTGGTGTAACTATCGTATTTGTTCTTTATTTCCTAGCACTTGCAGCCCCTGAATTGCACAATTTGATCACTCTTGGTGACAAGCCAGGTCGTGATAATTCCCTCTTTATGCTGATTCGTGGTGCCTTCCATTTAATCTTTGTAGTCGTTTATGTGCTCTTTTATTTCTCAAATATTAAAGATGCACATACAATCGCAAAACGTATTAACAATGGAATTCCTGTCCCACGTACTTTTAAAGATATGATCAAAGGTATTTATGAGAATGGTTTCCCTTACCTCTTGATCATCCCATCTTACGTCGCTATGACATTTGCGATTATCTTCCCAGTTATCGTAACCTTGATGATTGCCTTTACCAACTATGACTTCCAACACTTGCCACCAAACAAATTGTTGGACTGGGTTGGTTTGACTAACTTTACAAACATCTGGAGCTTAAGTACCTTCCGTTCAGCCTTCGGTGCGGTTCTTTCTTGGACCATCATCTGGGCCTTGTCTGCTTCTACTTTGCAGATTGTGATTGGTATCTTCACTGCTATCATTGCTAACCAACCATTTATCAAAGGAAAACGTATCTTTGGTGTTATTTTCCTTCTTCCTTGGGCAGTTCCAGCCTTCATCACTATCTTGACATTCTCAAACATGTTTAACGATAGTGTCGGAGCGATCAACACTCAAGTATTGCCTATCTTGGCTAAGGTTCTTCCTTTCCTTGACGGTGCTCTTATCCCTTGGAAAACAGACCCAACTTGGACGAAGATTGCCTTGATTATGATGCAAGGTTGGCTAGGATTCCCATACATCTACGTTTTGACTTTGGGTATCTTGCAGTCAATTCCTAACGACCTCTACGAAGCGGCTTATATCGATGGTGCCAATGCTTGGCAAAAATTCCGCAACATCACTTTCCCTATGATTTTGGCTGTTGCAGCACCAACATTGATCAGCCAATACACCTTCAACTTTAACAACTTCTCTATCATGTACCTCTTCAACGGCGGAGGTCCTGGTAGCGTTGGTGGTGGAGCCGGTTCAACTGATATCTTGATCTCATGGATTTATCGCTTGACAACAGGTACATCTCCTCAATACTCTATGGCGGCAGCTGTTACCTTGATCATCTCTATCATTGTCATCTCTATCTCTATGATCGCATTCAAGAAACTACACGCATTTGATATGGAGGACGTCTAAGATGAATAACTCAATCAAACTCAAACGTAGACTGACTCAAACCCTCACTTACCTCTACTTGATTGGTCTTTCAATCGTGATTATCTATCCACTTTTGATTACTATTATGTCAGCCTTCAAGACTGGTAACGTCGTAGCTTTTAAACTAGATGCTAACGTCGACTTTAGCTTTGCCAACTTCCAAGGGCTCTTCACTGAAACCTTGTACGGCACTTGGTACCTCAACACTTTGATTATCGCCTTGATTACAATGGCTGTTCAAACAAGTATCATCGTACTTGCTGGTTATGCCTACAGCCGTTACAACTTCTTGGCTCGTAAACAAAGTTTGGTCTTCTTCTTGATTATCCAAATGGTGCCAACTATGGCCGCTTTGACAGCCTTCTTCGTTATGGCCCTTATGTTGAATGCCCTTAACCAAAGCTGGTTCCTCATCTTCCTATATGTCGGTGGTGGTATCCCGATGAATGCTTGGTTGATGAAAGGCTACTTCGACACAGTACCGATGTCTCTTGATGAATCAGCAAAACTAGATGGTGCAGGACACTTCCGTCGCTTCTGGCAAATTGTTCTCCCACTCGTTCGCCCAATGGTTGCAGTACAAGCGCTCTGGGCCTTCATGGGACCTTTCGGAGACTATATCCTCTCTAGTTTCTTGCTTCGTGAGAAAGAATACTTTACAGTTGCCGTTGGTCTACAGACCTTTGTCAGCAATGTGAAAAACTTGAAGATCGCCTACTTCTCAGCAGGTGCTATCCTCATCGCGCTTCCAATCTGTATTCTCTTCTTCTTCCTACAAAAGAACTTTGTTTCAGGACTTACAAGTGGTGGCGACAAGGGATAATCTATCCCCGCCACCCTTTTTCATTTTGATCTTGTTTCTAAAGTTGAAAGATTAGACACAAGACCGCAAATAGTAGCAAAATCAGCTTTTCAGTAAGCAATTTATCTACTAGACTTGAAATAAAGCACATTTCTCTATATAATAATACTCATATAGAAAACACCTTTTAGAAAGATACAAATGCTTCCATATCCATTTTCATATTTTTCAAGTATTTGGGGATTTCGTAAGCCCCTGTCAAAACGTTTTGGACTCAACTGGTTTCAACTCCTCTTTACCAGTCTCTTCCTTATCAGCTTGTCTATGGTACCCATTGCCATTCAAAACAGCTCACAGGAAACGTATCCACTGGATACGTTTATCGATAATGTCTATACACCCCTGACAGATGAAGCCATCATGGACTTGTCAGAGAATGCACAAATCGTTGATGGAAAGCTGAACTACTCAGGTACAAAGAATCAGCAGCCTTCTCTTTTGATTGGCCCAAGTCCAAGTAAGGAATTGCCAAAGGATTTGCAACTTCATTTTGATACGAAAGAACTCGTCATCAGTAAGGAAAGTAAGGAACTAACTCGCATTCGCTACCACGCCATTCAAACGGAGAGTTTCCAGAGTAAGGAAACTTTAACCCAGGCTATTTCTAAAGACTGGTACCAACAGAACCGTGTCTATATCAGTCTCTTTCTCGTTCTTGGTGCAAGCTTCCTCTTTGGATTGAATTTCTTTATTGTCTCTCTTGGAGCTAGTCTCCTCCTTTATATCACCAAAAAATCACGCCTCTTTTCATTTAGGAGCTTTAAAGAGTGCTACCATTTTATCTTGAACTGTTTAGGATTACCCACTCTGATTACGCTTATTTTGGGACTTTTTGGCCAAAATATGGCGACCCTTATCACTGTACAAAACATTCTTTTTGTTCTTTATCTGGTCACCATTTTTTACAAGACACACTTCCGTGATCCAGATTATCATAAATAGGAGATTTTTATGCCCGTTACGATTAAAGACGTGGCCAAGGCAGCAGGTGTCTCACCTTCAACTGTTACCCGCGTTATTCAAAACAAATCAACGATTAGTGATGAAACCAAAAAACGAGTTCGCAAGGCGATGAAGGAGCTCAACTACCACCCCAATCTCAATGCTCGTAGCTTGGTAAGTAGCTATACTCAAGTTATCGGCTTGGTGCTCCCTGACGACTCAGATGCCTTTTACCAAAATCCTTTCTTCCCATCTGTCCTTCGTGGTATCGCCCAAGTCGCGTCTGAAAACCACTATGCTATTCAGATTGCAACGGGGAAAGATGCAAAAGAGCGGCTCAAAGCTATTTCCCAGATGGTCTATGGTAAGCGTGTAGATGGTTTGATTTTCCTCTATGCCCAAGAAGAAGATCCTTTGGTTAAGCTAGTAGCAGATGAGCAATTTCCTTTCCTTATCTTAGGTAAATCTCTATCTCCCTTCATTCCGCTCGTCGATAATGACAATGTCCAGGCAGGTTTTGATGCAACAGAATATTTCATCAAAAAAGGATGCAAGCGAATTGCCTTCATCGGAGGAACCAAAAAACTTTTCGTAACACAAGATCGTCTAATGGGTTATGAGTTAGCTCTTAAACAATACCAACTTCCTATTGATCCAAATCTGACCTACTTTGCGACCGAATTTCTTGAAGATAATGGTTATCGCTTTAGTAAACTTCTCTTCGAGCATGATCCAAATATTGATGCTATTATTACTATTGATAGCCTTCTTGCTGCAGGGGTCTGTGATTACATCGCAAAACACCAACTGGATGTCCCTGTCCTCAGCTTTGACTCGGTCAACCCTAAACTGAACTTGGCAGCCTATGTGGATATCAATAGCTTAGAACTCGGGCGCGTTTCCTTTGAAACCATTCTCCAGATTATTAACGATGCCAAAAACAATAAACAGATTTGTTACCGCCAGTTGATTGGACACAAAATTATCGAAAAATAAAGACCAGCCCCAAGGCTGGTCTTTTGAGTATGATTAATTGTCTGTTTCTACGAATCGTCCTAGGATGTGGACATTTTCAGATACAGAGACAAAGGCTGTTGGATCGACCTGTTTCATGATGTGTTTAAAATCATTAAACTCTGCTCGCGTGATAACAGTGATCAAGACTGCTTTTCTCTCATGATTATAGGTTCCTTCTGCATCGTGGATCATGGTTGCTCCACGGTGCAATTTTTTATGGATTTTTGCGATTACCTTGTCAGGATTATTGGTCACAATCATGGCCTGCATTCGTTTTTGCTTTGTAAAGACCGCGTCTGTCACACGGCTCGATACAAAAATGGTAATCATAGAGTAGAGGGCGTATTTCCAACCAAAGGTCAGACCTGCTATCAGCATAATCATCCCATTTACCAAGAAAGAAATACTGCCGACATTCTTACCCGTTTTCTTTCGAATGGTGAGACTGACGATATCTGTACCTCCGCTAGAAATATTGTTACGGAGTGCAAAACCAATCCCCAAGCCCATGACAACACCCCCAAAAAGAGCATTGATGATGGGATCCTCTGTCAAGGTCACAACTGGCACAAGCTGGATAAAGAGGGAACTCATGGATACTGTGATAAAGGTAAAGATTGTAAACTTATGCCCAATCTGATACCAAGCCAAAATCATCAACGGAAAATTGATGGCATAAAAGGTCAGCGATATCGGAATATAAAAACCAAACCAGTGATTACTCAAAGCAGAGATAATCTGTGCCAAACCCGTCGCACCACTGGAGTAAACGTGTCCTGGTTGAAAAAAGAAATTGACTGCTACTGCTGACAGAAAGCCATAAACCAGAGAAGCCGATACTTTCTCATCGTATTTTTCCCGAGAGATACTTTGTAAAACTCGTAAGATTTTTATCTGATAAGCAAAGCGGCGCAGATAATAGCGCCACCGCTTAATTCGTTTTGCTTGTTTCATCTTCTTCTACTTGTAAGCTGAGTTCCTCTAGTTGTTTGAGAGCGACTGTTGATGGAGCTTGTGTCATTGGGTCGGTTGCCTTATTGTTCTTAGGAAAGGCAATGACTTCACGAATGTTTTCTTCTCCTGCTAAGAGCATGACAAAACGGTCAAGACCGATCGCCAAACCACCGTGTGGTGGGAAACCATAGTCCATGGCTTCAAGAAGGAAGCCAAACTGATCATTTGCTTCTTCAGCTGAGAAACCAAGAGCCTTGAACATGCGTTCTTGAAGGTCTTTTTGATTGATACGAAGACTACCACCACCAAGTTCATAACCGTTCAAGACGATATCGTAAGCAATGGCACGAACCTTAGCCAAATCACCTTCTAGTTCGTGGACTGTCTCTTCCTGTGGAAGAGTGAATGGATGGTGGGCGCTCATGTAACGACCTTCTTCTTCAGACCATTCAAACATTGGCCAGTCAACCACCCAAAGGAAATTGAATTGATCGTTATCAATCAAGTCAAGCTCTTTGGCGATACGGCCACGAAGGGCACCTAGTGTTGCATTAGCTACCTCAAGCGTATCCGCCACAAATAGAACTAAATCCTTATCTTCAAGACCAAGTGCTGCAGTCAATTCTGCTTGGATACCAGTCAAGAATTTGGCAACTGGTCCGTTTAATTCTCCATCAACAACCTTGACCCAAGCAAGACCTTTGGCACCGTACTGCTTGGCTACTTCGGTCATCTTGTCGATGTCTTTACGTGAGTAGTTATCTGCTGCGCCTTTGACCACAATGGCTTTAACGGCAGGTGCTTCTGAAAAGACTTTGAAATCAACACCTTTAACCGCTTCTGTCAAGTCCTGAAGCAACATATCAAAACGGGTATCAGGCTTATCAGAACCGTAAAGATCCATCGCATCATCGTATTTCATACGAGGAAATGGAAGCGTTACTTCGATGCCTTTGGTTTCTTTCATCACGCGCGCAATCAAGCCTTCTGTGATATCTTGGATCTCTTGCTCCGTAAGGAAAGACGTTTCCAAGTCGACCTGGGTGAACTCAGGCTGACGGTCACCACGCAAGTCCTCATCACGGAAACATTTGACGATTTGGTAATAGCGGTCGAAACCAGCATTCATCAAGAGCTGTTTCGTGATTTGTGGGCTCTGAGGAAGAGCGTAGAAATGCCCTTTATTGACACGAGATGGCACCAAATAGTCGCGCGCCCCTTCTGGCGTTGATTTAGAAAGGAATGGCGTCTCCACATCGATAAACTCCAACTCATCCAAGTAATTACGGATAGAGTGGGTCACCTTGGCACGAAGTTTGAGATTTTCCAACATCTCTGGACGACGAAGGTCAAGGTAACGGTAACGCAAACGTGTATCGTCATTGGCCTCAATCCCATCTTTAATCTCAAAAGGCGTTGTTTTAGCTGTATTAAGCACTGTCAAAGCTGTCACGTTCAACTCAACCACACCAGTTGGCAACTTATCATTGGCTTGTTCACGCGCTACGACTTGTCCAGTCACCTCAATGACAAATTCGCTACGAAGGCTTTCAGCTGTTGCCATAACCTCTGCAGATACTTTTTCAGGGTTGATAACCAACTGCATAATCCCTTCACGGTCACGAAGGTCGATAAAGATCAAACCACCCAAGTCACGACGACGGCCAACCCATCCTTTCAAAGTAATTTCTTGTCCGATGTGTTCCTCACGAACACGACCAGCATACATACTACGTTTCATGTTTTCTCTCCTCTTTTATTCTGTTACTATTTTACCACAAAAGCGCAGGCTCTTCATGAAAATCAGCAGAAAAGTTTGATTGTCTTTAGAAATCAAAACGAACAGACAAAAAATCCGATGAAAACGTCATCGGATTCTCTGATTATGATTCTTAACCTTTTTTACGCTTTTCAGCAATCTCAGCTGCCTTTTTAGGTAGAACAATCTCCGTAGCATAAGCCGAAGCAAAACGCAAGACACCTGCAATAGACGCAAAGACAACTGCTAGATAGTTGTAAAAGAAGTCGCCTTTAAAGGCATAGGCAAGTGCCCCGATGATAAAGAAGAGAACGACCGCCTGTATCACTGCTAATAAAATTACTCGTTTCATGTGACCTCCTGACTCTATTATAGCATGAGTATCATCAAAAAGCCGATTAAATTATTCAAAGCGTGGAGAGAAATGCTGTAAAGAAGGCCTTTCCTATTGATATAAGCCAACCCTAAACTAAAACCCAGACTAGCATAGACTAAAAACTGTTGTAAAGTCCCTGGAAAATGAATCAAGGCAAAAAGCACACCTGATACGAGGAGAAACAGAGCTGTCTGTTTGCTGTTGTTCTGCTTAGGAAAGAGATAGCGCGCCAGCATCCCTCTAAAGATGAGTTCTTCCGTCAGAGGAGCAAAGACTACCACCATAAAGAAACCAAATACAGGCTGAGCAACTGTCAATTGTGATACGATTTGTTGATTGACCGACGGATCATCTGGCAAAAAGAACTGTGCTGTAATCGCCACTAGCAAAACCAGAGTAGGCAACCAGATATAACGATTAAAAACCGTCGTCTGGATGCTAACCTTTTCTGTCTGATACCATCTGTAAACTCCATAAACATAGGCCCCTGACAGGACGATATAAAGTGGCAAAACTTCAAAGATTGAAGCCCCTAGTCCAAGAGCTGACAGAGCCATACTCTGAACCAGACCATAACCAAAGAAAAAGGATAGAACAGCTAGAAGAAACCAGCCAATATTTTTAAGTATTTTCATAAAGATCTCCTATTTGAAATGAAGACTTAGCATTGTTATTCGCATCATTTTGATAAAAATGTGGAATACAGTAGCAACTAAAAGGGCTAATAAGCGAATTCCTCTTGCAAAAATGGAAACAATAGTAATGGTTTTATAAAGATATTTTTGAGTAAGCAAGAGCAATGTTAATCCTAGAAAAAGTGGGTTAGGAATAAGTTCCTGACCAATTTATCTGTCATTAAAAGCCTAATTTTTCAAAGATTTCTGAGAAGTTTTGGCTAATAGCATCAAGTGACACTTGAACTTCTTCTCGAGTTTGGTTGTTCTTAACCGTCACTTGTCCGCTTTCAACTTCACTCTCGCCTAGAGTAATGAGAGTCTTAGCCGCAAAGACATCGGCGGACTTGAACTGAGCTTTGAGCTTCCGGTTAAGGTAGTCACGCTCTGCTTTGAATCCTTGTTGGCGAAGGGCTTGTACCAATTCCAAGGCCTTAACATTTGCGCCTTCTCCCAAGACTGCGATATAGACATCTAGAGCGTTTTCGATAGGGAGGGCCACACCTTGCTTTTCAAGGATAAGAAGCAGACGCTCTACACCAAGTCCAAAGCCAAAGCCTGCAGTTTCAGGACCACCAAAGTAGGCAACCAAACCATCGTAACGACCACCCGCACAGACTGTCAAATCATTGCCCTCAATCTCAGTGATAAACTCGAAAATGGTGTGGTTGTAGTAGTCCAAACCACGTACCATATTGGTATCGATGAGATAGTCTACACCCAGATTTTCCAACATCTGACGGACGGCATCAAAATGAGCTTGGCTTTCTTCATCAAGGAAATCCAAGATAGACGGTGCATTTTCTACTGCCACCTTGTCTTCTTTTTCCTTAGAGTCCAAGACACGGAGAGGATTTTCCTCCAAACGACGTTGGCTATCCTTAGACAAGGTCTCCTTGAGCGGTGTCAAATAATCAATCAAGGCTTGACGGTAAGCCGCACGACTCTCAGGATTTCCAAGAGTGTTAAGATGCAATTTGACACCTTGGATGCCGATTTCTTTCAAGAAATGAGCTGCCATAGCGATTGTTTCCACATCGGTAGCTGGATTGCTAGAGCCAAAACACTCGACACCAATCTGGTGGAACTGGCGTAAACGACCTGCTTGTGGACGCTCATAACGGAACATAGGGCCCATATAGTAGAACTTACTTGGCTTTTGCACTTCTGGGGCGAAGAGTTTATTTTCCACATAGGAACGGACAACAGGCGCAGTTCCTTCTGGACGGAGGGTAATATGGCGGTCACCCTTGTCATAAAAATCGTACATTTCCTTGGTTACGATATCCGTTGTATCTCCGACAGAGCGGCTGATGACCTCGTAATGCTCAAAAATAGGCGTGCGCACTTCCGCATAGTTATAGCGCTTGAAAATTTCACGGGCAAAGCCCTCAACGTACTGCCACTTAGCAGACTCAGCAGGTAAAATATCCTGCGTTCCTTTTGGTTTTTGTAATTTCATAGGGTATCCTCTTTAAACTTAATAGTCTTATTTTACCATAAATAGAGGGATTAAAACAGTGAGAAAAAATTAGGATTCAAATATCATTTTTGAGATTAAGACTTGTCAAAAGGATAGCCAGCAAAGAAAGACCAACAAATAAGATCCAAGTCAACTGCATATTCCATACGGCTACAAGTGAAAAACAGGCTGTTCCCACAGGTATGGATAAGGTAAACAATAGACCTAAAAAATTACTTGTGCGAGCTAGAACCTCTGAAGCTAGATTTTTCATGAGCATGGCACTAATCTTTGGTTGAACTTTACCAGACACATACAGAGTTAGAAAGAGGAATAGCAAACCAAGCACGACTTGATTGAATACATTCGCCAGACCAACTAAACTAAGTCCTACGGTCGCCCACATCATCAATCTAGGCAGGGACTGCTTCCCAAAATAATCATTGCCTGTAAGGCTACTGACGATAAGTGCTAATAAAATACAGGATTGCTCGATAAATAACGCCTCTGTGTAAGAAAAGTTTAAAAGAGAATGGTTCAAAAAGAAGATATTATAAATGCCTCCCAAAGCACCACCCAAGGCATTGATAAGCAAGACAGCAAAGAGCATAAAACCAAAGTTTTTCTGTCCACTTTTAAGAAAAACGAGGCGTAAATTTCGATAAATCGTTAGAAATTGGTCTTTGATAGAAAGCTTCTCATTTTTTAGGATTTCACCATCAGCAGATGAAATCGACAGGCTTAATTTGCTTTTTCCTAAAAAGAGAATAGCCGCTGATACTAGGAAAAAACAGGCATTGATTCCCGCAACGAGAGAAAAATTATTGATCGATAGCCCTAAGAGCCAGACTCCGAAAGCTTGACCACCAATAGCTGAAATATAGGTGATAAACTGGGAAAAAGAATAAGCCTCCATCAAATCATTTTCAGCTACCTTTTCCTTAATAAGAGGCATGCGCAAACCACCAGCAAAATCACTGATGATATCACTAATGACATTGATTAAACACAGGCTAGAAAAGGCAAATAAACTAGCTTGCTGAACAACTAAAGCTACTAGAAAAAATAAAACTGCCTGAAACAAACCGCTGTAGACCATCCATTTGACCTTGTCCCTCGTGTAATCTGCCCGAATCCCTACAAAAACTGTAAAGAGAGTCGGAAGAATCATCACAATATTTGCTACAGCAACCGCAAAAGATGCTTGTGGCAAGGTCGATGCATAGACGATAAATACCAGGTTAAAAATCGAAGCACCAAAAGCATTGAAGAATCGTGACAAAGTCAACAGTCGATAAGCTTGATTTCTAAACAATAATTTCATAGAAAATCTCCCTTCTTGCTCTAAGTTCTATATGAAGTATGACTACAGTATAGCACTTATGAATTAGCGAAAAAATTTTTTGAATATATGCAACACACAAAATAAGAAAAAAGCGATAGAACTCCTTTAATGACCTGAAAGAGGTCTGGAGTTCTATCGCTTCAAATTTTAAATCATACTTCTTTAGTAATAAAAAATGAATCTTATCTAAATATAGATTACTCTAATCTTAGTATTCTAAAAATTTTAGGTAACATTATAGTTATATATATTAGGAGGGTTACTCCCCCAAATATGAATATCAACCCTCCATTCACTTCTTTTTGAAAAAGATAAGTGAATACTATGGTACCTATCGGCATGATAGATGTATTTAGTGTAAATAAAGTACTCATTACTCTGCCTAAAAATTTTGTTTCGATGGTACTTTGAAGGTAAGTCATCACAATAATATTTAAAACAACAAGAGTAAACGCTATGATTCCCATAAATATACTACCAAGAAAAGAAATAATAATTTGAGAGTTAGTTGATGCAAATGTGATGCCTAAACCAATAATAGCCATAGTTAAGAGAACAAGTGGCATGGTTATCTTACTCGAGAGTAAGATGTTGTTTTCTTTCTTATCTGGCAATAGTGACATTGAAATACTGGCTAAAAGCATTCCTACTGCGGCCATAGTTTCAAGCATCCCTACTGTCGAGTTATCTAACAGAAGTTGCTCTTTTAATACAAAGGGCACCCCAATACTGATAGATGTGTAGAAAAAATTGAGGATAACACTTACAAGAATAATGTATTTTACAATTTGATTTTCTTTAAGAAATTGAATGATTTCTTTGATTCCATGCAGAGGATTTTCACAATTCGTAGCCTTGTTCTCTTGCTCGTTATATTCATAGTAAAATTTCATACTAAGTAGAACTCCTAAAGAGAGGAGGTTTGCAAAGATTTCAATTAGAATAAAACCTGCAAAACCTAACCAACCATAAAAAATGACTCCAATAGCTGGAGAAAGCATGGTTGCAATTGCAATGGCAGTCTGTGTAACAGAACTTAATCTTTGAATTTTTTTATCATTTACTAATTCATGAATTGAGGCTGAATAACAAGTATCACTTATATTTACTGTAATAGAGTGAAGTATTACAAACGGAATTACTAGGTATAAAATACTCGAAGAATCCATAAGAAAATAAAAAGCATAGAACAAAAGAAAGGTAAAAATTCTAAAGATGAAATTATATATCAAAATTTTCTTGTGTGGGTATCTATCTACTAGATTACCAATGGGAACTAAGAAAATCAAACTGACTAAAGGATAAATAATCATATTAATCCCAAAACTCATTGCAGATTTTGTTTGATCCAGTAGCATCAAACCTAAAGCAAAATTGAAAGATTTCCCGCTCAAAGAGCCAATGAAATTGCTAATAAAATCTTTTATAATTTGCTTATTTGAGATACGGTCACTAATTATATTTTTCATTTACATTCTCCCCTCTTCTTAATTTACAGATATTCAACAATCAGTCGTTTTTCTATAGTATTCGGCAGATTTGTTACAGCCAAGCATCTCAAAAATACGGACAGCATCTTCCATCTTTTTTTGTCCTTCCTTGACTCTGCCTTGCTTGCTATCAAGGAGACCTTCCGCCCACAAATAGACAATTCGGAAATAGGTTTCATTTTCCTTGTAGAAATGCTCTTCTATGACATCTTTAAAATAATAGGCATTGGTAAATTCTTCACACTCAATACTAGCTAAAAACCATTCAATAGCATCGTATGAAAAAGGTTTCGGTTCCCCTTCGTCTCCATTAGAAAATCGGATTTGCGTACCATCTCTCTAACATACCTAGTGAAAAGAGAAACAGATAAGAGAGGTGAACTGACTGAGAACAAATTGAGTTCATAGTTTCCCCAAATCTCGGTCGAAAACAGATAATCATGAAGGACTTTTCCTTCCTCTGCTGTTAACTCTACCCTTTCATCCATGCTCTTCATATAAGACTTGATAATAATGGCATTTAGAATATGTTTCTGTTTGTTTTGAGAATGGGTTTGCTTTTGATACTCCTTACGATACAAGTCTTCAAGAGGTGCTATATTCTTTGGATCCAAGACATCTATGATTTCTTTTCTCAACTCAGAATCTGTATCATAGTGAAAACCTCTAGCCAAAAAGAGGATTTCCTCCACACTGGCAGATATATTTTCTAGGGCAAATAGAAACTTTTCTACCGAAAGCTCACTCTGACCTGTTTCAAAGCGAGACAACATAGACGGCGAAAATTGTCCTCCAGTTGCTTGTCTCAGCGAGATATTTCTTGACTCTCGTAATTGTCTAAAGACTTTTCCAATCTGCTCCATAGGCTTCCCCTTGATTCAGTATTTTCTTCATTTTATCATATTTTTCAGAAAATTCATCAAAAACTTGCCAAATTGTCAGAATTATGAGAAAATAGAGGATATTTATCAGGTGGAGGGACTGTTATGAGAGACGATATCAAAATCAATGACCGCGCTTTGGCCTTACAAGACCAAATTATCGAAAAACTAGAGAAGGTTTTTGATACAGATGTGGAATTGGATGTTTACAATCTAGGATTGATTTATGAAATCAATCTGGACGAAACGGGTCTCTGCAAGATTGTCATGACCTTCACTGATACTGCCTGTGATTGCGCCGAAAGCCTGCCTATCGAAATCGTCGCAGGTCTGAAACAAATCGAGGGTATCGAAGATGTCAAGGTTGAAGTTACCTGGTCGCCTGCCTGGAAGATCACACGAATCAGTCGCTACGGCCGTATTGCCCTTGGACTGCCACCTCGTTAATACTCTTCAAAAATCTCTTCAAACCACGTCAGCTTTATCTCCAACCTCAAAGCTGTGCTTTGAGCAACCTGCGCCTAGCTTTTTAGTTTGCTCTTTGATTTTTATTGAGTATAAGTAGGCAAATCACTTTTGAAGATGAAAAAAAGCAAGCCGAAGTTGGCTTGCTTTTCTTGTTTATTTTTTACCTGACTTGTCCATATTCCAGAAATCTGTCACGGCTCCGCGTGAAGCAGATGATACAATGTGGGCATATTTGCCAAGGACACCACGGCTGTAAAGTGGTGGCAAGGTTGTTTCTGTCTTGCGTTTTTCAAGTTCTTCTTCGGATACGGCCATAGAAATTTCTTTGGTATCTTGGTCAACCGTAACGATATCACCTGTACGAAGGTAAGCAATTGGTCCACCATCCTGAGCTTCAGGGGCGATATGTCCAACAACCAGACCATAAGTACCACCAGAGAAACGGCCATCCGTCAAGAGGGCAACCTTGTCTCCTTGACCTTTACCAACGATCATGGATGAAAGTGACAGCATCTCAGGCATACCAGGACCACCCTTAGGTCCAACGAAACGGACAACGACTACATCGCCATCAACGATTTCGTCTGTCAGAACGGCCTGAATCGCATCTTCTTCTGAGTCAAAGACCTTAGCTGGTCCAACGTGGCGACGCACTTTAACACCTGATACTTTAGCAACCGCACCATCAGGGGCAAGGTTCCCGTTCAAGATGATCAGCGGTCCATCTGCACGTTTTGGATTTTCAAGTGGCATGATGACTTTTTGACCTGATGTAAGGTCTGCAAAGTCAGCCAAGTTTTCAGCGACAGTCTTACCAGTACATGTGATACGGTCTCCGTGGAGGAAACCATTCGCCAAGAGATATTTCATAACCGCTGGAACTCCACCGACTTCGTAGAGATCTTGGAAGACATACTGACCAGATGGTTTCAAGTCAGCCAAGTGAGGCACACGTTCTTGGATCGTATTGAAGTCCTCAAGTGACAAGTCAACATTAGCCGCATGGGCAATGGCAAGCAAGTGAAGAGTGGCATTGGTTGACCCACCGAGAGCCATGGTTACTGTAATGGCATCTTCAAAAGCTTCACGAGTCAAGATATCTGATGGTTTGAGGCCAAGCTCCAACATCTTAACAACAGCACGTCCTGCTGCTTCGATATCTTCTTTCTTATCAGCTGATTCAGCTGGGTGAGAGGATGATCCTGGCAAACTCATCCCTAGAACTTCGATAGCAGTCGCCATGGTATTAGCTGTATACATACCACCACAGCCACCAGGGCCAGGGCAGGCATTGCATTCGAGACGCTTCACGTCCTCAGCTGTCATGTCACCGTGGTTCCACTTACCGATTCCTTCAAATACCGAAACCAAGTCGATGTCTTTGCCATCAAGATTTCCAGGCGCAATGGTTCCCCCATAAGCGAAAATAGCCGGGATATCCATATTGGCAATGGCAATCATAGAACCAGGCATGTTCTTGTCACAGCCACCGATAGCCACAAAGGCATCCACATTGTGACCACCCATTGCCGCTTCGATTGAGTCCGCAATGATATCGCGAGATGTTAGAGAGAAACGCATCCCAGGCGTTCCCATAGCGATCCCGTCTGCTACGGTAATGGTTCCAAACTGTACCGGCCAAGCGCCCGCAGATTTGACACCTTCTTTAGCCAATTTCCCAAAATCATGCAAGTGAATGTTACATGGTGTATTTTCCGCCCAAGTTGAAATCACTCCCACAATCGGTGTTTCAAAGTCCTTATCTGTCATACCAGTCGCACGAAGCATAGCACGGTTTGGTGATTTAACCATGCTGTCATAAACGCTACTGCGGTGACGTGTATCTAATTCTGTCATCTTATCCCTCCCGTTTCAGTTTTTACTATTATAGCACAATTTCCGCATGAAGAACAGAATAAAATTCTTGAATTTTCAGAAAATTTCGATTAATTCAATTGAATGACTTCTAATTTTTTCATCTTTTTTTGTCAAGTAACTTTACTTTACAAAAAAAATGTGTTATCCTAGTATGGTTGATGAAAATCACTAGATTGAATCGAATTTAAATACCTAAAGGAGAAATCAAAATGGCAGTACCTGCACGTCGCACTTCAAAAGCGAAGAAAAACAAACGTCGTACACACTACAAAGTAACAGCTCCATCTGTAAACTTTGACGAAACTACTGGAGATTACTCACGTTCTCATCGTGTATCACTTAAAGGATACTACAAAGGACGTAAAATCGCTAAAGCTGCATCAGCTGAATAATAGAAGGGAGATACCATGCGCGTAAATATTACACTTGAACACAAAGAATCTGGTGAACGCTTGTACCTTACTTCTAAAAACAAACGTAACACTCCAGACCGTCTTCAATTGAAGAAATACTCACCAAAACTTCGCAAACACGTCGTGTTTACAGAAGTGAAATAAGCATACCTAACTCAAAACGCCTTACTGGGCGTTTTTTGCTTGATTGGCGAGCGATCTATAGTTTTTCAGGAGAGATTTATGGCATTTTATCTTTGGATGTTTCCTCTACTTTTTATCTTTCACGATATGGAAGAAATTATCGGTCTTGTCCCTTGGATTCATCTCAACGAAACCTTGCTGGCTCAAAAGGCTCCAGCTATTCTCAAAATCCACAAAGAAATGACAACAGAGGGATTTGCCCTTGCTGTTTTTGAGGAGTTTATTCTTGTCTTATCCATCACTTTATTAGCGTATTTTAGTCAATCTAGAGCGCTCGAATTAGTTTGGTTGGGGGGATTTGTAGCCTTTGCACTCCATCTCTTGCTCCATATTGGACAATCAATTCTTCTCCGTAAGTATATCCCTGCTCTCATCACTTCCATCCTTTGTTTTCCTGTCAGTGCTTATTTGATTACAGACATCGTGCATTTGTGGCAGGTTTCGACTAGCGAATTTTTCCTATTTTCACTGGTCGGTTCAGGCATCGTCGTCATCAATCTCCTCTTTGCTCTCTGGCTTGGGGTAAAGTATTCCGCCTGGCTTGCCCATAACCATTAACAAAAGTTCCTTGCAATTTCAATTTGCAGGGAATTTTTTATCCCCCTCACAGTTAAGAAGTGTTCTATAGTTTTTTAGGCTCTATAATATTTGTAGTGGGTAAATCCCCTATGGATATTATGGAGCCTATTTTGTTGCAGAAAAAAAGTTCCACATGACCTATAATGAAAAGCGACAAAACAACTCATTAGAAAGAATCATATGGAACCATTACATTTTATCACAAAACTACTCGATATCAAAGACCCTAATATCCAAATTATGGATGTTGTTAATAGAGATACCCACAAGGAAATCATCGCCAAACTGGACTACGAGGCTCTATCTTGTTCTGATTGCGGAAATCAAATGAAGAAATATGATTTTCAAAAACCGTCTAAGATCCCTTACCTCGAAACGGCCGTATGCCTACTAGAATTTATGAAAAGCGTCGTTTCAAGTGCTATCATTGCTCGAAAATAGCGGTCGCTGAGACTTCTCTCGTCAAGAAGAATCATCAAATTCCTCGTATTATCAACCAAAAAATTGCTCAAAAGTCGATTGAAAAAACTTCTATGACCGACATTGCCCATCAACTTTCCATCTCAACTTCAACTGTTATTCGAAAGCTTAATGACTTTCACTTTAAACATGATTTTTCTCGTCTTCCTGAGATTATGTCTTGGGATGTTGAAACAGTCAGGGGAGTGACTGTTTCAATCGGGAGATGAAGATAAGTTTCATTGCGTAAGATTTTAAAAAGCTCGATATCATCACTGTCCTTGAAGGCAGGACACAAACTATCATCCGAAATTACTTTCTTCGATACGATAGAAGTGTCCGTTGCCAGGTGAAAATCATTACGATGGATCGGTTTAGTCCTTATTATGACTTAGCTAGACAACTTCGCTTTCGAATTTCTAGGCTCAGGCTGAAACAGTCTCCCAGACTGTTTCACTCCCAAATGCTAAAATCGTTCTGGATCGCTTTCACCCTTCGTTATTATACTTCTAAACTCAGGCTAAAACAGTTCACTGGACTGTTTTACTCCAACACTTAAGCCGTGCTATGAATCGTGTGCGTGTCCAAATTATGAATCAATTTGAGCGAAAATCTCATGAATACAAGGCTATCAAGCGCTACTGGAAGATCATCCAGCAGGATAACCGTACATTGAGTGATAAGCGATTTTATCGCCCTACTTTTCATATGCACTTGACGAATAAAGAAATTCTAGACAAGCTTTTGAGCTATTCAGAAGACTTGAAACACCACTATAATGTCTATCAGCTCTTGCTTTTTCACTTTCAGAACAAGGAGCCTGAGAAATTTTTCGGACTTATTGAGGACAATCTAAAGCAGGTTCATCCTCTCTTTCATACTGTCTTTAAAACCTTTCTAAAGAACAAAGAGAAAATCGTCAACGCTCTTCAATTACCCTATTCCGACGCAAAACTAGAAGCTACTAACAACCTCATCAAACTCATCAAGCGCAATGCCTTTGGTTTTCGGGACTTTGAAAATTTTAAAACGAGAATTCTCATCGCTTTGAATATCAAAAAGGAGAGAACCAATTTGGTCCTCTCTAGGTTGTAACTTTTTATCAACCCACTACAGTTGACAAAAAGCCGATTTTCTAGGCCTTTTTAGCATATTTAAAACCACAATTATAATCGCTTATAATTTCTCAACATCCTTCACAAAACTTCTACGAACAGTACCACAATTTTGACAAATTTCATGATAGAGGGCAATACCTCCTGAAACGAATTTAGCCTCTTCACTGACTAATCCTGCATAACCTTTCAGTTGTTTTTTTACGACAAATTGGTCAGCACCACAGTGGGTACAAATTTGATTTTTCATGACTAGACCTCTTCATTTAAGCGGAAAATATCTTCAACGGACATGCCAAAGACACGTGCGATTTTAAGCGCCATTTCAAGTGAAGGGTTATATCGATTATTCTCCAAGTGGAGAATAGTTTCCCGTCGTACACCAATCTTATCCGCCAATTCTTGCTGGGTCATGCGGGCGTCTTCTCGGATGCCTTTTAAGTTTGTTAGAATTTTTCCCATATCTACCCCCTCTTTTCAAATATGAGGAAAAACAGGTCAAAAAACACAATCATGGATGCAGTAAAAATCAAAACCATGCCTGTTCTTAGGGTGAAGGGAAGGAAAAATGTTACTATGCTCAACACTATCAGAGATAGAACTATCAGTACCAGGGTTGTGCAGGCTGCCTTTGCCAAGTTCATATAGAAACGCTCGTCTGCTTGTTCATCAACTTTTTTTAATGCAAAATAGAGAAAGCAAAGAATGAGGACAAACAAGCCAGAACCTAGAAAAAGGTGTTTCAGCCAGATAGGACTAGTAGCTGGTGTGATTATCCAGATACCTTTAGTGTAAATGGCCATAGCGGTAAATAAGGTCATACCATATAACTTCTCTGTCAGTCCAAAATACTTTCCCTCGTCTGCTTGAGATTGTGCCTTGGAAACAAGCCAGAAAATAAGTCCTTGCATGGTAATCGTGACTAGAAAAACAGTGTGTTTTATCCAGGGGGAATTACTTGGCGGAGTTAATAGCCACAGTAGTAGCATAACAGGTAACCAAGTCCAAATTAACCATTTTTTGATGTGTTTCATCTTATTCTTCTTTCCTGTCTTTAAAGTAGAAGGCAGAAAATCCAATGGCACTACCGATAATTGGTGTAAGGCTAATCAATATTTTAGCCAAAAGACTGAGGTTTGTAGCTAGAAAAACGTAGCTAATAATGGAAATATTGGTCATCAGTGTCGAAATGATGAGCCCTATTTTTTGTGATTTAAACATGATGTGTTCCTCCTTTGTTAGAAATAGTTCACATTGAACAGTAAAATTTTTAGGCTTGTGCCTAATGGCAGATTTTCTTGTGAGAAAGGATTGGTGACCGTAGCATTTGTTATAAATATCTCACCTCTACGTTATAATTATATCACATTAAAAAAGAGAATACAAGTATTAAATCAAAAGATATTTTCTAATCTTTTCTCAATCAGACAAAATTTATCCAGAAGAATAGTTTAAGCAGGAAAAAAGCCCAGAAACGTTGGTTTCAGGCTCTATAATTTCTGTAGCGGGTAAAACCACTGTAGGAATTATGGAGTCTATTTTTTGTAGAAAAAAGCCCCATAAGACCTATAATGAAAAAGTGACCAAACCCTCATTAGAAAGAATCTTATGGAACAATTAAATTTTATCACAAACATACTTGGAATTAATGACAAAAATATTATTATCTTAGATTATCTTGATACTGGAACGCATAAAGAAGTCATTGCTAAGCTCGATTATCCTGCCTCTAAATGTCACAACTATCAAGGACAAATGGCTAAATATGACTTTCAAATAGAATCCAAAATCCGCTACCTCGAATGTGCTGGCTACAAGACTCTCATTCGATTGAAAAAACACCGTTTCCGCTGTAAAGACTGTGGAAAAATAGCCGTCTCAGAGACTTCCTTAGTCAAGAAGAATCACCAGATCGCAACCATCGTCAAACAGAAAATCACTCAAAAATTGATTGAGAAAGTCCCTATGACAGCTATCTCCGAAAGTTTATCTGTCTCCACTTCGACAGTCATTCGTCAGTTACATAAATTCAAATTTAAGACTGATCTTAACCACCTTCCAGAACACATGAGTTGGGATGAATATAGCTTCAAGAAAAGAAAGATAATCTTTGTTGCACAGGACTACGATACAAGAAAGATCCTAGCTATCTTAGATGGGCGGACTCAAGCAACGATTCGCAATCACTTCCTGCGCTATTCCAGACAGGTCCGAAATAGCGTGAAAATCATTACCATGGACATGTTTAGTCCCTACTATGACTTAGCTAAACAGCTTCGATTTCTAATTTCTAGGCTCAGGCTGAAACAGGCCCCCAGACTGTTTCACTCCCAAATGCTAAAATCATGCTGGACCGTTTTCACATTGTACAACATCTCAGTCAGCCTATGAGTCATGTCCGTGTTCAAATCATGAATCAGTTTCATCGAAAGTCTCATGAATACAAGGCTATCAAGCGCTACTGAAAGATCATCCAGCAGGATAGCCGTAAATTTAGTGATAAGCGATTTTATCGCCCTACTTTTCGTCTGCACTTGACGAATAAAGAAATTCTAGGCAAGCTTTACAAGCTTTTGAGCTATTCAGAAGACTTGAAATACCACTATAATGTCTATCAGCTCTTGCTTTTTCACTTTCAGAACAAGGAGCCTGAGAAATTTTTCGGACTTATTGAGGACAATCTAAAGCAGGTTCATCCTCTCTTTCATACTGTCTTTAAAACCTTTCTAAAGAACAAAGAGAAAATCGTCAACCTCTCCAATTACCCTATTCCAACGCAAAATTAGAAGCAACGAATAATCTCATCAAACTCATCAAGCGCAATGCCTTTGGTTTTCGGAACTTTGAAAACTTCAAAAAACGGATTTTTATCGCTCTGAACATCAAAAAAGAAAGAGACTGGGACAAAAGTCTAACCTTAAATATAAAAAGCGAACAAAATCAGTTATCTGACACTCAGAATTCTGTCTTGTTCGCTTTTTTGTCTAATCTATCGATTTTAAAAATTTATAATAAAGAATTCCTAAAATCAAAATCTTTTTGTTCCAGACTCTTTCTAGATCTTAGCTGACTTCAACCCACTACAGTTGATAAAGAGCCGTTTTTTAAGACAAAGCAAAAAGCCCACTGTTGTAGGCTTTCTGTAAGATATTTCTTAAAATTAAAGCATTTTGTTGTAGAATTCAACGACAAGTGCTTCGTTGATTTCTGGGTTGATTTCGTCGCGTTCTGGCAAGCGAGTCAATGAACCTTCCAATTTTTCAGCGTCGAATGAAACGAATGCTGGACGTCCAAGAGTAGCTTCTACTGCTTCAAGGATAGCTGGAACTTTCAATGATTTCTCACGAACTGAAATCACTTGACCTGGAGTTACGCGGTATGATGGGATATCAACGCGTTTTCCGTCAACAAGGATGTGACCGTGGTTTACGAATTGACGAGCTTGACGACGAGTAGTCGCAAGACCAAGACGGTAAACAACGTTATCCAAACGACGTTCCAAAAGAAGCATAAAGTTGAAACCTAGGATTCCGCCTTTGATCTTAGTAGCTTGTACGAACAAGTTACGGAATTGTTTTTCACCTACACCGTAAGTGAAACGAAGTTTTTGTTTTTCAGCCAATTGCAAACCATATTCTGACAATTTAGAACGGTTGTTTGGTCCGTGTTGTCCTGGTACGTAGTTACGACGTGCCAATTCTTTACCTGTACCTGTAAGTGAAAGGCCAAGGCGACGAGCTTGTTTCCAAGATGGTCCTGTATAACGTGACATATGTATGTCCTCCTGATATAAATAATATTTGGCGGAAATAGTCACTTAGAAAGCCCTGATTCGTGCAGATGCCCTTCGCCTAAACAGCCAAGGTTACTTGTCATAAGACACCTGTTGACGAGCTTCATGCTTTCCTGCTGCTATTTCACACAAAGGCTATTGTACCATGAAAAGCTAGATTTGTAAAGGGGTTTTACGCCTTTATTTTAAATTAAGGCTGAATGTAAACTTGCTTCCTAAGCCATATTGACTTTCTGCTGTGATTTCCCCACCAAGCTGATGGGCTAGTTCTCGCGCAATCGCAAGACCAAGACCATGACCACCTGTCTTCATGTTACGCGAAGTTTCTACACGATAAAGTCGTTTAAAGATCTTTTCCAAATCCTCAGGAAGGATCCCCTGACCCTCGTCTTTCACACTGATTCTCAGCTCTTGTTCTGTTAATTGGGCAAGAACCTCGATTCTGGTTCCTGGTTCTGAATATTTAAAGGCATTGTTTAACAAATTGACCAGAATGCGGGAAAGTTTGTCAGGATGGCTCTTGATTTTCGCCAACTCAGGTGATACTTGAATGTAAACATCCCGCTCCTCTTGTTCAATCTGGAGTTGAAATTCACTCATTGACTCAATCAACAGCTGATCTAAAAAGACCTCTTCGACTTCCTCATCAGCAGTTTCTTGAGGTTGTGTATTGAGAGTCAAAACATCCAATTCCTCCACTAGCTTGTTTAGACGCTCAGTTTGCCGACCAATCGTGGTTAAGTAGTGGAGTCGCTCCTCTTCCTTAATAACTCCATCTAGAATTCCCTCCACAGTAACCTGAATAGAGGTAATGGGAGTTTTAATATCGTGAGAGAGCTGCGCAATCATCATTCTCTTTTCTTGCTCGCTCTCATCAAGTGATTGAAAGGTAGCTTGCAAATTGTGGGACATGTCATTAAAAGCCTGGCCCAGCTCTTGAAATTCTAATGGGCCTTTGGTTTCAATTTCTGCGCTGAAATCCTTGCCTGCTATATCCTGAGCTTGTTTTTTCAAATGTTTCAGAGAAGAAAAAACAGGCGACAAAAGAAAGATGCTCACTGCAGCGCCAATGAAACTAGCAATCAAGGTCATTCCAACTAGAAAGTAAACTTCACTTTTCTCGATCAACATTCGTTGGACTGCCCAGAAAACGACCAAAATCGTTAGCAGAGTCGACACTAGATACCCCACTAAAATATAGTTTTTTAATTTCATTTTCTACCTCTTGATCTTTCCATCTTATAGCCCAAACCCCAGACAGTTTTGATAGCAGGAGCATTTGAATTTGTATACTTGGTCAACTCTTGCCTCAAAGCATGGATATGAACATTGAGTGTATTGGTATCATCCACATAGTCCTCTTGCCATACCTTCTCGTAAAGTTCCGTCTTTGAAAAGACTCTCTCGGGATTGCTGGCTAATACCCATAGAAGTTCAAAGGATTTTACTGTCAATTCCAAAGGTTGCTCCCCAATGCGAACTTCATGAGTCACATGGTTGATTACCAAGTCACCAAACTCGATCTGTTCTGTCTCTCCTCCACGGCTAAGGCGACGCAAGATATTATTCACTCTTAAAACCAATTCGCGTGGGCTAAAGGGCTTGACTATAAAATCATCTGCCCCCAAACTTAAGCCATAAATCTTATCCTGTTCGCTTGTCTTAGCAGTTGTAAAGAGGAAGGGTTGATCCGGAGCGATATACTGAACTTCACTGATAAAATCATAACCGTCCATATTGGGCATCATGATATCTGTGATGATGAGGTCGATAGATTTTTTTCTGAAAAGTTCTAATCCCTCCTTGCCATCATGGGCGACTAAAACATCGTATCCTGCCTGTAAAAGATAGCGGTTTTGAATATCTAGAATATCTATCTCATCATCAACCAGCAAAATTGTCTTTTTCATCTGACACTCCTTCGATAAAAACAGTGTTATACTTGCTTTAGTATAACACTATTTTCTCTAATATTTAAATGATTTGAATCTTAATCTTCTCGTTTGGTTGTCAAACCCAAAAGTCCAACAAGGCCTGCCAAGGCTAGACCAAAGATACCAAGGCCAGCTGTAGCTGTTTTAGCTTCCCCAGTATTTGGTAGCATCGCTTTATCATCTTTTTTCATCATATTAGTCATTGGGCTAGAAGCTGGTTGATCGGTCTTCATGTCTGACATACGATGATTTGTGCCCATCATACCCTCAGTTGTACCTGTAGAGCCTGTTTCAGAAGGTTTCGTATTCATCTGACCTTGTTGAGATGGTGTTGACGCCATTTCTTTTCCACGAAGCTGAATCGTTACTTGACGAGTAGCTACTAGATTGCTCAAATCAGGTTTGCCATCTTTAGCTCCATAGACTTTAACAGTAGCTAGATATGTATGGGTTCCGTTAGCTCGAAGTTGATCCAGCAAGGCCTGACCATCTTTGCCAACCGTATTGCCATTCAAATCCACTTCGTAGAAATATTGGCCTTTAGCCAAGCCTTCAAGTGGCAATAGGGCAGGATTTTTAGCTGTTCCGTTGTCTGACCATGGGGCTTTGTCTGAAGCTTTTAACAAGAGGCGAGTCAACATACCATCTCCACCAAAAGCTTCGTACGGAATAACTTGGTTAACACCTGCCAAGAATGGACCTGGAACATTTGCTTTTTCAAGGTAGCTAGCTGGAACATCAATGCTATTTTTGATGTTATTAGCAACAGAGTCTTTAACCTGATTTGATGTGGTCAAGCCAGACTCTTTAACCTGATTTGGTGTGGTCAAACCATTCAAATTAACAGTCAAATCTTTAGTCGCTACCAGATTAGTTAAGTCAGGCTTGCCGTCTTTTGCACCGTACACCTTGATAGTAGCTTTATAGCTTTGTGTACCATTTTGTTTTAAGAGATCAAGTAGCTCTTTATCAGATTTACCTTGGGTGCCTGCTAAATCCACTTCGTAGAAGTAAAGGCCTTTGCCCAATTTTTCTACTGGTGGAAGAGCAGGATTTTTAGCTGAACCGTTGTCTGACCATGGAGCCTTGTCGGATGCTTTCAAGATCAGGCGAGTTAACATGCCGTCTCCAGCGAAGAATTCATATGGAATGACTTGGTTGACACCAGCTGTAAATGGGCCTGGGAAATTGGCTTTGTCAAGGTAGCTAGCCGGAACATCTACTGTGTCTTTAGTATTGTCAGCCACACCTTTTTGGACTTCAGCTGAGGTGGTCAAACCATTCAAGTTGACATCCAAATCTTTAGTTGCTACCAGATTAGTTAAGTCAGGCTTGCCGTCTTTTGCACCGTACACTTTGATGGTAGCTTTATAGCTATGTGTGCCATTTTGTTTCAACAAGTCAAGCAGCTCTTTATCAGATTTACCTTGGGTGCCTGCCAAGTCCACTTCATAGAAGTAAAGGCCTTTGCCCAATTTTTCTACTGGTGGAAGAGCGGGATTTTTAGCTGTTCCGTTGTCTGACCATGGAGCCTTGTCAGAAGCTTTCAAGATAAGGCGAGTCAACATACCGTCTCCAGCGAAGAATTCGTATGGGATGACTTGGTTGATACCGGCGGTGAAGGGACCAGGAAAGTTAGCCTTGTCCAAGTAAGTGGCTGGGACATCTACTGTATCTTTTGTATTGTCAGCCACACCTTTTTGGACTTCAGCTGGGGTGGTCGCTGGTTGTGCTTCACTAGCTTCACGGTCTTGTCCAGAAACTGTAGGCGCAGGACTTTCCACAGGTTTAACTGCATCTTCTGTTTGTTTCTTAGAGTCAGGTTGTGCTTGTACTTCTTCTTTTGGCGCTACTGCCGGCTCTTTAGCAGTTGCGTCCGCTTTTTCTGAAGAGCTTGTAGTATCCAAGCTTGCTTTAGGTGCTGAGTCTGCTTGTTCTGAAGGAAGAGCTACATCGACTGCTTTTTTGAGAACCTCTGCTGGTAAGTCGCTCTTTTCACTCACCGAAGCAGCGTCTGGCACGACTTGGGCAGGGGTCGGATTGACGACATCAGCACGTGCAGAACTTGGTTGACCAACTAGGACAAAGAAGCCACTAGCCACAACAACTGAAGCAACACCGACACTGAGACGGCGAATAGACCAACGAGTATATCTCTGATTTGGATTGAATTTCATAGGATTCTCCTTAGAGTTTTTCTTTATTTGATGGCTCTAGTATAATCTCCTAAAATTAAAAAGGATTAAGAAAAAGTTAAAATTTTTCTTAAATCCCTCTTATAAAATACTTATATTGATTCATTAATCATTGGGGAAGAAAACAGCCCTTCCTCTCCTACTCACTAAGCTCTGTTAGAGTATCCAAATGTTGGTTATTAATCACCGCCATGATATAGGCGCCTGACCGTAAAAGGTCATCGGGGCCGAATTGAACATCTAGAGGAGAATTTTCATAGTCACGAAATCCAAGTACATTGAGATTGTATCGCCCACGTAAATCTAGCTGGCTAAGGCTTTTCCCCGCCCAAGATTGGGGGATTCTCATCTCGACAATTGAAACATTCTTGTCCAACTGAAAGACATCTACGCTGTTATGAAAGAGAATTCTCTGCGCTAACGAACGCCCCATTTCAAATTCCGGTGAGATGACCGAGTCCGCACCAATTTTCTCCAGTACCTTTTTGGCCATATGACTTTTTACCTTGGCAATGACGGTCGGCACCCCTAGACTTTTACAGTGCATGACTGCAAGAACACTGGATTCTAGATTTTCCCCCGTTGCGACAACCACGGTATCGCAGGTGTCAATTCCAGCTGATAGAAGGAGTTCTTCATCCGTGATATCTCCAACAACCCCACGCGCCAGCACGGGTTCAAATTGATTAATGCGCTCCTCGTGGTCATCAATAGCAATGATATTCATATGATGCTTGGCAAGAGCAGCCAAAACACTACTCCCAAAAATTCCCAAACCTAAAATTCCAATTGTCCGATCTGACATCGTTTTTCCTTTCTTATCCGATAGTGATATCTGCTTTCATATAGTGAATCAAATCTTTCTTGTCTGGCTTATATTCTGCTAAGCTGACCAGTAGTGTCAAGGGGCCAATACGGCCAATAAACATCAGCAACATAACGATACTAAGGGCTAACTTACCTAACTCTGGTGTTAAATTTGCCGTTACCCCAACAGTAGCAAGTGCTGAAATGGTCTCAAACATGAGATAGATAAAGCGCGGATTTCCTTCTGCTGTTATCCCTAGTAAAATCAAGCCCAGTAAGAAAGTCAACAAGAAGATAATAAAGACACTGAAAGATTTTTGTACGGTTCGAGGTTCAATGGTCCTCCGAGCTACATTGGCATGAGGCAAGCCCAATAATTCACTGCGAGCAAAGACCAACAAGACAAAGAAGGTCGTAATCTTGAGTCCCCCTGCTGTCCCTCCAGGTGCCCCGCCCAGAAACATCTGCAAAATGTAGATCAGTAAGGTAACTGGTCGAGCCTGGGTGTAGTCAATAGAGGCAAAGCCTGCTGTCCTCATACTGACAGTCTGGAAGAAACTAACCAATAGTTTCTCTGGGACGCTGAGATTCCCAATCGTCCCTAGATTGTTCCACTCGATTAAGAGAGTCGATACTGTTCCAAAGAGCAAAATTCCCGCCGTTAAAAAGAGAACCAACTTGGTATGGAAACGCAGGCGGCGTTTTTTCTTTTTCCCAAACTGGATCGCTAGGTCAAACCAGACCATAAATCCTAGGCCACCCGTTATAATCAATCCTGCAATCACTAGATTGATCAAAGGGTCCGTCTGAAAGACTGCTAAACTCGTACTTCCAAAATTATCAAATCCAGCATTGCAGAAAGCTGAAATAGCCAAAAAGATAGAGGTTAGAATCCCTCGCCCCCATCCAAATTCAGGAATGAAGCGGAAACTCAGGAGAAAGGCACCGAGCCCTTCTACCAGAAAAGTCGTCAAAAAGATCGAGCGGATGAAGTCCCTTAAGGACTGGGTTTCCCCATAACTAAAACTTTCTTGAATAGTCTCACGGCTACGAAGACTGAGCTTTTGTTTCCCTTGGATATAAAAGATTCCAATAAAGGTCATAAGCCCCAATCCACCGATCTGGATCAACAGCATGCAAATCAACTGGCCCCAGATATTGTAAGTAGAGGCCACCGGCTGGGTGAAGAGCCCTGTCACACAGACCATGGACACAGTCGTAAAGAGATGGTCAAAGTAGGTCGCTTGTGACGTTGCTGCTTGAACCAAGGGTAGGCTTAAAAGGAGAGAACCCAAGAAGATTACTAGGGCAAAACTTAAAAAGATGCGACGAGCTGGTGATAATCGAACTAGCGTCGTCTTTATTTTTTCAAAAAATGATTTGAATACCATAGCTACATTGTACCATAAAAATAGTAAGAGCACTCACATGTGGTGCATAATAGCAAGACAGAGTTCGAGGGCCTTATCAAAAGCTTCTACGCCCCAGTCACGACTGTCGTAGTTATCTAGATCCGCCAGGGAATCTGCGGTAAAGAGCAGTTCTCCCCAGACAACCCTACGTAACTGAGCTACTGCCGCAAGAGCAGAGCACTCCATCTCCACAACAGCACAGCCTTCTTCCTTACGATAGGCAACCTTTTCAGCTGTCTCTCGGTAAAAACCATCTGTCGTCCAAGTCATAACCTCCTCGTAAGGAATGCCTCTTTGTTCCAAGACTTGCTCAATGGCAGAGATAGCCTCAATCTGCATCTCCATATAACGAAAAGGTGCTACATAGTGGTAGCTGGTCCCCTCATCTCGCAGAGCGCGAATAGGGATGAGAAAAGCATTCTCCTCTATATCGGCTAGGACGCCACAGGTTCCAGTGGAGATGATTTGCTCTACACCATAGCCAATCAACCAATCCATAAACTGGGCCGCTGGGGCAGAACCAACGGGCGCCTGGGTCAGACAGATCTCCTCACCCTTGTAGTTGACGACATAGACTGGATAAGTCTTGGTGGCAGAAACGAACTCACCAACACAGTCCGCTCCTGCTTCCTGAGCGTAGCGGTCAATCTCTTCCTCCAAAAATGCATAGATGCATTTCTTTGGCAACTTTAAGTCCAATCCCTCATGTGTTGGCATAAGGACCGCCTGGGGATTGTCATCAAACTCCAAAATGGGAATCGCATGTTTCTGAATCATAGCCCACCTCCTCTAATTTTGTACTATTGTATCAAAAGCTGGCGAAGTGTCAAGGAGTTGTCTTTAGCAAGCCAGAAATCTCCTCTTCCATACACTTGAGAAATCGTTGCACCGCTGGAGAAGTCGGTTTCTGTTTTGGCAAAGTCATTGAGGACTTATGAAGAATACCAAATCCAACAACAAAAAAGACATGAATCTGAAATAAGCAGAACATGTCTTTTTTAGCTTGTTTGAAAGTCAAGTAAATAAATCTTAGCTCTTCTAGAACTCCCTTATTTCCACAAACCACCTAAAATCTGTTTTTCTAATAAGTCTAGGTCCTCTTCCTTTATTTCTCCGTTGTCGCTAACGATATAAAGTTGAGCGAAGTAAGCCAACAATGGGCCAACACAAATACGAACCATTTGAGGAATCGTTAACTCTGGATTTACACGTGGATCTGCTATCAATTCCTTACGGAGTACTCGAAGTTTATCTTGAATAGCATTCCAGATAAAAATCTGTTCATTTTTTAGTTTTTTATTTGAAAAACTCTCCTGCAGAATGATTTTCATCAAAGCACGATTTTTTTTGAGATAGCTCATACGATCGTGGACGAGATAACGAACCCTCTCTTCTGTCGTTTCAAAAGCTAAGAGTTCCTCAAAAAAACTACCGAAAATGCCTGGGACTACAGGATGTAAAATAGCCGTCAGTAAATCATCCTTCGTCTTAAAATACTTAAACAAAGTTGCCTGGCTTAGTCCAGCACGCTCAGCTATGTGAAGAGTTGAGGTCCCATGGTAACTCCTAGTTGATATGAGATCCACTGCTGCCTGCATGATTTTTTTCTTTCCTTGAGGGTAATTCGCTTCTTCTAAGTAATCTTCAAACGATTCAAAAACAGTCTTATCCATCTAATCTTCACACCTTTTTAGCATTATTTATGTTGATTTCTAAACTTTACGATAACGACGCAATCCAACAATATTAAGAATTGTTAAAATGATCAAGAAAATCATTAAAACACCAAGATTTGACAAAATATCACCAAGATTGTGTCCGTAAAGAATAATCTGGCTTATTGCATCACCAGAATAGGTTAATGGCAAAAATTTCCCCACAGTTGGAGCCCATTCTCCCATGGATGACAATGGAATAATTCCTGAGAAAAAAAGTTGGGGCATAATCACGAGAGGAATAAATTGCATCATTTGGAATTCTGATTTTGCTAGAGTAGACAAGAGAATTCCAAAAGCTAGTGCTACAAGAGCCAGTACCACATTAACTATTATAACATTTAAAATATTTCCTACAACTTCTACATCTAGTAGCCAAATTGCTGCTAAAACGACAACTGCCGTTTGAAAAATCGCAATAATACCGTAAGACAACATATAGCCATAGACGATTTCAGATCGTTTCACTGGTGTTGCTAACAAACGTTCTAGTGTTCCACTGGTGCGCTCTTTCAAAAGTGCCATACCAGAAATCAAAAAGACAAAGAAGAAGACCACAAAGCCAATTAAAATTGGAATCATACGTGCAAAGAATCCAGTATTTTTATCTCCATATTGGTAAGATTCTTTGATTTCAGGCGCCTTTGCATCTAATTTCAATTGTGGAAGAGCCTGTTTGACACGAGATAATAACTGATCGGTGCCTTCATTGACGATACTTGTTCGTAACACTTGTCGTGTCATAGTTGTTTTAGAAGCATCTGTATTTGCGTAGTCGACCTGATACTCACCGTCTTTATAAGAAATCACAGCATCGACTTTTTCATTTGCTAGCGCTTCTTTGGCCTGATCTAAGTCTTGATAAGTCTCGATGTCCACATGATCAAGCTCATCCATTTTCGTTACCAAACCAGTTGGTAGATCTTGTGTCGCTAACTTGACATTCACGGTTGTACTAGCTGAAAACATGAGGTTCATCAGCCACATAATAAATACCGGCGCTACAAACATCATAGCCAAGGTTCGTTTGTCACGAAGCAATTCTTTGATAACTTTTTTAGCAATAGCAATGGTTCTCATCTTACTCTCCTTCTGCTTTCAAAAATACTTCTTCAATACTTGAAACTTGATAACTTTCTTTTAAGTGTTGCGGTGTATCAAAAGCAATGATTTTTCCGCCTAATAATAAGCCGACCTTATCCGTCAACTCTGCTTCATCCATAACATGGGTAGTAACTAATATCCCAACCCCATTGTCTCTAAGCGCGAATAATTCTTTCCAGATTTTCTTTCGAAGAGAAGGGTCGATTCCAACTGTCGGTTCGTCCAAAATCAAGAGTTGAGGATTTCCTAAAAGCGCGATAGCCAGCGACAAACGCCGTTTCATTCCTCCAGAATAACCAGATACCGCCTTGTTTAAGTAGTCTGTCAGATCTACTACTTGAGCTATATAAGCAATTTCCGCCTTCAGGTCTTTTTTAGAAAGCCCCTTTAGCTGACCAAAAAATTCCAGATTTTCTTGGCCTGACAAGGTCTCGTATAAAGCATCTGATTGGGCCATATAGCCAATATCTCCTAAAATATAGCGATTGGGCATAGTGTGATTTAACACTAAAGCTAGGCCTCCATCAGCCTTTTCCATTCCTAACGTAGTCTTAATCATAGTTGATTTACCAGCACCAGACGGACCAATTAAGCCTATAATTTCTCCTGGCTGCAATTCAAAGCTGACATGTTTCAAAACTATTTGATGGTCAAAAGATTTTACTAAATCTTGTAAATGTAGTAATGTTTTCATTTGCTTCCTCCTTTGTGAGTGATTACTCACTTACTAAATATGAACCTATTATAGTGAGTGCTTACTCACTTGTCAAGAAAAAAGTTGAAATTCTTTAAAAAATAAAGCACCAGATATTATTATCTGATGTTTATAATGCACATGTCTTATTTCTAAAAATGTTTTTGAACTTCCTCTCTATACTCCGAAATGGTCTTTCCTGTCCACTTTTTAAAGGCCTATTTTTCCTCTACTTTTCTCGGCTAATCCAACCATCGTCATTGCTATCGCAACTCTAATGACCTTGGTAATGGGAATTCATTTTACTCATTTTTATATGAAACAGACTAAGAAATTTTCAAGACCTAATTGAAACCAAATTAGCCCTTGGAAGTCAAAAAATCCTCGAACTCTACGCTGACCGTCTAGCAGAATCAGACCAAATGCGGCATGGCATTTCTAAGAATTCGGTTAAGGGACGTAACCTACAAGCTGCTTACGTGGATGGATTGACTTTGGGAAACTTCTTCGCCTTCAACCAAGAGCTAAATAAAATGGGCGACGAAGCGCTCCCTTTTAAAATTCACCCTGAACATTTTATATTTGCTGGGGTGCACGGTGGACAGGAAGTGATGAAGTTGATTGGAGAGTACGGACAACCAACTTATCAAAAAATCTTTATCAGTCTAGATGCTGAAAAACCAGTCATTCCTGATGCTGATACAAAAATTTCTATGGCAGGTGATACAGCTACTCTCATGTCCGATCCAAGCCTTGATATCAAGATGTATGGCATGCACCAGTTCAAGATGAAAAAAGGTAGACTTCGCATCAAATTAGGTGTCTTTTCCCCAGAAGCAGCTCCAAGCGAGATGGTACTCGGTCACCACGAACACCTAGCAGTTGAATTTTTCAATTCCCTCGCAATCGCCTATCAAAACAAAACATTTAGGGGAAAACTACTCAATACTCTCTTAAAATTCAAGAAATTTAAGTAAACAAAAACGGGAGACTTAACAATTTAGCCTTTGAAAGCTACGATTATAAAACCACTCATAAAATATGAATCTACGATACAAAAAGGATAACATTGCTCTTAGAATGCTATCCTTTTTTGTTTATCCTTGTCCGCCAGGAGCTGGTCCTCCACCTTGAGGACCTCCATTCGGTCCACCGCCTCCAGGCATAGAATTGACGATTTCCGTTTGTTTTTCGCCGTTGAGGTAGATATCTCCACCTGTGTAGGTCGCAGTTCCATCAAAGTCAAAACCTGTCTGACCAGTCATTTTAATGGTTCCGCCTGTGACCGTGATATTGCCGTTTGAGTCAATTGGGTCTGTATCCCCTTGACCAACTTCTACTGTCAGGTTACCACCGTTCATGGTAAAGAAAATCTCACTTTGTTGGGCGTTTTTATTAGCTGCATTGACTCCATCATCTGTCGAATAGATGGTAATGTCCCCACCGTTGATAGTGATGGACTTACCTTCAAGTCCTTCTGTCGAATTCTTGACGGTGTAGGTCCCACTATCGATGACGAGGTCTCCAGAAGCGTGGATGCCATCATCTCCTGCTGTAACGGTGATGTTGTTATTAGATAGGTACATGGTTCCGACTGAAGTATCCTCATCATTATCCACCTTGACTCCGTCTTCTTTAGCATCAATGATCATGGTCGTACCAGTGATATTGAGTTCATCATTTACATTAAAGGCATCGCCAAATGCTGTGATGTTATAGGTTCCACCTGTGATGTGGAGGGTGTCGTTAGCCTTAATACCATTATTTTTCTTTCCTTCTACATTAAGAGTTCCTTTCCCGTTGATGGTTAAATCCACCTTAGAAAAGAGAGCTGCGTCGGCTTTTTCGTCACTGTTCGAGCTTGAGTCAGAGAGACTGTTGGTGGTTCCTTCTGCCAGAGTCAGGTAGACGTGGCCGACTGATGTCGCAGATATCGCTGCATTGGTGTTGGTCATGGTGACACCTTTTAAGACTAGCTGAACATCTGCTGACTTATCTGCCTCGACCTTGATCTGAACTCCGTCAGACTGACCTGAAATTACATAGGTGCCAGATTTTGTGATGGTCACTGTTGAGCCAGAAACTGTCACGCCATCTCCAGAGACGTTTGCAGATGAGCCAGATAGCTCAATCTTAGAAGCTGTGCTTTCATCATAAGAAGTATCATAGTCCTTCTCTGTAAAATAGGATGATTGATTTGTCTTTGTTGAAGTTGTTGTGGCACTATTTGTCGTTTCATTGGTAGTGGATGTAGTTGTTGACTGGGCACATGCTGCCATCAGCACCATTGCCGTTAAACTCGTTGCGAGTAGGGCCCATTTTTTTGATTTCATACCTTTTTCCTCTCCTTCGTATGATATAGCTAGACAGTCTACTGAAGATTCCTGAAACAAAACTAAAACTTTTCTGAAAGTTTCCTTAAATTCAGTTTGGATTAGATTTCGCCTAGTAATTTTTTAGAAAGGGCTGCTAAAACAATTTTTGAACTCTAGACTACCTTTAATAGATTTTTAAAACCAACATCCCTCAGTGCGATGTTTCCTTGACCAAGAAAGCAAAAAAGAAGAAAAATTTATAAGATTAGAGTTCATAAAAAGAACAGCCTGGGCTGTTCTTTTTAGTTTTCTTTAACTGGGATTTCCTTAATGACACGCGCAGGATTGCCACCTAGGACAACATTGTCTCCGAAGGACTTGGTAATCACGGCCCCTGCTCCCGCCACTACGTTATTGCCCAGTGTCACTCCAGGAAGGACAATGACGCCACCTCCAGCCCAGAAATTGTCACCGATGGTGATGGGCTTGCCGTATTCGACCCCTGAATTGCGTTCATGCGGATCCAGTGGATGGAGTGGGGTTAAAAACTGACAGTTGGGGCCAAGCATGGCATTGTTACCGATGCGAATCGGACAAACATCCAGCATGGTCAAGTTCCAATTAGAATAAAAATTTTCCCCTAGATGAATATTGACTCCATAATCGACCACCAGACGTGGATTGACATAGAGATTTTCCCCAGTTGAACCAAACCAACTTTTGATAATCTCCGCCCCTTTCAAGGGATCTAACTCCTGGTTGAAATCTGCCTGCTTCTGACGTGCTGTCTGAACCAAGACCCGCAACTCGGGGTCAAACGGATGATAGGGCTCTCCCGCTATCATTTTCCGGTATTCACTGGTCATCTTAATACCTCACACTTACTTTGAGGTCATCATATCAAAAAGACTTTGAAAGGTCAAGAATAGCCTGCTTTCTAAACTCTCAAAACCAAGCCCTCTCCCAAGTCAAAACAACTTGCTTGACAAAAGCTTGACTTCATGGTTTAATATACCCCATAAGGGTATGTTTGGAGGTGCCTATGTTTCACTTATTTACAAAAATTGACAGTATTTCTACCAGCGAGTTAGAAGTTAAACTCAAGGAACCGATTCAACTACTGGATGTTCGAACGCCTACGGAATTCCGTAGAGGTCATATCAAAAACGCCAAGAATGTTCCTTTAACAGAAATCGGTTCTTACACACCTGCGACAAAAGAAACACTTTATGTCATTTGTCATTCTGGTGTACGAAGCAAACTAGCCGCTAAAAAGCTAAAGAAAAAAGGTTACGATGTCGTCAATGTTCGAGGCGGTATGAGCGCTTGGAAAGGTAAGGTCATCTAAAAGCATAAAGGAGAAAGTCAATGAAAGTTATCATTGTTGGAGGAGTTGCAGGCGGTATGTCAGCAGCAACCCGCCTCAGACGTCTCATGGAAGACGCTGAAATCACTATTTTTGAGAAAGGTCCCTTTGTTTCCTTTGCAAACTGCGGACTTCCTTACTATGTTTCAGGAGAAATTTCAAACCGTGATAGTTTATTAGTCCAAACTCCTGAAAGTCTCAAAGCACGCTTTAATCTCGATGTGCGACCATTTCACGAGGTCATCCAGATTTCGCCAGAAGAACACACTGTGACGGTGCGACACCATGGACAGGAATTCACAGAAAGCTACGACAAGCTGATCCTCTCTCCAGGAGCTAAACCGTTTGTTCCTGCCATTGAAGGTTTGGCAGAAGCTAAGAATGCCTACACGCTTCGCAATGTTCCCGATCTCGATGAAATTATGGCGGCCTTGGACAATCATCCAAAAGAAGCTGTCGTCATCGGTGCAGGCTTTATCGGGCTTGAAATGGCTGAAAATCTGGCGAAACGGGGATTGCAAGTCACCATCGTGGAGAAAGCACCGCATGTCTTACCACCATTAGATCAAGAAATGGCGGCCTTTGTCCAAGCAGAATTGGTTAAAAACGGCGTTCGCGTTATCACTTCTCAGTCTGCAACTCGATTTGAAGACCAGGGAAAAGTCATCGTTCTCGAAAACGGTCAAAAGATCACTTCTGACCTCACCATCCTTTCTGTCGGTGTTGAACCTGAAAATGAACTAGCTAAAGTTGCGGGGATTGAACTGGGACTACGTGGCGGTATCCTGGTCGACGAACACTACGAAACCAGTCAAAAAGATATCTTTGCAGTCGGGGATGCCATCGTCGTCAAGCAAGAGATTACAGGCCAAGATGCCCTCATCTCTCTCGCTTCTCCTGCCAATCGTCAGGGACGCCAAGTCGCGGACGTCATCGCAGGACTCGGTCGTATAAACAAGGGCAGCATCGGCACTGCTATCGTTCGTGCCTTTGATATGACCGCTGCTTCGACTGGTCTCAGCGAGCGTACTCTTCGTACCAACCAAATCCCATATAAAGCCCTTCATGTCAGTGGAAAAGACCACGCTGGTTATTATCCAGGCGCTACTGATATGACCTTGAAACTCCTCTTTGACCCAACCACTGGAAAAATCTACGGTGCCCAAGGAGTTGGGAAGAAGGGTGTTGATAAGCGAATCGATATCCTTGCAACTGTTATCAAGGGGAATCTCACCGTCTTTGACTTACCAGAATTGGAGTTCACCTATGCGCCACCATTTGGCTCTGCTAAGGATCCCGTCAACATGCTGGGCTACGCGGCCTTGAACCTAATCGAAGGTTTAAGTGACAATATTCAATGGTACCAGCTCGAAGACGAACTGGCAAAGGGCAAGAAATTCCTAGATGTACGAACAAGTGGCGAATTCCAAAGTGGTCGACTCAAAGTCGATACCATCCACATCCCCCTAAACGAACTACGGGAACGCTTGGATGAACTAGACAAGAACCAAGCCTACATCGTTAGCTGCCACAGTGGTTTGCGCAGCTATATCGCAGAGCGTATCCTCAAGCAAGCAGGATTTACCGTCCAAAACCTTGACGGCGCTTATTCACTATACAAAATGGCTAATCCAGAAGGAGTAGAATATGCTAACTAATATCAGCATGGCTGACTTTTATGAAAAATATCAAAATGAAAATCTAGATCTTATCGATGTCCGTGAAGTACATGAATTCCAAGCAGGACATGCACCAGGTGCCAAAAATCTTCCGTTAAGTAGCTTGGAGCAAGGCTACAAAGAACTCAAACTGGACCATGAATACCATGTCATCTGTCAAGGTGGAGTACGTTCCGCCTCTGCCTGTCAATTTCTCAGCGCCCAAGGCCTCAACGTTACCAATGTAGAAGGTGGTATGAATGCTTGGCCTGGTCAAGTAGAATAAGCAAACGAAGCTAGGCAAAAATCAATTTCAAGAGAAAATGAAGTAATACTCAATGAAAATTAAAGTGCAAACTAGGAAGCTAGCCGCAGGCTGTACTTGAGTACGGCAAGGTGAAGCTGACGTGGTTTGAATTTGATTTTCGAAGAGTATAAATCTCCCCACAATAAAACGCATAGTATCAAGGTTTTTCAACACCTGATACTATGCGTTTTTTAATTTTAAAGACTTTTTACTAGCCTCTCTTGATTCACATTAAACTATTCTAATAGTAGATAGACCTTTGCAACTCTTGTCTCAAAAATTAGTTTATTTCCGTTTGATTAGGTACTGAACAGCCTTTTCCAAGCGTTCCTTTTGAGCCTCAGGGTCCTCTAGCGGTTGGTTGATGCAAGCGGTGAGATTTTCGGTAATCATCATCTCAATCACGCGCTCAACACTGGAGCGAACTGCTGTCAACTGAGTAATGATATCTGCGCAGTCACGATCTTCATCGATCATCTTTTGAATCCCACGCAACTGGCCCTCTGAACGTTTCAGGCGTGTTATATACTTTGAGTTTGTCATTGATTTATCCTTGGTCACTTTTTCTTCATTATATCTCGAATACGGTTCTTTGTCAAAATTCTCATCCTATCTGTCTTTATAGGAGGCAAGCTTTTCTCTGGATTGGATAGAAAAATCTGCTGAACAGGAAAAAGGAGAACTAAGGCTGTTCTCCTTGAAGTACGATTGGGAAATCAAGTTTCCGATTAGTTATGCCTTATATCTTGGACAAAAAGGCTAGGATCACTATCCCATAGACTAGAACTAGAGCCAGCCCAAATCCGATACCAAACCACTTGTAAAACTTGTCCATTCCACTGTAACGTTCGACATAGGCCCTGGCCGGCTTGTCTGGATCATACCAGACCGTCAGCTCCGAATGAAGGGGGAAATGGGTCTGCATCAAGCGTTTGAAGGAAACAAAGGAGTTACTGTAGCGAGTGATTGAAGGCGCTAGCATATCTTCTCTTGTATAGTCCTTTAAAAATTTAGTAGTCCCCCACGGAATTGTGACCGTTTTGAACATAAAATACTGCAAGGTTTTCTTATAAGCAATCCCATCCACCGTGTATTCGACGATAGGTGGATACCCCTCACGAAAACGGCTATAGCCGATAACCGTTCCAGGAACGGATGACTTGGCAAGGCGGACCAACTTCTGATCCCGAAGATAGAGGAAAAGAAAGGTCCCACACACAAATACAAAAGATAGGAAGATGACGATTGTTCCAACTATCAAACCAATCACTTCTTTAGTCATATGAACTCCTCCTGTTATTCTATACAGTAAAATCTCAAAACTAACTCATCCAGAAAAGACATCGAAGCCCTGGAGTCTACTCTTCGGATTTTTCTTTTGACTGTTTTTCTCTTAAATCTTTCACAGATTTCGATATGATATCTCTCACCTGTTCGTCAGTAAGTCCTGGAATCTGGTAATAGGGATTATTGGACTCGCTTTTTGACGGTTTTGTTCCTGAATTTTCGGTTTTAGAACTTTGTTCAGTCGAAGACGAGGATTTCGACTCTGAGGAACTGGACGACTCAGACTCAGAAGGCTTGGACGTTTCAGGCGTTTTAGAATCAACCTTAGGTGGCTTGTTTACTTGGTCGTTCGGCTGTTTCACAGGTTTATAGAATAGCCCAAAAGACAACAGCAAGGCTATCAAGATCCCAATACCAGCCAAGGTTCTTTTATTTGCTTCAGCCGAGGGAACCTTTACTCCCTTTGTACTGAGTATTTTCCATTCTGGATGCTCTTTTTCTATAGCTTTTTTCTGTCTCCTAAGAGGACCAAGTAGAAAATGATTAAAAGGCACAATCGTTACCATAGCCACCGTTATAAGCGGGACATAATTGGAATGACTTGATACCAGTAGAACATCGAGTATAGCGAGAAGAATGAAGAGGAAACGCCCCACAAACTTACGAACTTGATGCTCTTTTTTGATTTGCAAATATCTCTCTTGTGACATCATTATCTCCTCTTTTCTATTTCTCTTCCCTAAATAATACTTTTCCCTGCTTGTATTTTCGTACGGCTAAAATCCAGCGGATTGGATTGTTTTGAAATAGTAGAAGAACCACGCTAATTGGGACGATCGTTGCTCCGATTGGTACCATGAACATGGACGGCTTAAACCATTCCTGTTCATAGTAAGGAATGAAAGTCGCAGGTATAGCAAAAAATACAACAATAACAAAAACAAATAGAAGAACGAGGATAACAAATAGATACAAGATGATTTTATCAACTGTTGGTTCCTTATCTGGTGACTTCCTCCAAAAAGTACTACTTTCAACCGCATCTTTAAACTGTTCTTCACTTGCTGGAACAAGCGACTTAGCCCCACTGTAGAAAAGTTTTTCAAATCCATAAACACTTCCGATAAAAACAAAAAGGATTGCGGCTAGATGGATAGGAATCATCCACTCACTCAATCTAAAGGGCATTATCAAGGAACGAATCCAAATACTGATGATAGCAACTAGCAAGAAAGCAAAAAAGAGAATCCAAGACCACTTGGATTTCTTTGAACTGATGGCGCCTTCACTATCTGGCAAGTTGCTAGATTCTGTCGTTAATGCCTCTCTCGTCCTTGTGTTATAGTAGATGGATTGCTGGCTTCCTTGGCCTATATAAATGATTTTTCTCATCTTACATTTCTCCCTCTTTTCCTCGGCTATCGTCCTGTAATGTCTCCATCAGCTCTTTGAACAGTCGTTTGCGCGTTTTCATCTGAAATTCATAGACAATATAAACAAGTGAAAAAATCCCTAACATATACATCATCAAGAACAGAAAATCAGAGTAGGTAAAATAACGATAGATGGAAAACAGAATCATGAGAAAACAAAAAACCTCAACTAGGACTGTCCATCTAGATTTTCTTCTAAGTGTTTTAATATTGGCTTTTGTTAACCTAACTTTTCTAAATCTATCTGTCTTCATTTTACGTCGGGTAGATTTGGCAAGGAGAATTGTCCCGAAAATTAAAAACAGAGACATCAAGATAAAGAAAAGCAGATTGAAAGGTGATGAGACATCTCCAAAGGTTTGGTTGAGCAACTTCGACAGCCGTTGCAAGGAAAAGACTGCAATAGGAGCTGCAATGGCTGAATAATTCATGCCTTGTTTTACTTCATAGAATACTTGATTTCTCAGATCATAATAAATAAAATAGTCCTCCAGAGGGCCCATATTGATTAATTTTTTTACACTTGTGTCCATCTTATTTCCCGTCTCCTAAACTCAATACGGATGTTCAAACAGAGTTCGACTTTCTCTTAAAAGCTTCGTGACAACGATTGCGAGCATTCTAGCCGATTTTTCGGCCTTTGCCTTCCTAGAGAAAGAAAAGTTTATTAGTATTATAGCATGAACCCCCAGAAAAGGGAAAATATCCCTGACCGATACCTTAGCTAGAGTCAAAAAAGGCTTCGTCATTTCATACAAAAGCGAACAAGTCCGCGTTCTAAAAACAGAATGCGAGCCTGTCCGCCTTTTTCTATGTATATGATGTGTTTTCTTCATCTCATCGTGCCAAGCGAATGCGGGTCACAATCCCGTCTGGGTCTATAAGATCCAACTCACTCGAATGTAACCACTTGATCGGAGCTTCCACCTCTTGTGCTTGCTCAACGATGGCTAAGAGTTCTTCCTTGCTTTCGACCTCAAGGACGTAGTAGGACAAGCCAGGCAAGCCCGATTTACGCGGAGCTAGACCTTTTCCAGCCCATTCGTTGACAGCCAGATGGTGATGGTACTTCCCGGCTGCTATCCAACTGGCACTAGGAATAGTAAATTTATCCTCTAGCCCTAACACTGTTTGATAAAACTGACTCGCCGCACGGCTATCCTTAACCGATAGATGGATATGCCCCATTCTCGTCCCTTCAGCTAGGAGAAAGGGATCTACCTTTTCCCCTAACTCATAAATGTCCTGTGCCGCAAGGGCCTCTGTCACACCGATAATGCGGCCGTCTTCTCGAATATCCCATGAAGACACTGGCTTATCACGGTAGAGTTCAATGCCATTTCCTTCCAAATCCTCCAGATAAAGGGCCTCACTGTATCCATGATCCGCACCTCCGACCAGAGGAATGCGCAAATCACTTAGGTGTTTCAGGACATCAGCCAAGGCTTTTCGTGTCGGCAACAAAATTGCCAGATGGTAGAGCCCATAATGCTCCCTTACTTCCCCAGCTTTTTCTGTCTGAATCAAGTGGACCAAGGCTTTTCTACCAAGTCCCAAAATCGCTTCTGTCTCTGTTTGAGATAAAATCTCCAAACCAATAATCTGGTGATAAAAAGCCGTTTGACTCTTCAAATCCTTGACATTTAAAACCACCTCGGCTAGGTAAATGTGGCTCTGGTATGCATAAGTCATAGGGTGTCTCCTTTTGTTTGTTGTAACTTTATCCGTTACATCAATTATACACTATTGAGATAAAATGTCAACGAAGTCAACTCAAAAGAGCTGGAAACCAGCTCTTCTTTTTATTTGACAACAAGCTCGTAGCGAGTTTTGCTGGTAAAGGTTTCCCCTGCTTTGAGAATAACTTGGTCTTTGAGGTCACTGTGAATGGCATCTGGTAAAGCTTGCGCTTCAAGGGCAATCCCATTGTGCTGAATCATTGGCTGACCAGCTATGATGACACTCTCATCTACAAAGTTTGCTGAGTAGACCACAAAGCAAGGAGCCTCTGTCTTGAAAAGTAGGAAACGACCTGAGTTTTGGTCATAAAGGAAACCAGCATTGTCATGACCTGCAGGAAGGGCAAATGGGTGATCCAAACCAGATACCAGCTGGATTTGCTCATCTTTCTCTGCAAAGATATCCTTCAACAAAGCACCATTGTAGATGTGTTTAACAACATCACGAGTGGCATCTGGAGTCTTAGCTGGAACACCGTCTGGAGCGATTGGGTAAATGCCCTCCGTATTTAGCTGAAAGACATGGCGGTCAACTGTCTGCGTGAAATCACCAGACAAGTTGAAGTAGCTGTGATTAGTTGGATTGACCAGCGTATCCTGATCTGTCGTCACCTTATAGCTGACTTCGTAGGCACCAGTTTCTTCCAAGTGGTAGCTAATCCAAATCTTGAGATTGCCAGGAAATCCTCCTGTCCCGTCTGTACGCTCGGTGTAGAGAGTCAAGCCATGGTCGCTCACTTCTACCAATTCAAACAAGCTGGAATCCCAACCTGTTGAACCACTGTGGTTACAGTTGCTAGCATTGTTGACTTCAAGATCATAGGTCTTGCCATTGAGCTCAAATGTCGCACCAGCGATACGGCCTGCTACTGGGCCCACACTAGCTCCATGCTTGGGACTATTGCCTACATAGCTAGCAAAATCATCAAAGTCTAAGATAACATTGGCAAAATTTCCAGCCTTGTCAGGTGTGACATAGCGCAAAATGGTCGCACCATAAGTCATAACTTCAAGCTGATAACCACCATCAGTCTCAAAGCGATAGGCCAAGACATCCTTGCCCTCATGATTTCCAAATACACGCTCTGTGTATGCTTTCATTTTCATCTCCTGTTTTCTATTTCTATTAAGTAAACAAACTATAGAAAGCATATTCACCATCTATGGTTGTAGTTCCTATTTTCAGAATCCTTTGTCAGGAAACCTTAAGTCTCTTCTTAACAAAAGAAGATTCTTCTATTCTTGTTTTATGCTTCCACACGTTCTTTCCATGAAGTCGCTGTTGTTTTAAGAACCTTGTTGAGTTCGTCAATGTTCTCAAAACCTGTTGTACGCAACCACTCACGAGCTGCTGCTTCGCCATGTTTGATGTATGCTTCGACTGATCCAGCCCATGTTGCACGGCCGCAAAGAACTCCGTTGAAGTTTGCGCCTGATTCGTGGGCAAATACTAGCGTTTCTTGGAAGAGTTTAGCTGATACACCTGCACTCAAGTAGATGTATGGCAAGTTAGTAGCTTCGTCTTGAGCTTTAAAGAAGGCTGCTGCTTCTTCACGTGTATGAACGATTTCACCATCGCCAAAGCCTTCAACATATTTGACGTTGACTGGAACTTCCACTTTCAAAACATCGATGTTAAAGCGTGGGTCTGAGAAGACCTTCATGGCACCGATAACCTTGTGTGGTTTCACTTTGGCGTATTCTGCAGAACCTGCGTCAGCGATTTTTTCATCGTAAGCCAAGATTTCAAGGAAGAATGGAATGTCTTCCGCCACACACTCAGAACCAATTCGTTCAATGTAGGCTTGTTTTTGTTGGTTGAGTTCATCAGAACTATCTACGTCATAGTAAAGCAAGAATTTGACAGCATCAGCGCCTTGTTCCTTGATACGTTTGGCAGACCAAACATCCAAGCAGTCAGGCAAGCGTTTGGTGCTTGTTGTGTCGTATCCTGTTTTCTCATAAGCAAGGAGAAGACCAGCATTTGGTGCAAGAGCTTTTGTAGCTGGAAGTCCATACTCTGGGTCTAGAAGCATAGAGGATGCGTATTTTGTCAATTCATCTGCTACCAAGACTTTGAGTTCTTCCATTTGAGCCACTGTTGGCTCTTCTGTTTGGTATTGAGCCATGAGGCGTTTCAAAGCGCCACGTTGGTCAAAGGCAAGAGCTGAGATAATGCCGTTCTCGTCAGAGAGTTTTTGCAAGCAGGCTACTTTATTGGAACTTAATTGTAATTTACTCATAGATACTTCCTTATTTTTGATAGTCATGAATGATCACACCTTGTACCACACGGTTTACGGTACCTGTAGGAGATGGTGTATCTGGTTTATTTTCTACCTTGAGTGAAGTCAATAGGGCAAAGAGTTGGGCATAAACGATATAAGGGAAGACACGGTAAATATCGTTCAAGACACCGCCACAACCAAGGGCTACTTCTTTGACATTTTCAAGACTAAAGGCTTGATCACTCAAGAGCACAACACGACGAGCAATCTGGTCACCAGCCACTTCACGAACCAAGTCCAAGTCGTACTTGCGAGTGTAGTCTGTCGTTGTACCAAAGATCAAAACAACTGTATCTTCGTTGATAAGAGATTTTGGACCGTGACGGAAGCCAACTGGACTTTCATACATGGTCGCAACTTGACCAGCTGTTAATTCCAAAATCTTGAGCTGAGCTTCATGAGCAAGTCCAAAGTAAGGACCAGCACCCAGGTAGATAACGCGGTTAAAGTCGAGGTCAACCAGCTCTTTAACATCTGCTGCATTGTCTAGAATCTTACGCGCAAGGCTCGTCACAACTTCAAAACGTTCAGCTTTCACAGCAAATTCTGTAGGGTCAAACACCAAGAGAGCTGTCAACATCATGGACGTAAAGCTAGAAGTCATGGCAAATCCAGCATCATTAGAGGCAGCTGGTTGCAAGAGCAAAAGATTGCGGTCATCGCCATGAGCTTGAAGAGCCAATTTACCATCTGCAGCACATGTAATGGTCACTTGATAGAGGTCATCAACCAAGGCTTTGGCCAAATCAACCGTCGCCACACTTTCAGGTGAATTCCCACTACGAGCAAAGGAAACAAGGACAGTCGCCACATCTTTTTTCAGATAGGTTTCTGGATTGGCAACGATATCTGTTGTCGCAATAGCATTGAAATTCCATTTGCGTTCATCATAGACTTCCTTAAAGTATGGTACCAAGGTATCTCCCACATAAGCAGAAGTACCAGCACCCGTCAAGATAACCTTGATATAGTCATGTTTATCAGCAATTCCTTGTAGGAAGGCTGCAATTTCTTCTCGTTTCGCTTGATAAGCTTCAAAAGCCTCTTTCCATACATCAGGCTGTTGGTAGATTTCACGAGTCGTGATTTCTGCACCCAGTTCAAGTAATTCTTCTTTTGTGTAATTTAGCATAGAGTTCCTCTAATCTATTGTTGTTTCATTCCTATTGAAAACATGGGAATGGGAGTGACTCCCATTCCCATGTTTATTCTATACAAGCTGTTCTAACGGTTTAGCCGTTGTCACATCTTATACTCGATGAAAATCAAAGAGCAAACTAGGAAGCTAGCCGCAGGCTGTACTTGAGTACGGCAAGGCGACGCTGACGTAGTTTGAATTTGATTTTCGAAGAGTATTATTCATCTTCGTCATCATCGAAGCCTGCTAACAAATCGTTGACTTTTACGATGCTTTCTGCAGCACGACTCTTATAGTCCGCATCCATGCCAGTTAGGCTTGCATTGATAAATTCAATGACCATCGGAAGGTTCATTCCTGCATAAAGTTCAATGTCACGACCTTCCATAATCAAACGGCTCACCACGTTACATGGAGTTCCACCAAGAAGATCCGCAAAGACTAGGAAATCATCCAATCCTTCAACAGCAGCTTCAAATTTAGCAGTAAATTCTTCTGGTCCATCTTCTGGAAGAAGAGCAACCGCATGAATGTTGTCTTGTGGTCCCATAATCATTTCTGTGCTACCTTTAAGTTCTTCACAGAAACGACCGTGGCTCACTAAAATCAATGATTTAGTCATAAATTATGCGCCCATTCCAAGTGCAAATTTACCAAAGGCAGAAAGAGCCAAGGCAAGCACGATAATGATACCGATAGCTTTTGTAGAGTTCATACCTTTCTTACCAAGCAACCAGAAGATAAATGCAGTGAAGATTGCTGGAAGCAAACGTGGGAAGATTGAGTTCAAGATGTCTTGGAAGTCAATCATCTTTTCACCGATTGGTAATTTGTATGAAATTTCAAAGTTGATCATTGTTGCTACAAGAGCACCCATCATGAATACACCAAGTACAGATGCAGCTTCAATCAAAGCTGTCAAAGTACTTTGCATGTTGTTGATAAGGTTAACCCCTTCTTTGTATGCAAATTCCAACTGTTTCCAACGGAAGATGTCATACGCTACTGCAACTGCAATCCAAAGGAAGATACCCCAAGGTTGACCAGCAATAGCCATTGTTGCAGCGATAGATCCCATGATAGCAGGTACAAGTGAACCAAAGATAGTATCTCCAAGAGGAGCGAATGGTCCCATCAAACCTGTCTTGATACCGTTAACCGCATCTTTTGAACCAACGCCATCTTTTTCTTCCATAGCAAGGTCAAAACCAGCGATAATTGTGTGGAAGAATGGTGAAGTGTTGAAGAATTGAGTATGAACTTTCATCATTTCTTTCAACTCAGGAGTTCCATCTCCATACATTTTACGCAATTGTGGCAAGATCATGTAAAGGTAACCTGATGCTTGCATACGTTCGTAGTTCCATCCCAATTGGAAAGTGAACAAGCTACGTTTGTTAATTTGATTAAAATCTTCTTTTGTTAATTTGTAATTAGAATTCGTCATCTTCAATTTCCCCACTTTCTGATGGTGTAGAAGGTGCTGCTACAGCAACTTTTTGGCTGTTCTTGAAGTGAACAACCGCAAGGAAGATACCTACGATAGAGATACCGATCATAGACAATCCTTTGAAGTTGTTAGCAAAGCCAATTTTTTCAGCAACTTCAGCAGGAAGAGTGCCAATGATTCCAGCAACTGCTCCACCAAGACTTGTTACGTTTGAGTAAAGAACAGTCAACATAGCTGTCAAACCGAATCCCATAGCAAGGTAGTGAAGGTTACGTTTAACTGGAAGGTAACGAAGCAAGATTGCAAATCCAAGACCTGGAAGCATACGACCTGCAAGTGTCAAACCGTCTGCAACCCATTGGTATTCTTTAACAAGGTTTACAACACCTTGTACGAATTCTCCACCAAAAGCAAGAGCGAAGAATACTGGAAGGGCACGTGAAAGAGCCCATGGAATCGCACCAAGTAGGTAGTTGCGTTCGATTCCTTTGTAGTCAAAGCGTTCAATCGCAGCGTCAATACGGTGTGCGAAGAATGTAGTAGTCATACGACCAAGTACGTCGAAGTAAGTCAAAAGTGCTGCTACTGGTACAGCGATTGTAGTGATCGCAAGGTCTGTTTCTATACCTTGTGAAACTGAGAAAGCTGTCGCAAGAACCGCACCAGAAGTTGCGTCGATACGAGAAGCACCACCGAAGGTACCTACCCCAAGTACGAACAACTGCAAGCTACCACCGATAAACAAACCAGTTGTCAAATCTCCCATAACTAAACCAGTAATGAAACCAGCGAATACAGGGGAACCTGCAGATGAAACGATTGTCAACTCATCACAGATTTGATAAGCTGAGTACAAAGTGAGAAGTAAAATTTGCCACCATTGTATCATAACAATGACCTCCTAAAAATTTTTTCCTATTTTAATAAGCTCAAAAAGTCTGAAACTGGATCATTTGGAACCATTTGAGCAGTGAGTTTCACACCTTTTTCTGCTAGTTTGTGGAAATCTTCCACATCCTTGTCTACCACGTTGATAGAACGTGTGATAGAGCGAGTTTCTGGTGTTTGAGACATATTGCCGACGTTGAGTGTTTCAAGCGGAACACCTGCTTCGACCAAACCAAGGAAACGGTCTGGTTTACGTGCAACGATAAAGAGACGTTGGCTATCGTATTTACCAGCAAGGATATTTGCTGCTGCTTTCTCAACTGGCAAGATACTGAGTTTCACACCTGGTGGTGTCGCAAGTTTCAAACCACTCTTTTCAATATCGTTGTTAACAACTTCGTCGTCTACAACCATAATGCGTGAAACATTTAGTTTTCCAGCCCAAAGATTGGCTACTTGACCGTGGATCAAACGTCCATCGATACGGCATCCTACAATTGTCATAAGTTTTCCCCCTTTATGTGTTTTAGTGTAGGTTTACGAGTTAAATGAATCTCTTCTTTATATTCGCCCTCAGTTTCAAAGATGATGATGCGGTTAGCACCTTCCTTGAGATAACTATGAGGGATATAAAGTGAGAGGGTCGGGCCGACGTTCCAGAAACGCCCTAGGTGACGCCCGTTGACAAAGGCAACTCCCTTACCAAACTCAGACAAGTCTAAGTAGGTATCCTTCGGCTCTTCAACAGTAAAGTCGAAAGCGTAAAAGGCTGGTTGTCCTTCTGTCCATCCTTTTGAAAAATCAATCTTCTCAGGATTATCCAGTGGCAGTGGATATTGTTTCCAATTCAGTAAGAAATGTAGATCCTTGCAGACACCTGTTCGAATTCCTTTACGCTGCGTATCTGCCAAGAACTTATGACCGTAGTTGACACGCCCCATATTTTCAATCAAGATGTCAATCTCTGAAAAGCCTTCTCGATTGCCCTGACAGTAGATATCTTCACCAATCTCTGTCTGGTATTGAGTAGCAATCCATTGACCATCTACAAAGAGTTGAGCTCGGTCACGTCCATCGATGATACGGAGACGTTCCTCTTCTGCATCCCAACTTGCCTCAGTGCGGTAGAGAAGGTAGCCATAGCTTTGACCAAGTTCTTCCATCGCTTTTGGATAGAGGCTTTCAGTAGGACTAGAGAGACTATCCAGGGTTTCAAACAAGGAAACTTTTTCGACCAATGGAATGGATCCTATCTCCATGCTTTCCTTATAGAGTGGTTCCAACTGTGGATACTCTGGGAAGTGGGTTGCCATCATCTTCTTGACTGCTAAGTATTTAGCAGTTGGATTTCCTTCTTCATCGAGAAGGGCATCATAGTCGTAAGATGTGACTTGTGGCAAATCCAGAGTTCCTCGAGCTGAGCAACCATTCATGAAACCAAAGTTTGTTCCACCATGGAACATGTAAAGGTTGATAGAGCCTTGTTCCAATACCTCTCGAACAGCTTCTGCCAATTCTTTAGGATCACGAGTGATGATGGGTTCTTTCCAACGGTTGAACCAACCATCCCAGAATTCCATACACATGAGGGGCCATTTCTTGCCATGCTCATCAAAGAATTCCTGCATCTGTGAAAAGTTGTACGGAGCTTTAGAACCGAAGTTTCCTGTCACTAAGAGATCGTCTTCGATCAAGGTTCCGGCTTTCAGAGTAGCCCTCCATGGGCCATCTGAAGTAAAGAGTGGGCAATCAATCCCTCGGTCTTCCATCAATTTTCGAATTGCTCGTAGATAAGACTTATCTTCTCCATAAGAGCCATATTCATTTTCGACTTGCATCATAAGAATGTTTCCACCATTATCCAACAAGCGAGGCACAAGCCTTGGCAATAATTGGTCATAATAGCGAGCAACAGCCTCGATGTAGGCCGGGTCGGACGAGCGAATTCGCATGTCCTTTGTCAAGAGCCAAGCCGGCAAGCCACCAAATTCCCATTCCGCACAGATAAATGGAGACGGGCGTACAATGGCATAGAGACCCAAATCTTGTGCAATTTGAAGAAATCTCTCCAAATTTCTGGCACCTTCAAAATCAAACTCCCCTTCAACAGGTTCGTGTAAATTCCAAGCCACATAGGTCTCGACTGTATTAAAGCCAAGCGCCTTTAAGTTATAGAGAGAATGATACCAATCCTCTGCTGGAATCCTAAAATAATGAATGGCGCCGGACAAAATCTTGAACGGTTTTCCGTCTAAATAGAAATCGTCCTCAATTTTAAATCTGGTCATGTTATTACCTCTGACGAATTAAGTTTGCGCTTTCATTTATTATAATATTAACTATAATCAAATCTTTTGCATTTGTCAATAGGTTTTAGAAAATTATTTAAAATTTTTCTATTTTTTTACTTACCGTTTACCGAAATTATCTAAAAATAGCATGAAAACGATCTTTTTATGTATGATAATTCACAAGGTTATAAAATGGAATTTTTTACATGTAACATAACATTTTTAGTCTATTATTTTAATTTTTTTTACCTAAATACTACTATTTTGTCTGTATTTATGGTAGAATCAAAATTGGAGAAAGAGAATCGAGGTGAAATTATGGCTATTCCAAAATACCAATATATTAAAGATGAATTAAAAAACAAAATCATCTCTGGTCAATTTGCAAGTGGAGATAAATTTTATACAGAAGCAGAATTGATCGCGATGTATGATGTTAGTTCAATCACTGTTGTGCGTGCTTTGAATGACCTTGCAAAAGACGGCTATATTGTCCGCCAACAAGGGAAAGGGACTTTCGTTTCACGTGCCCGCAAGCACAAACTCGTTGAATTTTCAGATGTCGAAATCTTTGAAACAAAAGATGATAAAGTCACTGTCCTTTCTATCGAGCGCGGAAACAAGCTTGAATACCTAGAGAAGCTTGGATTACGTGGAGATCAGTTCTACTACAAAATTGAACGTACCCGTCAAACAAATGGCGTAACTTACATCTACCACACATCTTATATTCCTGAACAATACATCAATGCCAACTATCCAAATCTTGACTATTATAGTTCTATCTATAAACGTTTCAAATTGGATTACCGCATTCACATGAACGATGAACATTTTGAGGAAATCAATGAAATCGCATTTCCAACACCAGAGCATGTTGCTTCTGTACTTGGAATCGATACGCAATTTCCAACTGTCTTCCAAACGAAGACTACTAAACTTGAGGCTACTGGCCAAGTCCTCGCCTATAGTGAAACGTATAAGCGAGCAGACTACTACAAAATTAAATTCCTCTCATGTAATCGAGGTCATTAAGAGAAAGCTTGAGCCCAGCTCAGGCTTTTTCTATATTCATTATAGCACGAGAAAGAAGTTGTGAGAACGCTATGGAGGACTCTTATTTAATTAGTAGCATTTTTACTAAAAACAAGTTAAATACTTACTTCATTTTTCCTTCTATTTTGTCTTTTATTGGCAATTTTCTTCTAAATCTTATGTTTTCCTCCATTCATCAAATCTCACGGTCTCAAGCCAATGGCATTCAACGATGGTTTCTACTACGAGGACAAGGATGATGTTGAGTTTGACAAGGATGTCATCATCTCTTACTGGTCTAAAGGATGGTGGGGCTACAACCTTGCATCTCCTCAGTATCTAGCAAGCAAAGGCTACAAACTTCTTAATACCAACGGAGATTGGTACTACATTCTCGGTCAAAAACCAGAAGATGGTGGTAGCTTCCTTAAGAAAGCTATTGAAAATACCGAAAAAACTCTATTTAACCAGCTAGCTTCAACTAAATATCCTGAAGTTGACCTACCTACTATTGGTAGCATGCTTGCTATCTGGGCAGACAAACCAAGTGCTGAGTACAAGGAAGAAGAAATCTTTGAACTCATGACTGCCTTCGCAGACCACAACAAAGACTACTTCCGTGCTGACTACAATGCTCTCCGTGAGGAACTTGCTCAAATCCCTGCAAACTTGGATGGATACAGCAAGGAAAGCTTGGATGCCCTAAATGCAGCTAAAGAAGCTCTCAACTACAACCTCAACCGTAACAAACAAGCCGAGTTAGACGCTCTCGTAGCCAAACTCAAGGCAGCCCGCCTAGGCCTTAAACCAGCAGCAACCCACTCAGGAAGCCTCGATGAAAACGAATTAGCTGCCAATGTCGAAACCAAACCGGAACTCATCACAAGAGCAGAAAAGATTCCATTTGAAGTTATCAAGAAGGAAAATCCAAATCTCCCAGCTGGTCAGGAAAAAATCATCACACCAGGTGTAGAGGGCGAACGCACTCATTACATCTCTGTCCTTACTGAAAATGGGAAACAAACAGAAACGGTTCTAGATAGCCAAGTAACCAAGGAACCTGTGACCCAAGTGGTTGAAATCGGCGCCCCTATTACGCACAAAGGGGATGAACATGGTCTTGCTCCAGCCGCAGAGACAAAACCAAGACTGGACATCCAAGAGGAAGAGATTCCTTTCACTACCGTGACACGTGAAAATCCACTCTTGCTCAAGGGGAAGACTCAAGTCCTTACCAAAGGTGTTAACGGTCGTCGCAGTCATTACTACTCTGTAAGCACTACTGCTGATGGCAAAGAAGTGAAGACTCTTGTTGATAGCCTTGTAACGCAAGAAGCAGTGACACAAGTCATTGAAGTCGGAACCCTTGTTACCCATGTAGGGGATGAACACGGTCTTGCCCCAGCTGCAGAAGCAAAACCTAGACTAGACATCCAAGAAGAAGAGATTCCTTTCACTACCGTGACACGTGAAAATCCGCAATTGCCAAAAGGACAAAGTCAAGTCGTCGTTTCCGGAGTAAATGGTCGCCGTACCGTCTTCTACTCTGTTAGCACTACTGCTGACGGCAAGGAAGAAAGAACCCTTGTCAATAGTGCGGTATCGCAGGAAGCGGTCGCTCAGGTTGTCGAAGTCGGAACTGCCGTTGAGAAAGCTGAGCAAGCTGAAGCAACTACTAGCAAAGCAGATGAAAAACAACTCCCTGCAACAGGAAGTCAAGACTCTGCAGGCTTGGTCGCAGCAGGACTCATGGCCACACTAGCAGCCTACGGACTCCCTAAGAGAAAAGAAGATTAAACCCCTTCGACAAGAATACAAAAAAGCGAGATTGAATCTCGCTTTTTATTGTTAGGATTAATCACCAAGTCCGATACGTTCAAAGATATCATCCACACGTTTAGTGTAGTATGCAGGATTGAAGATTTCATCGATTTCATCTTGAGTGAGGCGTGATGTCACTTCTGGATCTGCTTCGAGAAGCGGTTTGAAATCTACTTGGTTATCCCAGGAGTAGGCTGTTTTCGGTTGCACCAAATCATAAGCTTGCTCACGTGTCATACCTTTCTCAATCAAGGTTAACATGGCACGTTGGCTAAAGATAAGACCAAACGTAGAGTTCATGTTACGGATCATGTTTTCTGGGAAGACCGTCAAGTTCTTGACGATATTTCCAAAACGGTTGAGCATGTAGTCGATCAAAATAGTCGTATCCGGTGTGATGATACGCTCAGCAGATGAGTGGGAAATGTCACGTTCGTGCCAGAGAGCGACGTTCTCATAGGCTGTCACCATGTGACCACGGATGACACGCGCCAAACCTGTCATATTTTCAGAACCGATAGGGTTGCGTTTGTGAGGCATTGCTGAAGAACCTTTTTGACCTTTAGCAAAGAACTCTTCCACTTCGCGCTGCTCAGATTTTTGCAAACCACGAATCTCAGTCGCCATACGCTCGATTGAAGTCGCAATGCTGGCAAGAACTGCAAAGTACTCAGCGTGAAGGTCACGAGGAAGGACCTGTGTTGAGATTTCTTGAGCACGGATACCCAGCTTGTCGCAGACGTATTGCTCTACAAATGGTGGGATGTTGGCAAAGTTCCCAACCGCACCAGAAATCTTACCAGCTTCCACACCAGCAGCTGCATGCTCGAAACGCTCGATGTTGCGCTTCATTTCGCTGTACCAAGTCGCCAATTTAAGACCAAAGGTTGTCGGCTCAGCGTGCACACCGTGGGTACGACCCATCATGATGGTGAACTTGTGTTCCTTAGCCTTATCAGCGATGATATTGGTGAAGTTTTCAAGGTCACGACGGATGATATCGTTTGCCTGCTTGTAAAGATACCCGTAGGCCGTGTCCACCACGTCGGTAGAAGTCAAACCATAGTGGACCCACTTACGCTCTTCGCCAAGCGTTTCAGAAACCGCACGCGTGAAAGCCACCACATCGTGACGAGTCTCTTGCTCAATCTCCAAAATACGGTCGATGTCAAAGTCCGCTTTTTCACGAATCAAAGCTACATCTTCCTTAGGGATTTCCCCCAACTCAGCCCATGCCTCGTCAGCCAGGATTTCCACCTCAAGCCAAGCACGGTATTTATTTTCTTCACTCCAAATGTTCGCCATTTCTGGGCGAGAGTAACGGTTGATCATGTTATTAATTTTTCCTTTCCTCTTATTTTTCACTTATGTGGACTGTAACAAGAAAATTACTTATAAAAGTTCGATGTGATGTCGATAATCTCTTGTTAATAATTTCTTACTTATAGAATCTCCATCACCATTTAATAAATAGTCTATTGTATCTTTAACACGATCTGATGAGTATGTTTTTGTGCTTAATTCCGTAATTATATCCTTTAATATCTGAACTTGATTGGAAGTCAAAGACTGATTAAATTCTTGCCTTTGAATATATAAATAATTCAAAAATAGCTTAACTTGATCTTGATTAAGAATGTTAAAGAATTTTTGGTAATATGGAAGTCCACTCCTAGACACTCCATAAAAATTACCTAATCTACAGATTAAAACCACTGAAATTAATTTTTCTGCTACAGAGTCTGGAATATCACTGGATTGCTCAATATAAGACATGATATCTTTTATTTTTGGTCCTTCGTGATAAAAATTATCGTATGAGTAATGTATATTTTCAAGTTCATCTATCATTGAACTCAAAGCAATACTCCTCGTACTATTTGATTTATATCTATTACCATCACAAATATCGAAAAATTCCTTTGCTTTCGACTCTTTATCTTTTTCAAGATTTAAAGAATATGAATCAATATCTAACCCCAGTTCGTATTTCATTCTATCGTCCGAATTTTTCCAAACAATCGGAGCAATCATTCTAATATTATTTGTTAAAGCATCAGATTGAGAACTTACATATTTTTTAAAGAGAATCTTTAATAAATTATTAGTTAAAGTTACTGAAATATCTTTTATTTTATTATCCAGTTGTGATAAATAAGCATCATCTATATTCAAGCCTTCTTGGCCAATTCCATTAATAATCTTCTTTACTTCTAATGAATTCGGACTAGTCTCATCTAAAAACACATTTTTAATGCAATCCTCAACCCAACCTACCAATATTAGGGGGCCAATCACTTCTCTTGTAGGATGTGAACCGCCAATATTATTTCTCATATCTAAAATATGAAGTAATTTTTTCTTCGTAATTTCAGATATTATTTCTAATTTACTACAAGCTTGAACTAGCTCTATGTCTTTTAGTAGGACAAAATCTTCTCTTCCAGAAAAAAAGGTTCGTTTATTACCGGAGACAGCACTATCAAAAAACAAATCTAGACCATATGACTCTGCTTTATTCCTAAGTGTTTCTACAACCTCATTCCATAAATCATTTAAGGCTGAATCAAAACGACCAATAGCAACGCTCGAAATAAATTTTGACATATATAAAGCATTTTTCCTATGACTTTCTGGAATAGAATTTAAAAGATCAGGTAAGTTAGCAGATACTCTATTTTTATCAGCAGTTGATGCGATAACATCTTCATAAGGAAGACCAAATTGTTTTAAATAATTCTCAAATGGAGAAGATTCAACTATTTGCAACGAATCCACTGGTTGTTCAATAATATCAGTCATAACAATACTCCTTTTTGTAGCTCTAAAACTTATCAGTAGTACTATACTCAATAATAAAATAATTTAATCAACTTTGGCATAATATTAAGATTATAGCTTCTGGATAATTTCTGAGTCTACTACCTTTCTATATTTTTCGTAAAAATGGTTAACAATTATTTGGAGATACTTTTAGTAAATATTATACCCCTGAAATAAAATTTTTTATTATATCTTGCTATTTATTTAAAAACCAACTATTTTTCATCAATATAAAAAATACTTTTCAAAACAATAATTACAAATCGTATATCATTAAGTAAAAGCTTGAACAGTTAGTCATACACAAATAATACTAAAATTATCACAAACATTAACTGTTCTAAAAATCAATCCCTTTACCAAATTCTTCAACCTTATCCGGCACATCACTAAACAAAGTCACATGCCCCATCTTGCGGTTGTGCTTCGCTTCTATTTTACCATACATGTGGAGGTGGACGCTTGGATTTTCTGTGACATATTTTTCAGCGACCTCGACGTGTTGGCCGAGAACATTAAGCATGACAGCAGGCGCATGCAGTTTAATGACTGGCAACGGTGCTCCGAGAACACCTAAGATATGGGTGTCAAACTGCGAGAAGTCACAGGCTTCGATAGAGTAGTGTCCTGAGTTGTGTGGACGTGGCGCAATTTCATTGACAATGATGTCATCAGCCATCGCAAACATTTCCACACAGAGCGTTCCAGACAAGTTGAGTTGCTCAGCGATTCTCACGGCCATGGCTTTAGCCTTGTCTGCTAGACTTTCTGAAATGCGAGCAGGCACGATGGTCTTAGACAGGATATTGTTGCGGTGGATATTTTCCTGAACAGGGAAAACCGTCACATCCTTGCCATTTCCTGACACTATGACGGAAATTTCAAGATCAAAGTTGACAAATTCTTCCAAAACACAGTCTGCTGAATCCGCTAGTGCATAAGCTTCTTCCAAGTCTGCTTCCGAGCGAATAACCTTTTGCCCATGCCCGTCGTAGCCACCAGTCGCAGTCTTTAGGACATAATTTTTAGAAAGGTCAATATCTGCCAAATCTTGACTAGAAGTCACGACCTTGTAAGGGGCAACAGTGACTTGAGCCTTGTTTGCGAGAAAGTCCTTTTCAAAGATGCGATTTTGAGAAATGCGGAGCAGGTTCGTTCCTTGAGGGAGTTGTCCCTCCTTGATGACAGCATCCAAACCGTCAGCATCGACATTTTCAAACTCATAAGTGAGGACATCGCAACGCTCAGCCAACTGACGGAGGGCATCCACATCATTATAAGGAGCCACGATTATCTCCGCCACGCGAGAGGCTGGGCAATCCGCCGCAGGATCCAGCGCGATGACCTTGTGCCCCATATAAATGGCAGAAATAGCCATCATCTGACCCAGCTGACCGCCACCGATAATTCCGATTGTTTTAGATGAGCTCATTTGTAGACTCCTCTGCGATTTTTCCTTGTTCTTCTGCGAAATCTGCCAAAGCTGTCGCGATAGCCTGATCCTCTACTGACAGGAGACGGAGGGCAAAGAGTGCCGCATTGGTCGCACCCGCTTCACCAATGGCCATAGTTGCCACTGGCACACCACCTGGCATCTGTACGATAGAGTAGAGCGAGTCCACGCCACTAAGAGCACGTGATTTGACTGGTACACCAATGACAGGCAGAGTGGTTTTTGCTGCGACCATACCTGGTAAATGGGCTGCGCCTCCAGCACCTGCAATAATGACCTTGATACCGCGACTCCGTGCTTCCTCGGCATGTCTAAACATGAGGTCTGGTGTCCGGTGGGCAGAGACAACTTTCTTTTCGTAGGCTACACCGAAGCGGTCTAGGATTTCGGCGGTTTTTTGCATGGTAGCCCAGTCGGATTTGGAGCCCATGATGATGGAAATAATTGGTTTAGTCATAATTTTCCTTTTCTTTCCTTTCTTTTTTCAATCACCTTAAGTTGTGAGGGACGGCAGCAGCCACCAAAGGTGTCTCATGCCTAAATTGGAAGCCCAAGGTCTTCCAATTTCCCTGAACGATTGGCTTATAATCCAATCGTTCTTTCACAACAGCGGTAATTGTTATTTTATTGCTCGCTGATGCTCGCAAGTTATGCAATCATTATCGTATTTGGCGACTTCGTCGCGTTATTCTTATATCTTTACTTAATTGCCTTGCTTCCGATATCTGTTCGGTAGAAGAGGCCTTCTGTTTTTTGTTGGGAGAGTTCTTGGTAGATGCTTTCTTGGGCTTCTTTGACGGTATCTGCTGTGGTGACGAGCATATAGACACGTCCGCCATTTGATAGCAGTGCTCTGCTATTTTCCGCAAACTTAGCTCCTGCATAGTAAGTGATGATGTCGCCCTCTGTTTTTGCTGGCAAGTTGACACCTTTTTCATAGTCTAGCGGGTAGCCATTGGATGCGACAACCACACCCAGAGTCACACCCTTGTCCGTCCACGTGATGTTTGGCTCCTTCCCATCGAGGATATCCGTAACATTTTGTGCAAAGTCAGATGTCAAACGAGGCAAGATGATTTGCGTTTCAGGATCTCCGAAGCGAGCGTTAAACTCGATAACCTTAGGTCCATCAGCTGTCAAGATAAGACCTGCGTAAAGGACACCAAGATACGGACGACCTTCTTTGATCATCCCTTCAAGAACTGGCTTGACAATGGTGTCAACCGCCGTACCAACCACGCTCTGTGACAAGTGAGGAACTGGCGCATAGGCACCCATGCCACCAGTGTTAGGCCCCTTGTCGCCATCATAGGCACGTTTGTGATCCTGAGCTGTTGGCATGATGTAGAACTTGTCACCATTGACAAAGGCAAAAAGTGAAAATTCCTCACCTTCAAGAAACTCCTCGATAACCACACGCGCCCCCGAGTCACCGAACTTATTGTCCAAAAGCATCTCGTGAGCGGCTTCGACCGCTTGCTCAACTGTCTCGGCAACGACGACACCTTTCCCAAGAGCCAATCCATCCGCCTTGACCACAATAGGGGCCCCTTGCTTTTCGATGTATGCCTTAGCTTCCTCAAAAACTGAAAATGTGCCATAGGCTGCTGTCGGAACGCCGTATTTGACCATGATTTCCTTAGCAAAATCCTTGGACCACTCCAGCTCTGCCGCCAATCTTGTCGGACCAAAGGCTTTGAGACCAGCTGCATTAAAATCATCGACAATCCCAGCAGCAAGAGCATCATCCGGCCCAATGAAGGTCCAAGCGATATCGTTGACCTTTGCAAATTCAATTAACTTAGAATGTTCGGAAATAGATATATTTACTAAATCAAGTCCATCTAAGGTCATCCCGTCATTCCCAGGTGCCACAAAAACTTGCTCAACGTCTTTAGACTCCAATAACTTCTTAGCAATCGCATGTTCACGACCACCCGAACCGACAACCAACAGTTTCATCTCTTAACCTCTTTTGCGAATTATTTACTAACATTATACCACAAACGTTCGTTTTAATCTTGTTTCACTTAGCATTTTAAGCCAAAAAAGGAAAGAAACTGTTTTCTTCCCTTTTGCTTCTTAATGTCTAAAATGTCTCACTCCTGTAAAGACCATAGTCAAGCCATATTTATCAGCCGCTTCAATAGAGTATGTTTATAAATTAAATTTTTAATAATAAAGACAGGTTTCGAAAATCTAAGTTCAAATAGAAATTGATTAAAGTAAGTCCAATATTTCTTTAACAAATTCAAGCTCATCAATCTCTAAAGCAATAGATAGGTTACGAATATTTTCTAACGATGGAATATTTTTACCGTTTTCGTAGTTACATAGCGTTTTTTCACTAATCCAATCATCACAATCAAAAAATTTTTGGCTACGATCATCTATAAATCCCTGTCTAGATTTTGGTAAATCCGTTAAGCTCGCTCTATGTTTTCTTATTAAATTTCCTATTTCTCTGTGTTGGGTTTCATTTTTTCTCAAAGTCATATTTTTATTATACCAAAAAGAACCTAGGTTCCTTTATTTATTTTTAAAAAAAGATATAATGCTAGTATAGCAATTGAAAAATCAACTTGCTGAATAAATTTTAGGAGGCTTACTATGAGCTCAACATTTAATTTTAAGGCTAGCGCCGTTCGAACTATCGAATCCCCGTCGCAAAAAGGTGTCACTACCTATTTTGTATATCTCAACTTTAGAGATCTCCCTTCCAACTTACCGATGGAAGTCAATCCGAGACAACCTAAAATGACTACAGCTGTTGCCAAATCGTTAATTAATGCTGTCAAATCGCCTGATACTGATTTCGATATCAATAATCGAGGAATAGTAATTGTTGCTAAACAATTCAAATTCACACCCAATCAAAATTTGGTATCTTTAGATCTAGGAGATGACCCTCAAAATTACGGAATCCTGGATGGTGGTCATACATACAAAGCGATTATAGATAATAGAGATCAGATTCACTCCGGACTAGATAAGTTTGTCAAACTTGAAATTATTGTTGGAGAACAATTGACAGTTTCACGTATAGCCGATGCACGAAACACTTCTGCTCAAGTTAGTGATATCGCATTGTTTGAACTAGACGATAAGTTTGATCTAATTAAAGACTCGTTGTCAAATGAACAATACGCTTCAGAGATTGCTTATAAAGATAACGAGAATAAAAGAATTCCAATTGCTGAATTAATTCGTTTGATGTTTACTTTCAATATTAAACGTTTCCCAGATGATAGTACTGCACCAGTATCTGCGTATTCTGGAAAACAAGCAGTATTCAAAGATTACCAAAAGGAATTCGGAACAGACAATAATATCTATGAAAAATTAGCACCTTTTCTTCCTGACTTAGTTGATCTTTATGAACTAATTCAAAAGGAACTTCCTAACAAATACCAAGAATACAAAAATTCTGAAGGAAAGAATGCAGCATTCGGAAGAATTCGTGGAGTTGAGGGCTCTGGAAGTTATTATACTGACTTTACTGAACAATCTATCAATTACAATATCTCTACTGGTTTTCTGATGCCTATTTTCGGTGCTTTTAGAGCATTACTTAGAGAATCCGATGGAAAAATCAGTTGGGAATTCGATCCTAAAGATGTATGGAAAATTGCTGGGACAAGACTGGTACAAAATACTTTCGATACAGATACTAACCCTCAACAAATTGGAAAAAGCAAAACACTATGGCAAGCTAATTATAGAATCGTTGATAGTGTCAGAAAAGATTTGCTTTTAGACAAGCTTTTGAATGAAAGAAATTAAGATAAAATTTTTTATAGAAGAATCTGCACAGTTTATGTAATTTAACTATCAAAAAAGCGCTCAACTTTGTACTGACCCCAAAAAGTTAGACAAATAATTATTGAAAGGATTTAGTTCTGTACTGCACAGGACTAAGTCCTTTTAGTTTTACCTTAATTCGTTTGTTGTTGTAATAATCAATATAGTCTACAATGGCTTGTTCCAATTGCTTAAGCGACTGAAACGACTCCTCATAACTGTAAAACATCTCCGACTTCAAAATACCAAAGAACGACTCCATCATGCCGTTGTCTGGGCTGTTGCCCTTGCGTGACATGGAGGCTTGAATTCCCTTACTCTCTAGGAACCGATGATAAGAATCATGTTGGTATTGCCAGCCCTGGTCGCTGTGTAAAATGGTATTTTCATAGTATTTCTCTGTGAATGCCTGTTCTAACATACTCTTCACTTGTTCTAAGTTGGGCGAAGTAGAAAGATGATAAGCAATAATTTCACTGTTAAAGCCATCTAAAACAGGGGATAAATAGAGTTTCTGTGTGCTATTTGGAATGGCAAACTCCGTTACATCTGTATAGCACTTTTCCATTGGTTTGGTTGCTTCAAATTTGCGTTGAATGAGATTATCTGCTTTCTTGCCAATCTCTCCTCGGTAGGAAGAATACTTCCGTTTACGACGAATTCGAGCCGTTAGACCAAGGACCGTCATCAGACGTTGAACTTTCTTATGATTCACTACAAAACCACGATTTCTGAGTTCGAGAGTAACTCGGCGATAGCCATAATTTCCTTTATGGTCATTATAAATAGTCTGAATTTCGGTTTTAAGCTCTTTATCTTTATCAACCCCATCCAGTTGTTTCAACTGATAATAGTAAGTTGGGCGAGCTAAACGTGCTGTTTCAAGAAGTAAATCTAGTCGAAATCCTCCTGAAGCCATTTCTCTAACTGTTTCTGCCTTTCTCGCTCTAGGGCTTCGTCCCTTTCCTCTAACTCTTTTAACTTTTTTAGGTAGGCCACCTCAGTCCGTAAGCGTTCATTCTCCTCCTGGAGTCGTTCTAATTCTGTCATTTCTTCCCAAGTTTTCTTTCGTTTACGTCCCATTTTAGCTGGTCTCCCTCTTATTTTCTCAACAATAGTATACCCGTTTTTCTTGTATTGCGCCAGCCAATTTGGAAGCATACCACGATTTGGGAGAGCATATTTGAGAGAAACTCTATCTTGAGACCAGTTTTCATGTAAAACTTTATCAATCATTTCTTGTTTTAATTCTGGGGAATAGTATCGATTCTTCCCCTTTTTAACGAACTCTATTCCGTAACGATCAATCAATTTAATCATGTACCTAAGATTAGAATTGTTTATCCCAAATTTATTTGAAAGCTGCTCTAAGCTATATCCTTGTTTTCTAAGTTCATAGATCTGAACTTTATCATCATAAGTTAATTTCATAGTAAAAACACCCCAAAAGTTAGATTTTTTCTGTCTAACTTTTGGGGTGCAGTTCACTTTGACTTGAGTGCTTTTTCTATATTTTAAAATTTTTATCATTAATACTGTTACACGATAAAATAAATTTAACGAAAAATGAATAAAATTTTAATGTCTAAAATGTCTTACTCCTGTGAAGACCATGGTCAAGCCATATTTATCCGCTGCTTCGATGGATTCTTGGTCACGGACAGATCCACCTGGTTGGATGATGGCTTTAATGCCTGCTTTGGCGATTTCTTCCACGTTATCTGCAAATGGGAAGAAGGCATCAGAAGCAAGGACTACGCCGTCAAGACGGTCTTTAGCTTGGTCAATAGCAATACGGACTGAAGCCACACGGTTGGTTTGACCTGGCCCAACGCCAAGTGTCATGTGATCATTGGTCATGATAATTCCGTTTGATTTGACGTACTTAATAGCCTTCCAAGCAAACTCAAGAGCAGTCGCCTCTGTCTCGGTTGGTTGACGTTTGGTCACCACTTGCCAGTCAGCTGGGCTTTCTTTGACAACGTCTTGATTTTGAACAAGGAGACCACCAACAACACCTGTGTATTCTGCCTCTACCTCACTAGCATCTTGAGCATCAAATGGCAAGGCAAGGATGCGCAAGTTTTTCTTTTTATTGGTCAAAATGGCTAGCGCTTCATCCGTATAGCTCGGTGCGATGATGATCTCGAGGAAAACGCCGTGCATCTTCTCAGCTGTCGCAGCATCCACCTCACGGTTAAGGACGACAATTCCACCAAAGATAGACACTGGGTCAGACTCATAAGCATAATCCCAAGCTGTTTCGATGTCATCAGCTTGACCAATTCCACATGGGTTCATGTGTTTGAGAGCCACAACGGTTGGACGGTCTTTGAAATCACGAATGATACGAATCGCCGCATCAGCGTCACGAATATTGTTGAATGACAATTCCTTACCGTTAAGCTGTTTAGCGGATGCAATGGAGTATTCCGTAGGAAGAGCTTTTTGGTAGAAGTCTGCATCTTGTTGAGGGTTTTCACCGTAACGCATGGGTTGCTTGAGGTCATAGGTCAAAGTGAGTTTTTCAGGTTTGCTTTCACCCACTTGAGCTGTGAAATACTCTGCAATCAAGGCGTCATAAGCCGCTGTGTGACGAAAAACCTTGGCTGCTAAACGTTGGCGAGTTTCATAAGTCGTTTCACCATTTGCTGCCAATTCATCAAGCACCACTGCATAGTCAGCAGGGTCTACCACAACCGTCACGCTGGCATGGTTTTTAGCTGCTGAACGAAGCATAGACGGCCCACCAATATCGATGTTCTCCACCGCATCAGCGTAGGTCACATCTGGTTTGAGAATCGTTTCCTTGAATGGGTAAAGATTTACTACAACGAGGTCAATCAATTCGATATTATTGTCCTTAGCCGCTTGAAGGTGGCTATCCAAGTCACGACGAGCGAGGAGCCCACCATGGATATTTGGATGGAGGGTCTTAACACGACCGTCCATCATTTCTGGGAAACCAGTCACATCATCGATGGCAACCGTGTCCACCCCAGCATTGTCAAGGACAACCTTGGTCCCACCTGTTGAGATAATGTCCCAACCAAGTTTTTTTAGTTCTTGGGCAAATTCAACAATGCCCGCTTTGTCTGAGACGCTGATTAAGGCGCGTTTAGTCATGTTTTTTCCTTTCATTTACTTGTCCAACAATTCTCTAATAGCCTCTGGATACAACTTGTACTCCGCTTCATGAATGCGAGCTTCAAAGTTTTCAATCGTATCACCAGCTAGACGTGGTACACGCACTTGTTTGATAACCTTTCCTGTATCCACTCCGGAATCCACCCAGTGAATGGTCACGCCGCTCTCAGCACCCCCAGCATTCCAAGCGTCCTCAATCCCATGAGCTCCTGGAAATTCGGGCAGGTAGGCTGGATGAATGTTGATAATTCGGCCCTCATAAGCTGCCAATAAGGTTGGCCCAACGATTTTCATGTAGCCAGCGAGGCAAACCAAGTCAATCTGGTGTTCTTCCAAGAGTTCGACAAGAGCAGCTTCGTAGTCCGCCTTGTTCTCAAACTCCTTGAGTTCAAAAGCATAGGACAGGACGCCGAGCTTTTCTGCACGCTCGAGCACATAGGCGTCACGATGGTCTGAAAAGACAAACTCTACCGGAAATTCTTCGGCAATCACCTGAAAATTCGAGCCATTACCAGAGGCAAAAACCGCTATTTTTTTCATTTGATGATGACACTTTCGTTTTCTTTCTTAACGATGCGACCAATTTCATAGACTGGTTCATCCAGCAATTCTTTGACACGACTTACATTTTCAGGGCTAACTGCCAACATGAGTCCAACTCCCATATTAAAGATTTCAAACATTTCTTGGTGCTTGATTTCACCGTATTTTTCAAGAGCCTTGAAAATCGGAAGCACTGGGACCTTGTCTTCTTCAATCTCCGCAGCTAGGTCAGCCGCAAACATACGAGGGACATTCTCGATAAATCCACCACCTGTGATGTGGGCAATACCGTTGACCAAGCCTTCCTTGATGAGTGGTAATACATCCTTGACATAGATACGAGTCGGCTCAAGCAGCACTTCCTTGAGTTGCTTGCCTTCTAATTCTGGCAAAACTTCCTCACCTGTGTAGTCCGCAAAAACACGACGCACGAGTGAATAACCATTTGAGTGAATCCCACTTGAAGCAAGCCCGAGAAGGACATCACCTTCAGCTACTTTTGAGCCGTCTATGATTTGAGATTTTTCAGCCACACCGACTGCAAAACCAGCCAAGTCGTAGTCATCTTCGCCATACATACCAGGCATTTCAGCCGTTTCCCCACCGATGAGAGCAGAGCCTGCCTGCACACAACCTTCTGCCACACCAGCAACGACTTGTTCTAGTTTAGCTGGTTCATTCTTCCCTGTCGCCACATAGTCGAGGAAATAGAGAGGTTCCGCACCTGCAGCGATGATATCATTAACACACATGGCTACACAGTCCTGCCCAATCGTATCATGCTTGTCGTACTTGATAGCCAACATGAGCTTGGTCCCAACGCCATCAGTCCCTGAGATCAATACTGGCTCTTTGACACCTGTTTTTGAAAGGTCAAACATGCCACCAAAGCCACCAAGAGCTCCCATGACACCTGCACGCTCCGTACGAGCCACGTGCTTTTTGATCCGTTCAACAACTTCATAACCCGCTTCAACATCCACTCCAGATTGAGCATAAGCATTCTTATTTGTCATTTTTATATTCCTTTTCTTTGAGAAGAGTGCGAAGTATTTTTAGATAAACAGTTATTTTATCTAAAAATACTAGTCAGGGCTCTAGCTTTGGTCCCATAGGGGAAAGCGTCTACTGACAAATGCTTTAGCTTTTAGTCAGTAGTGAGACGTGAGGCATAAGCATTTTTATTTGCCATTTTGTCTCCTCTTCCTTTCCTTTAATGGAGAATCTTTAGCCGTCTGTTTGTAAAAACTGGTCTTGTCACCCAAGCTTCTTTGATAGTCTTCCTCATAGTCGTAGAGAGGAGTTGGGTAGTCGCCATCAAAATAGGCGACACAAAGACCACCGTTTGGCGCATCTGTTTCGATGCCGATAGAATCAATCAAGCCATCAATCGAAAGATAGGTCAGGCTATCCGCACCAATGATTTGGCGAGTTTCTTCGACCGTATGATTGGCCGCAATCAGCTCCTGACGCGTCTGGATATCAATCCCGTAAAAACATGGATAAGCTAGCGCTGGACTGCCAATAGCAACATGAACCTCAGACGCACCTGCTTCTTTCAAAAGCTGAACGATACGACGAGAGGTCGTCCCACGAACAATGGAATCATCAATCATCACCACACGTTTGCCTTTGACAACACCCGAAACAGCAGACAGTTTCATCCGCACCCCTTGCTCCCGCAATTCTTGAGTCGGTTGGATAAAGGTGCGTTGCGTGTATTGGTTCTTGATGAGACCCATTTCATTTGGCAGACCAGATTCTTCTGCAAATCCCATAGCTGCGCTGAGCGAGGAATTTGGCACACCGACCACGATATCCGCTTCGTGCTTGAACTCACGCGCTAATTGGGCCCCCATACGTTTGCGAGCTGTATGGACGTTGACACCATGGATATTAGAGTCAGGACGAGCAAAATAGATATACTCCATAGAGCAAATCGCCAATTGGGTATCATTCGTATAGCTATCGTACTGGATGCCATTGTCATCCACAATCACAATTTCTCCTGGTTTTACATCACGAATCCACTCGGCACCGATGACCTCAAAGGCACAGGTTTCAGACGAAACCACCACCGCTCCATTGGCCATTTTCCCGATTGAAAGCGGACGAAAGCCATTAGGATCAAGCGCAGCAATCAACTTGTCTTCAAACAGCAGGATATAAGCAAATCCACCTTTGACAAGGCTGAGCGCCTCTTTGATTTTGCCCATCAAGTTCGGATTGTGACTTCGACGAATGAGGTGAGCCAAGATTTCCGAGTCCGAAGTTGAACTGAAAATAGCTCCTCTTTGTTCCAATTCTTTCTTGAGCGATTCGGCATTGGTCAAGTTTCCGTTATGAGCCAATCCAAACTGCATATCGTGAAAGCGGAAGAGGAAGGGCTGGATATTATCTACAGAAGCTTCGCCAGCAGTCGCATAACGAACATGCCCAATCGCGCTCGTTCCAGTCAGTTTATCCAAATTAGCTGGATTTCTAAACACTTCTGATAAAAGCCCCATATCACGATGACGCTTCAATTGTCCCTGATCATTGGAGAGGATTCCTGCCCCTTCCTGACCACGGTGCTGAAGACTATGGAGACCAAAATAGGTCAATTTAGCAGCATCTGGATGCCCCCAGATACCGAAAACACCACATTCTTCATTAAGAGATTTTACTTCGTATGTCATTTTTTATACCTAATTTTTATTTGTGTAGCACCAAGAGCTAAATCTACATGACTTTTACATTACTGATACTATCTATTAGAAAATCTGTAAGTCTTATTTTCCAGTAAAGTATTTAACCGCCGACGCGAACAGGTGCTGGTCTTTATTTCCTGGAATATTTTGGAAAAGACCATCTTCATAACGTTCTGAGTGTCCCATTTTACCGATGATTTGACCATTCTTGCTAGTAATTCCTTCGATGGCATTTACAGAACCATTTGGATTGTACTTAGAGTCCATGCTTGGTTTGCCGTCAAAATCAACGTATTGGCTGAAAATTTGTCCATTGTCACGGAGCTCAGCGAATTCCTCAGCCGTCACGACAAACTTCCCTTCACCGTGCGATACTGGAATGGCGTGGATATCGCCCACTTGCACTCCAGCCAACCATGGTGAGTTGGTATTGGCAATCCGAGTTTCCACCATCTTGGCCACGTGCTGGTTGGCATCATTGTAGAAGAGGGTTGGACTAGTGCTGCTTGCATCCTCGAAGTTACCGTATGGAAGAAGACCTGATTTGACAAGAGCTTGGAATCCATTACAGATACCAATAATCAAGCCACCACGAGCGATAAAGCTATCAATCGCTACACGCACTTTTTCATTGAGCAGGATATTGACAATAAACTTAGCTGATCCATCCGGCTCATCCGCAGCTGAGAAACCACCTGCAAAGAAGAGAATGTTTGCCTTGCCGATATTGTCAACCATGGTTTCAACCGACTTGACAATAGCCTCTTCATTCAAGGTCACAAATGGCACCAAGTTGACCTCTGCACCTTCTTTTTCGAAGGCCTTTGCTGAATCATATTCTGAGTTGGTTCCTGGGAAGACTGGGATGTAAACCACAGGTTTTTCAATGGTTTCTTTAGCTTTGATAACTTCGTTAGAATCGACAGCTGGAACTTCTTCCAGTTCTTTAGCTTGGGCAAATTCTGTTGGGTAAACTTCTTCCAGTTTTCCTTGGAAGGCACTGTCAAGTTTCTGTCTATCTAGCTTCACACCGTTGACAATCAGTGTAAAGTCTGCTTTTGTTTGTCCAATTTTCTCTACTCCAGTAATCTCTTCAAGAGATGTGAAGACAAATCCGCCTAATTGAGCTGTCAAAGAACTTTCAAATTCAGGCAAGGTCACCTCTGCACCGATATGGTTCCCAAAGGTAGCAAGAGCCAAACTTTCAAGGATACCACCATATTTAACAGCTGATGCAGATGTCACTTTGTGATCCTTTTGAAGGGCTTCAAACTGAGCAAAATTAGACTTAATCAAGTCAAAATCAATCTCTGCTGAGAGGGCTTGACCTGGGATGTAGTAGATGTTTTCACCAGCAGTCTTGAATTCAGGCGAAAGCACCTTACGGCTATCTGCTGTCGTTACCCCAAAGGCAACCAAGGTTGGCGGTACTGTCAATTCTTCAAAGGTACCGGACATAGAGTCCTTACCACCGATAGATGGCAAACCAAGTTGAATTTGTGCTTCGATAGAACCTAGAAGAGCCGCTACTGGCTGACCGAAACGCTCGGCTTGCTTGTCCATACGCTCGAAGTACTCTTGGTAAGAGAAGCGAGCCTTGGACCAGTTTGCACCAGTCGCAACCAAACGAGCGGTTGCTTCGATCACTGCATAGGCAGCACCGTGGTATGGAGACCATTCTGCTACATAAGGATTGAATCCTTGAGCCATAACAGACGCAGTATGAGTCACACCATGTTGAACTGGCAATTTTTGTACAGATGCCTCAGTCGGTGTGAGTTGGTAACGACCACCAAGCGGGTGATTGACTGTAGAACGACCGACCGAACAGTCAAAGATAGTTTGCAATCCTTTTTGACTCGCATGGTTGAGATCAGATAGAACCGCAAGGGTATCAGCTTCAAGTGTGTCAGCAGATGTTTGACGTTCTTCTGGAAGTTCGACATCCTTGTCCACCACCTTTGCATCAACGACTACACGCACACCGTTTGTATCAAGGAAACGACGTTCCAAGTCGACGATGGTTTCCCCATTCCAGTGCATGACAAGATTTGGTTTTTCAGTCACTGTTGCCACAACAACAGCGTCAATATTTTCTTTATTACATTCTGCAACGAAGGCATCTACATCCTCAGGACGCACCACAACTGCCATCCGTTCTTGTGATTCAGAGATCGCAATTTCTGTTCCATTCAAGCCTTGGTATTTAAGAGGAACCTTGTTGAGGTCGATTTCAAGACCATCTGCCAATTCACCGATAGCCACACAGACACCACCCGCACCAAAGTCGTTAGATTTCTTGATGAGACGAGTGACATCGCCATTGCGGAAGAGGCGCTGAATCTTGCGTTCTTCGATGGCATTTCCTTTTTGAACCTCGGCACCAGCAGTCTCCACAGACTCAACCGTTTGAACCTTAGAAGACCCTGTCGCACCACCGACACCATCACGTCCTGTCTTACCACCAAGAAGGATAATCACATCTCCCGCTTCCGGTTTTTCACGGACAACATTCTCTTTTGGAGCAGCCCCAACAACAGCACCCAGCTCCATGCGTTTGGCTACAAATCCTGGGTGGAAGTACTCACGAACGTAGGTCGTTGCAAGACCAATCTGATTCCCGTATGAAGAATAACCATGGGCCGCTGTTTTAGAAATCACTTGTTGTGGCAATTTACCAGCACGAGTTTCCGAAATCGGTGCTGTAATATCACCAGCACCTGAGATACGCATGGCTTGGTAGACATATGAGCGACCTGACAATGGGTCACGAATAGCACCACCGATACAAGTAGCCGCTCCACCAAATGGTTCAATTTCCGTTGGGTGGTTGTGGGTTTCATTCTTGAACATGAGGAGCCATGGCTCTTTCACTCCATTCACATCCACTTCGATTTCTACTGAGCAAGCATTGATTTCGTCTGACACTTCCATATCATCCAAACGTCCATTAGCACGCTCATAACGACCAAAAATAGTCGCCATATCCATCAAGGTTTGCGGTTTTTCAGAACGACCTAATTCCTCGCGCATAGCGATATATTTGTCATAGGTTGCCTGTAATTGTTTTTGAAATTTAGAAGCTGAGAAATCAATGTTCTTCAACTCAGTCTCAAAAGTCGTGTGACGACAATGGTCAGACCAGTAAGTATCCAAAACCTTGAGTTCAGTCTCAGTTGGCACGCGCCCGATTGACTTGAAATAGTCTTGGATAAAGAGCAAATCATCCACTTCCATAGCCATCCCTTGCTCGGCCTTGTAGCGGGCAAAGTCTTCTGCTGTATAGCTTTCAAAGAAAGTCAATTTTGGAATGGTCTTGTCTGACTCTGAAAATTCCTGTTTGGCAATCCCTGTTTTGATGTCCTTGAAACGTGAATCCACTGGATTGAGCAGGTAGTTCTTGACCGCGTCCAATTCAGTCGCATCAATATCTTTATTAACCAAGTAAAGTTGAGCTGTATTGACCGTTACGTCACTAGAACTTCCCAGCAAAAGCAAGGCTTCCTGTGAAGATGCCGCACGCTGGTCAAACTGCCCCGGCAAGCTTTCGATGGCAAAGAAAGCATAATTGGAAAGATCAGCCTGCACAACCGCTTCATCCAAGACATGGTCTGTCACCTGCTCAGAGAAGATATGTTTTTCTGCAGGTGCAAACAAGTCCTCTGACAAGTCAAAAACATCATAAACTTGCACAATGCGAATACTTTTCAAAGTTGACAGTCCCAAGTTGTGCTGGAGTTCTCTTACCAAACTCTCTGACTTGACCTGAAAATCAGCCTTTTTTTCAACAAAAATACGTTTATCCATCAATTCTTATTCCTTTATTTCAGCTCTTGCAATTTTTCCCAAACAACTTCGTAAACGTCTGTTAGTTCACCTAGACCTCTACGGAAAACATCCTTGTCCATGTGGTTACCATCCGCATCCCATAAACGGCAGTTATCTGGCGAAAATTCGTCTGCCAAGATAATCTTGCCATCCTTGTCAAAACCAAACTCTAGCTTAAAGTCAATCAATTTGAGGCCAATCTCAGCAAACCAAGCCTTCAAGAGCTCATTGATACGACGGGTTTCTTCCTTCAAGTAAACAATCTGCTGGTCATCCGCAATTTTAAGGAATTTCACATGCTCGTCATTGATAAAGGGATCATCCAAATCATCATTTTTATAGTAAAATTCGACAATTGGAGTCTCAAATGCGATACCTTCTTCTACGCCAAAACGTTTTGAAAAGGAACCAGCCGTGTAGTTGCGGAGCACAACTTCCAAAGGAATAATCTCCACCTTTTTATTGAGTTGTTCCGTGTCCGAAATTTTCTCCACAAAGTGAGTCGCCACACCAGCCGCATTTAATTTCTCAAAAATAAAAGATGAAATCTGATTATTCAAGACTCCCTTGCCCGCAATCTGCTCCTTCTTGATACCGTTGAAGGCAGTCGCCTGGTCCTTGTAAGTTGAAATAATGAGATTTTCATCCTCTGTTGTATAGATGTCTTTAGCTTTTCCCGAATAGATTAGTTGTTTTGACATTTTAAAGTTCGCCTTTCGTTTTACTTGAGCACATTCTACCACAAAAGTATGAAAAATTCAAGATTTTTACGAATAAATAACGTTTTCCTATTTTAAGCATAAAGAAAAACTGCAAGATAAGCTTCTCTTACAGTTTTAAAATCATTTAACTCTAAAAACACGAACATTACTCTTGGTTCAAAAATTGATCCAAATAATAACGTAGATAACTTTTCCTGCCTGTAATCATCTGCAGGCGACCTTCCACCCCATAGCGAAGTTGTTCTGCCTGCTCAGGAGTCAGACTGGTCTCCGCCTCTATTTTAAAGAAATTTCCCTTTTCAGTCTTGGTAGCTGTCGCATCAATATTCGTAATGGCAGAAACAAGAACGAGCTCTTTGTTGGCATCTTTGCTTGTAGTGAAACGAACAGAATCACCGACCTTGAGCCTTGCAACATCTTTTGAACTGAGATAAGCTGTGAGTTTAGTTTTACCTTCTCGTTCCAAGGCTGGGTAGAGTTGAGCGAGCAAGGTGCCTTCTGCAACCATGGTAGAATCACTGGTTTCAGGATTAAGGTGAAGCACACCGTCCTCGCTTGCTATAATTTTCCCCTTGTCCAGCAGACCTCCTTGGACTTTCTTACCCGACTCTGCCTCCAAAATTTTCTGATCCAAAAGGGTTAATTCTTGACCGACTTTGACTAGGTGCTGAGACTTGAGGGATTCAAGCTGACTATCCAGTCCACTTGCGTAGGCTTGTTGAGCTCCAGAACCCGCATACTGCACACGATAAGTAGCTAAACCAGACTCTAGCTGGGCGATTTGTACATCCACCTGAGCAATAACTTGCGATTTAGCTCGTGGATCTTCTGCACCTTGATTTTTATAGGTCTGATAAAATGAGTAGGCTACATTTTGACTATCCAGTTGATCTCCTGTTTCAATCGCCGACTTAGCTGTCTGGTAATCGCGAATTTTAGCCTCTGTTTGACTAATGAGGTTGCCGATTTCGGCTTGGGTTTGACTAGCTGCCGCATTCTGCGAGGAGATGTTGGCATTTTGCTGCGAAACATTGCTCCTAAGACTACTAGCTTGGCTGAGATAGTCTCGAAACATCTCCTGATATCCAAACTTATCCTCCTCTGGAAAGTGGTTCCCCCCTTCTTGCAGGCTCTTCTGCAAATACTCCAACTGCTTTTTTTGATCCTTGAGCATGTCCAACTGACTAGCATAGGCCTCCGCTTGGACAGCTTCCGCCCCTTGCTGGTACTGAACGAGTAGATCACCCTGCTTGACAAGTTTGTTCTCTTCTAGATAATTGGCCACAATACGTTGATTGCTAGTCGACTGGATGTTGGAAATGATTCGACTAGGTTCGATAGTAGCTCTAGTAGACAAACTGATCTCCTTCTCTGCAAAGACTGCAAATCCAAACAGAAACACGAGCAAAAGCGACATGGGTACAATCACGCGACTGGAAAAATTATGGTAACGACGATGGTAAAACTCTGCGCTTTCTAAAAATTCTGGTTTCATCTTCTCCTCTTTCTAGCTATTGACCAAATGGGCGTAAAATTCACCTCGGGCAAGCAAGTCTGCATGGTTGCCTTCTTCGACAATCTTGCCCTGATCCAAGACAACAACCCTCTCTGTCCGCTCAGCAATGGTCAAGCGGTGAGCAATGAAAATCAAGGTCTTGTCTAAAGCCATGAGATTATCCACGATCCGCTTCTCTGTCAAGATATCCAGACTGCTGGTCGCCTCGTCCAATATCAGAACAGGCGCATCCGTTAAAAGAGCACGCGCCAAAGCAATTCTCTGCCGTTGCCCCCCAGAAATACCTGCCCCATCCGAAGTCAATTCTGTCTGATAATTCAGCGGCATCCGCTCGATATCTTCTCGAATCTCAGCCAATTCAACCGCTCGTAAGATATCTTCCTGAGTCGTCCCTTCCTTGGCTCCAAGGAGCAGATTCTCCAAAATCGTCCCATTAAAGACATAGGGCTGTTGAGGTAGGTAGTTGATATACTGACGCAAGGATTTTTTATCAATCTGATTGAGATTGACACCACCCAGGCTAATCTCTCCCTGACTAGGGTCATAGAAATTAACCATCATCTTGGCTAAGGTCGTCTTACCTGACCCTGAAATCCCCACAAAAGCTACCTTAGACCCTTGCGGAATGGTCAAATTGATATCCGACAAGACATCACGACCATAGCCATACTTATAGTGAACCTGCTTGAAGGTCATCTCTCCCTTCATCATGCTCAAATCTTCTACCGTTTTCTTCTCCTCAAACTCCGAAGCTACTAGATAAACCTCATTTAAGCGATTATTGGCAACCTGCGCTGTCTGAAGTTTGGTTTGTAGGTTAATGATATTTTCCAAAGGATTGGTAAAGTAAACAAGCAGGGTGTTATAGGTAATCAGCTGGCCCAAACTCATTTTCCCATCCATGACCAGAATAGCTCCCAGCCAGAGAACGGCAACATTGAGCAGGAGCTGAGCAACTTTTTTCAGAGCCTTTTGCTGACTTTCTGCCCGACTATAGGTAAAGGATTTTTTCAGATAAGCTACAAATTCCTTATCAATCTTTTGATAGCGTGAGCTTTCACTGGTCAAGGACTTAATCGTCTCAATACCATTGATGTCCTCAATGATAGAGGAAGACAGAACCGCATTGGCTTCCATGGTATCCCGATTCATCTTTTCAAAAGGCTTCATAAAGGCAAAGATGATCACGGTATAGATGGGAAGTGCCAATAAAGTCATGAAAAAGAGATTGGTATTTTGTGAAAATAAAACAAGTGAGATAATCAAAATCGTCGACACATCCAAAAAGATAGACAGAATGGTCGACGCTAGCGCATCGATGATGCTATTGGCGTCCGTAAAGCGAGATACGATCTCTCCTGTCCTGCGTGTCGCGAAAAAGGACATCGGCAGATGAAAAACATGCTTGATATAGGACAAAATCACATCGATGGACAACCGTTGCCCCAGAACAAGTAAGAGGTATTCTTGCGCATAAGACAAAATCTGCTGGAGGATATAGACGATGACTAGTCCTATTGAGATAATGCCCAAGGTCGAGCGCATCTGGTCTGGCACGTAACTATCAATGATGGACTGAAGGTAGTAGGAACCCACAATATTGATCAAGGTTACCAAGAGTGTCGCTAGGACGATATTGGTAATCAAGCCACGCTGTTTGAGTAAGATCGGCAAGAAGGATAGGAGTCCCTGTTTTTTCTCCTTATGAGGTTTATAGTCCGGTGATGGTGCCATAAAAATACTAACCCCTGTCCATTCTTGCTCAAATCGCTCACGGGAAATCTTGGTCAGCTTAACACTAGGATCTGGATCAGCGATATGAATGTGCTTTTTATCCTGACCTATCACCACATAGTAGTGGAGCAACTTCCCTTCCTTGAGCACATGGGCCACAAAAGGAAAGGTCAAATCGGACAAATCAAAGAGTGTCATATCCGCCTTGATAGCCCGTGTTTCAAAACCAATCTCCTCTGCTACCTTTACAAGACCCAATGCAGTTGTCCCATCCATGGTCGTCTTGGCTAACTCTCGCAAGTGAGCTAAGGAGTAATAACTACCATAGTAGCCAAATACCATGGCCAAGGAAGCCACGCCACAATCCATCTGATCCACCTGGGGACGATAGTGCCTTTTCCCAAATTTCATATCCATCTCCTTTTTCTATTAATCTCTTTAAAAATTTGTAAGATTATTTTAACCAAATAAGGATAAAAACAGGAAAATATTCCTAAATAAACCATTTTTGTACCTAAAACGCACCTTAAAAAACATAAACTATCATTTAAATGTAAAAAGGCAGAACAAAAGTTCTGCCTGTTTAAAGTAACCGTTAAAAAATGAATGCCTAGAAATAAACTATTCTGAAATGATATTTCTATAAAGCGAGATAAATGTCATCAAGGATGATGAAATTCTAGGTATGTCAAAACATTCAAACCACGTAGGTAGATTTATTTTGTTTATATTAGCCACGATTCTAATCATTAGATAAGCCATTGAGCTAGACAATACAATAAACTCTAGCCAAGCTTTTTGTAGTAATTGAACGACTTTCATCTCAAACTCCAATCTGATGGTCCATCAATTCCCAATCGTACTTTCTTTTGTTTTGTACTTGTATCCTACATAAAACAGACCAAGCAGAATTGGATAGGTTTCTGGATAAAACAAGGTATTGATCGGATTTTTCATAATCAAATACGTTGCGATATAAAGAATGATCGATACGACAAAATACCCCTCAGCAAATCCTAATAAGAATTGTTTCATAGCAGACTCCTATTTACTAAAAAACAATCTACTATTTTTTATCCACCTCGTGCTGCCGACTGATAACCATTATATGCCCCCCAAGCTAACAGTCCGATAGCCAAAATACCACCACCAACCACAAGTAACACTCCCCCACCATCAACTTCTTGCAATTCAATATCACTTAACGTAGTATAATTTTGTTCAATAGTTTGTAAATTTGACATATTTGTCCTCCATTTTAATAATAAAAATTAGTTTTCTTTTAATACACCGATAATAATCATCAATACACTCATAACAAATGCAGACAACAGGCCTTTAGTAGTACTGTTGAAAAAAGGTCTATCAAAAACGTAATAATTATATGCAGACAATCCTAAACCAACGGCAGTCACCACAATTGTAATAACGAGTAGTATAATCCAAAATGTTTTCTTGCTCATATTTATCAAAAACTATGGATGAGTAATGTAGTAGAATGTTTTACCAGCAGCTTCACCAACTTGATAAATCCCCCAGCCAATCGCAATACCCACAGAGACTACCTCCCAAGCAATCCCCCCATCCACATCCATCAACTCTTCTTCTGTAAGAGCTACAAAGTTCTGTTCCATTTTGTCAAAGTTTGTCATCTTTTTTCTCCTTTATTTCTATTTTTTAGTTTACGACTTCTAGATCTTAAACCATTTTTAAATCCAGATTGGAAAAATAACTGAAATCATTTCTCCCCTTCCTTTTCTTCTCACTTATCTATTCGAAAAATGATTGAAAATGAGCAGGTAAATTTCATTTATTTCAAATACCATTTGATAAACCATGGCAATAAGATTGGTAAATACATCGCGTAATCTCCTTCCCTTTTTCCTTACCTATCTATTCGAAAAACAATTCAAAAACGAACAATTCATTCATTTTTATTTTAAAAACCACTTAATGAACCACGGATAAAGACCGGTCACATACATAAACATTCCTCCTTTTATCTTTCTCATCTCTTTATTCGCAATTTCTACCAAAATTTTCTCTTTTTTCTGCAAATAAAAAACAACATGACTTGCATGCTGCTTTTTGCTATTCTTTACTTTTGACAACTTCTACCACATCTCCTACACTTTGCAGTTGGTCAATTTCCTCATCACTGATTTCAATCCCAAATTCATCTTCTAGTGTCAAGACAAACTCCATCAAGTCCACTGAGTCTGCATCTAGGTCATCTTTCAAACTCAAGGCCTCTGTTACGACAAAATCCTCTCCCTGTCTTTCTTGGATAATGGTTACAATACGGTCAAAAATTTCTTTTTCTGTCATCTTTTTTATTCTCCTGAAAATTCACGCGCAGTCTGGGCAACTACGTCTGTTTCTAGCATGGTACGAATCTGGCGAATCGTACTATACACAGCCTTGGCATCACTTGAGCCATGAGTCTTGACAACCGGTGCCTTAACACCAAACAAGACCGCTCCACCAACATCTGAATAGTTGAGTTGCTTTTTCAAACCTTTAAGGCTATCCTTGAGAAGAAGAGCACCTAGTTTCGCTCGAAGACCACCACCTGTGATAGCTGTCTTAAGCAAGCCCATGATACCCATGGCTGTCCCTTCAATAGATTTGAGCACAGCGTTTCCCGTGAAACCATCTGCCACAACAACATCCGCAACGCCATTCATCAAATCACGCGCTTCCACGTTTCCGACAAAATTCAAGCTTTCATCAGCTGCTAGCAAGGCGTAGGTTTCCTTACGAAGGGGATCACCCTTGCTACTCTCTGTTCCATTATTGAGCAAACCAACACGTGGTTTCAAAATCCCACGAACATTTTTCGCATAGAAGGAACCCAAAACAGCGTATTGGTGCAGATGATGGGCTGTATTTTCCGCATTGGCACCGAGATCTAGCATATCAAACCCTTTGCCATCAATGGTCGGCAAGGTAGACATGAGTCCTGGACGATCGATATTTTTGATACGACCCACAATGAAGAATCCTGCAGCCAACAAGGCACCTGTATTCCCAGCTGAGAGGACAGCGTCTGCCTCTCCTTCTTTGACTGCCTTAGCCGCTAATACCATACTGGCATTTTTCTTCTTACGAATAGCTTTTGTAGGTTCATCATCAAAATCAATCTTCTCATCCGTATGGATAATGCTGACACGTTCTGTCCCTGTTAGATATTGCTTGATTTTGCTTTCGTCTCCATAGAGTTGAACCTCAATATCTGAAAAGTTAGCCAGGGCTTGATTGACACCCTCAACGATAGCTTGAGGTGCATAATCGCCCCCCATAGCATCTACTGCGATTTTTTTCATTTGTCTTCCTCTTTTAGTAATTGTCCCCAGTCTGCTAGGGAATCAATAAATTTCTTTGATTTTAGGTGAATTCCAACATACTCTTCGTAGATTTGGTCTATAAACTTGCGCAAGTCTTGCTTGATTTCGGGCTTGAGCGAAATGGTCTCTAAGGTCTCAAAATCAATGGCTTGAAATTGATTGAGTAGATAAGGGATATTGGGATTGAGATGGCAACGTCTCTCATCTTCATGATAATGCTCTGGGCAGAGGCAGGCTCCATATTTGAAAGAAAAGTCAAAAGCCTGACCGATCCGATGGCAAAAGACACACTCATTAAAATTGAGACTAATTCCAAATCGGGTCAAGATTTGAATTTCAAAAATATTGGTCAAAACCTGATAATCCAAACCCTCTTCCATCAACTCCAAAGTCTTTTGCAAAAAAGTAAACAAGGGAGCATCCTGCTGGTTATCCTGCAAACTAGCATCTGCAAGAGCAGCAACATAGGTCGCATAAGCCATGACAAAGAGATCACTATTAATCTTAGGAAAGGTCATCACCTCATGGTAGTCCTCGATATAGCTGAGCCCATCATCATTGATTCGTAAGAGAAATCGCGCCAACACCAAGGGCTGAATAACCGGAGCTAGTTTGGACTGACCAGCGTGTTTGACGAAAAACATGCGCTTGCCAGCCTGCTCGGTAAAAATCTTGACTAACTTGTCATCCTCACGAAAATTACGATTGTAGAGCACCAAGCCTTGACTCGTGATAGACTGAATCATGCTTCTCTCATGTACTCCTCAAGTCGTTTCATGGCTTCTTTGATAGTCTCCATGCTAGCTGCATAAGATAGGCGAACATGGCCTTCTCCGTAGCGTCCAAAGGCGGCACCAGGGATAAAGGCAACAGCCTTCTTCTGAGCAAAATCCTTCAGAAAAGTAAAGGAATCTTGATTGTAGCCAGCAGGAATCTTAGCAAAGATATAGAAGGCACCGTCTGGTTTAATAATCTCAAAACCAAGAGCAGTCATTTTCTCGATAATATAATCACGACGCTGGATGTATTCCTTCTTCATAGGCTCCGCATCGTTTTTACCCGCCGTCAAAGCTTCTACCGCAGCATGTTGCGCCATAGTATTTGCGGCAGTAACCAAGTACTGGTGACTCTTGATTAACTGAGCTGTAAAGGCTGCAGGAGCAAAGATAAAGCCTAAACGCCAACCTGTCATAGCATGAGACTTAGATAAACCATTGATAATAATAGCCTGGTCTCTCAGCATAGTTCCCAAAGATACATGGGCTTCGCCTGTATAGGTTAATTCTGAGTAAACCTCATCACAGACAACGAAAATCTCATACTTGCGTAAAACGTCCGCCAAGGCTTCCAACTGCTCCCGACTATAGGTAATTCCTGTCGGATTGGCTGGATAGTTGAGAATGACCGCCTTGAGCTTGTCGCCTTGCTCCAAAATGGCCTTTTCCAACATCTCAGGAGTCAAGACAAAACCATTTTCAATTGTATCAATCTCGACAACCTCTGCCCCAACTAGATTGACAATTGGCTCATAACCTGGATAGGCAGGAGCTGGCAAGAGCACCTTATCTCCTTCTTCCAAAATAGCTGTCAAAGTAGCAGATAAAGCCTCTGTCGCCCCAATTGTAACCAAGATTTCATTTTCAGGATTGTAATCTAGCTGGTATTTTTCTTTTACAAAATCACTGGCTGCCTGACGTAATGTTAACAGACCACTCATCCCTGTATAGTAGGATTGGTTCTGGTCGATGGCTCGCTTAGCCGCTTCCTTAACATGATCTGGCGTTGTAAAATCAGGTTCTCCCAAGGTCAAACGCAAGACCCCAGGAATCTCCGAAATAGCCTGGTCAAACTGACGAATCAACGAAACTTGAATCTTATCTAATTGTTTATTAAAGCGCTTAGTTAAGTCCATAGATATCCCCCTTGCTTACAGAACATAGTACTATTATACTACAAAAGCTCCCTGACCGCAAAATCCATCTGAACCCCGCATTTTTCACTTTCTGTTTTACTTTTCTTCTCGACAGGACTATAATAATAAGTGCTTATTTTCGGAGGTTTATATGTCATTTTTATCAAAAAATGGAGCAGGAATCTTGGCCTGCCTTCTCATTTCTATCGTATCTTGGTTCCTGGGAGGATTTTTCCCCGTCGTGGGTGCACCTGTCTTTGCAATTTTTGCTGGAATGCTCCTCCACCCCTGGCTCTCACCCTACAAACAACTAGATGCAGGTTTGACCTTTAGTTCAAAGAAATTGCTCCAGTATGCCGTTATCTTACTCGGTTTTGGTCTCAATATCTCGCAAGTCTTCGCAGTTGGACAATCTTCACTCCCCGTCATCCTTTCCACCATTTCGATTTCCTTGATTGTTGCCTACCTCTTCCAGCGTTTCTTTGCGCTAGACACAAAACTGGCTACCTTGATTGGAGTGGGGTCTTCTATCTGTGGTGGCTCTGCCATTGCTGCGACAGCGCCCGTTATCCATGCCAAGGAAAAAGAAGTTGCCCAAGCCATCTCCGTTATCTTTTTCTTCAATGTCTTAGCAGCACTTATCTTTCCAACGCTAGGAACATGGCTTCACCTATCCAATGAAGGTTTTGCCCTCTTTGCGGGTACTGCGGTCAACGATACTTCTTCTGTAACGGCCACAGCTAGCGCCTGGGACAGTCTTTACCAAACCAATACCCTTGAGTCCGCAACCATTGTTAAACTCACGCGCACCTTAGCGATCATTCCCATCACTCTCTTTCTCTCCTACTGGCAAAGTCGCCAGCAAGAAAATAAACAAGGCGTACAACTGAAAAAAGTTTTCCCACTTTTTATCCTTTATTTTATCCTGGCCTCCCTCTTAACGACTCTCCTTACCTCTTTCGGTGTGCCCAGTAGCTTCTTTACCCCTCTCAAACAACTCTCTAAATTCTTTATCATCATGGCCATGAGTGCCATCGGTCTCAAAACCAATCTGATTGCCATGGTTAGATCCAGTGGTAAATCTATCGTCCTCGGAGCCCTTTGCTGGATTGCCATCATCCTCACCAGTCTTGGCATGCAAGCATTGATTGGTACTTTATAACACAAAAAAGGTAGCCCATGGCTACCTTTTTATTGCTCAAGAATTAAGCGAGTATGTTCTCTCTTGATACAGCGATTCATCACAATGTCATCGCATCCCCCAGCACGCAGGATTTCTTCCGCTTCTAGATTTTCTAGCCCTAGTTGTGCCCAAAAAATCCTGGCATCAGCCTTGAGAAAATCACGCGCCACATCTGGTAAAAACTCGCTACGTCGGTAAACATTGACAATATCCACAGGAAAAGGAATCTCAGCTAGGCTTGCATAGGCCTTTTCTCCCAAGATTTCACCACCTGCAGCTTTGGGATTGACTGGAATGATTTTGTAGCCTCGAGCCTGCATTTCCTTAGTCACTCGATTGCTAGTTGTTTCTTCACGATCGGACAAGCCTACTACCGCTAACGTTTTACTGGTTGCAAGATATTGACGGACCACACCATCACTTGGATTGATAAATTCTTGGCTCATAGAAATCCTCCTTTTTCATCAGTATAGCATATTTTACTAATATTGACTATATTTTACAATTCATCATATAAAAAACTTCTTAAATCTGTTTAAAGGATTTAAGAAGTTAAAAAATTATTTCTTTTTATTTTAGTTTATCTTGTTGCTTTATATGCAAGTTGATCACCATGTTGCTTCACAAACTCATTGATCTCTGAATCAGGAATTTGGCGAAGGTAAAGATTGGCACGAATAGTATCATCCTCTTCACGACAAGTTGAGAGGACAAGATACTTATCTGTAGCAGATACTTTTACATTTGGTTTCTTAACCTCTGCTGTATCATAAATTGTAGTTAACTGCTTTTCAAAATCTTTATCATCTTCAAAACTGGTACGATAGAAGGCTGTTTCTTCTGGTACAATAATCATCGCAACAGCTTCGTAGTAATACTTTCTATCGGGTGTTTCTATAACAACATAGGGGTGCTCATTAAAATATTCTTGACGACTATAGTAGTTCACATCGTTAAACATACGATGATCACCAACCTTACTACCTCTAGCATGACCAAATAGCCAAGTTAAATGATCACTAAAATCTTTCTTATTATCAGCATCCATGAAAACCGCACCTAAATAAGGCACCTGTTCACCTTCAAAGGTCTTATTTAGATAAGTCTCATTGTCCTTTGTTTGAACAACAGGCTCGTCTAACTGTGTACCAGGAGCATAAACATAAGCAATTGTTTCAGAATTAGTTGCAGTTAAGCCCTTAAATCTATTTGAAAGATATTCTTTTTCTTCTGCACTAACAACATAGGCCGGTTTCGATGCTTCCTGAGTAACTTCTGGTTCGTTAGTTGTTCCCTTTGGAGTTGTATAACTATTAAATACAAAATAGCCACCTATTGCAACAAGCGCTACTGTAAGCACGGAGAGAATAATTTTCCAAATGGATGCTTTGGTTTTTTTAGAACGTTTACTCATTTTTTCCCCTTCAACTATTCTACTATTATCAAAAAAATCACTGAAACAAAGTTTCAGTGATAGGATACTTCACCAAATAAATGAATTATTTAGCAGCGTGTGTTTTTGGAAGAGCTTTTTGACCAGCTTTTGCATCTACACCAGCTTTTTTAGCTGCTTCAGCAGATTTTTTAGCTTGATCAGCTACACCTGGTTTACCTTCTTCAGGTTTAGCTGATGGCTTATCAGCTGCTGCTTGACCAGGTGCTGCTTGACCAGGTGCTGCTTGATCAGCTGCTGCTTTACCATGTTCTTTCTCGTAACGAGCATTCTTTTGTTCTGGAGTTTCGTTCAAGATGTAGTAATTACCTTCAGCTTTCTTCGCTGAATTTTGAACTTCTTGGAATTTTTGTACGTACTCATTACGTACATTCAAGAATGCAGTATTGTAAGCTGCCTCATAAGCTGCTTTCTTTTCACCATAAAGGTGTGATCCGCCTTCGACAGCATCAAATTCTTTTTTAGCTGCTACAACTGCTGGATCAGCTGCTGCTTGAGCTTTGATTTCTGCTGCATGATTGTTAAGGTACTCTTCAACTGTACGAGCACTTACAAATTCAGATTGGTTTTCATATGCTTCACGTGAATCATATGCTCCAGGAGTGTTAGCTCCACCATTGATATCTGCAAACGCTGGGGCTGCTGCAGAAAATACTGCAAGAGCTACTACTGATGACAATAAAACTTTTTTCATTGTTTTATCTCCTCTTTAATTTCTTATTTAATTTATAAGGTCTTGCCTTATTACCTAAAGTATATCATATATATTGTGATTGTCAAGTATTTTTTTAATTTTTTTTAAAAAAATCTAATAAAGCAAGTAAGAATTTCGTTACATAAAATAAGAAAGCGTTTTTAATCTATGTCAACTAATAGATTATACGCAAAAAACGAACAATATATCCCGGAACTTCTTTAGATCTATGCATTTATTAAATCTCTGTTTAGAATCTCTTAAAATATATTATAAAATAAAGTTTTCATTATTATTAGATTCTCTACCATTATAACTCACATATTTTCAGTTGTAAGTTTTAAATCTTTTTCTCAATACAAAACAGGGGAGAAAGAGGACGTTTTTCTTGGATACGAATAATAGCATCTCCCAGAAGATGAGCAATCGAAATTTGTTCAATCTTATCAATCAAACGCTCTTCTGGTAGGTAGATAGTATCCAAAACAACCAATTTCTTAATAGCTGATTTTTGGATATTGTCCATAGCTGGCCCAGAAAGAACTGGGTGCGTACAGCTTGCGTAAACTTCAACAGCACCTGCTTCAGCAAGAGCGTCCGCTGCATGACAAATAGTTCCAGCTGTATCGATCATATCGTCAATCAAGATACAAGTCTTACCTTCTACCTTACCAATGATGTTCATCACTTCACTGGTATTCATCTTGTCTACACTACGGCGTTTATCAATAATCGCAATCGGAGTTTTCAAAAACTCCGCCAATTTACGAGCACGAGTCACCCCACCATGGTCTGGGCTGACAACCACATAGTCAGAGCCAACCATGCCACGGCGTTCAAAATAGTCCGCAATCAATGGAGCACCCATCAAGTGATCTACGGGAATATCAAAGAATCCCTGAATCTGTGCAGCGTGCAAATCAATCGTCAACAAACGATCCACACCAGCCACTTCTAGCATATTTGCCACAAGTTTTGCAGTGATTGGCTCACGCGCTCTCGCTTTTCTATCCTGACGTGCGTAACCATAGTAAGGCATGACAACGTTGACAGATTCTGCACTAGCCCGCTTCAAGGCATCTACCATGATCAAAATTTCGAGCAGATTGTCATTTACAGGTGAGCTCGTTGATTGTAAGATAAAGACGTGTTTTCCACGGATTGATTCTTCGATGTTGACCTGAATCTCTCCATCTGAAAATTGGCGAACAGTCGATTTCCCCAACTCTATCCCAATCTCTTGTGCCACACGCTCTGCCAATTCTCTATTAGAAGAAAGGGCAAACAGCTTTAAATCAGAAAAAGACATGATTTCCTCCGGTATTTATGTATCACTTGTTTTTCACAACATTTTCCATCTACCATTGTAGCGCTTTTCCCTTTATTTTTCAATCAAAAATAAAACAAGAGCAAACATTTATACCCTTGTTTTTTTGCTACTTTATATTAGCTACATTAAAATTAAAATTGCTACATTTGAAGTAGCAATCTTATGCTAGGATTAGAAATTCTGCGAGATAAAGTTAGTATACTTCTCTCATACTCCCTGTATCCACATCATAGACAGCACCTGAAATAACCACATCATCAGGAATCAGTGGAGATTCTCGAAGCAATTGCATATCCTCTCTCACACTCTCTTCAACATCCTGGAATGGTAAAAAATCTTGATCAAACACATCAACCCCGAGTTCGTGCTTCAAATGCTCTTGAAAAGCCTCATTTTGAAAGGTCTGAGCTCCACAGTCTGTATGGTGAAGCACCACAATTTCACGTGTGCCCATTTGTTGCTGAGAGATCACCAGAGAACGAATCATGTCCTCAGTTACTCGACCACCCGCATTCCGCAAGATATGAGCATCCCCAAGGGCCAAACCAAGAGCATGGGCAACGTGTAGACGCGAGTCCATGCAGGTCACGATCGCTACTCTGGTTTTGGGTTTAAGTGGCAAATTTAACTGCCCATGTAGGGCAACATAAGCCTGATTGGCTTTCATAAACTGTTCAAAATACGACACGTTTTCCCCCTTAAAAATTTGATAATCAAATATTTCTCCTATCTTATCATTTTTAAGAGGATTTGTCACGGATTATGCAAAGACCTTTTTCAAAACTTCCTGAATAGTCGTCACACCAATGACCTCAATTTCCTTGGGTGGAGTGATTCCTGTCAAGGAATTCTTGGGTACATAAATCTTGGTAAAGCCCAATTTTGCCGCTTCATTGATACGTTGTTCGATACGATTCACGCGTCGAATTTCTCCGGTCAAGCCCAGTTCACCCACAAAACATTCCTGAGGATTGGTTGGCTTGTCTTTATAGCTCGAAGCAATAGCAACCGCAACTGCTAAATCAATGGCAGGTTCATCCAATTTGACACCACCAGCAGATTTGAGATAGGCATCCTGATTTTGCAAGAGAAGCCCTGCACGTTTTTCCAAAACAGCCATAATCAAACTAGCACGATTGAAATCAAGCCCTGTCGTCGTGCGCTTGGCATTCCCAAACATAGTCGGTGTCACCAAGGCTTGCACTTCAGCAAGAATTGGACGTGTCCCTTCCATAGTTACCACGATGGATGAACCAGTCGCCCCGTCCAAACGCTCTTCTAGGAAAACTTGACTCGGATTGAGCACCTCAACCAACCCACCTGACTGCATCTCAAAGATGCCAATCTCATTAGTGGAACCAAAGCGGTTTTTGACTGCTCTCAAGATGCGGAAGGTATGGTGGCGTTCCCCTTCAAAGTAAAGCACTGTATCTACCATATGCTCCAACATACGCGGGCCGGCCAGAGTACCTTCCTTTGTCACATGCCCTACGATAAAGATAGCGATGTTATTGGTCTTAGCCAACTGCATGAGCTCAGCTGTCACCTCACGCACCTGAGAAACAGACCCCTGTACCCCTGAAATCTCAGGAGACATAATAGTCTGGATAGAGTCGATAATAAGAAAGTCTGGTTGGATGCGCTCCACCTCTGCACGAACACTCTGCATATTGGTCTCTGCATAGAGATAAAACTCGCTATCAATATCCCCCAAGCGCTCTGCCCGTAGCTTAATCTGTTGGGCAGACTCCTCCCCACTGACGTATAGAACCGTACCCACTTGAGATAACTGGGTTGAAACTTGTAGGAGAAGAGTTGATTTTCCGATTCCAGGATCTCCCCCAATTAGGACGAGACTTCCTGGAACCACTCCGCCTCCAAGGACACGGTTGAATTCCTCCATCTCCGTCTTGGTTCGATTGACATTGATTGAAGTTACCTCAGCCAGTTTCATAGGCTTGGTTTTATCACCTGCCAAGGACACACGCGCATTCTTGACCTCTGCAATCTCTACCTCTTCTACAAAAGAAGACCAAGATCCACAGTTGGGACAGCGCCCTAGATACTTAGGTGAATTATACCCACAATTTTGACATACAAATGTCGCTTTTTTCTTAGCTATAATAATTCTCCTTTTACGGTTACTCCGAAAGAATGCCACTTATACAATGTATTTTGAAATTTATTCTGGTTGGCAACTCCGACAGCAGACAAATCGACAGAAACCTGATAATTCTCCTTGACAGCTGCCAAGACGGAAGCCTTGACACAGAAATTGCCATCTACCCCTATAAACTCTAAGCTCTTAGCACCATTTCCCTCTAAAAAATCTTTTAAATCTGGATTAGTAAAGCAAGAAGCTCGACACTTCTCAAAGATACGAGAAGATACAACTAACAAGTTGGTCGCAAATTTCTTCTTTCTATCTTTTCTCTCCCAGAAAAAACGATTGAGAATATAGATAACTCGGTCGCTGGGATAAGTAGCAATTTTGTCATTTACAGCTGCAGTCAGTTCTTCATGATATACTTTTCCTACAGCAACATAATCTGACTGCATGTCTACAACTAATAAATAGTCTGCCATTTTATCCCTCTATTTCCCTGTCGATCCAAATCCACCTGTTCGAACACCATCCGCCTCATCTCCATCTGCAATTAAGAAAGGCGCAAAGACAGCCTGAACTACACGTTCGCCAACTTCAAGAACAACTTCCTGGTGAGTAATATTTTTCATCTGAGCAAAGATATGTCCTTCATTCCCTGGATTGCCATAATAGTCTCCGTCAATGACACCCACAGAGTTAATCAAGACCAAGCCCTTTTTACGAGGATTTGAAGAACGGTCATAGAGATAGAGCACTTCTGTCGGTTGCATATAAGCCTTGACCCCAGTTGGAACGAGGACAATCTCCCCTGGAGCAATCACTGTTCGTTCGGCAACCTTTAAATCATAGCCAGCTGCATGAGCTGTCTCACGCTTAGGCAACAAATTTTCATCTGTAAAACTCGAAACCAATTCAAAACCACGAATTTTCATATTTTTCTCTTTTCTATTATCATTTATTCTAGGCTATTTTATCTTATTTATTCGAAAAAAGCACGAAAAAAGAGCACACAATTCACACTCGCTTAGGGCTGCTGGATTCCTCCCCTGACCCGCTTCACGCAGAACTGTTGCTCCACTGTTTATTATACCACATTCCCCTCTGTTTTTAAAGAGAAATTATTTTTTCCGTCGATTTCGGAAAAAATCCTGCATAATTGCTGCACACTCACTCTCCAAAACTCCCGTTTCAACCTCTACACGATGATTGAGACGCTCATCTGTCAAAATATCGTACAAGCTTCCAGCTGCACCAAATTTCTGATTCTTAGCCCCGTAGACTACCTTTGGAATACGGGCAAGCCCGATTGCCCCACTACACATCACACAGGGCTCAATGGTCACAAAAAGGGTACAATCCAGCAGACGCCAACTTTCTTCACTCGCGTTCGCATTCTCTATGGCCATGATTTCTGCATGCATAACCGCCCGTTGCAACTCTTCGCGTGCATTATGCCCCCTACCAATGATTTCTCCATCCTTGACAATCACACAGCCAATTGGAATTTCATCGTGTTCTAGAGCAATTTCTGCCTCCTTCAAGGCCTCTCTCATGAAGTTTTCTTTTTCTTCAACTGTATAATGCATCAATTTTTCCTTTTCCTACTTGTCGATTCTATTATTATATCATGATTCCCAAGACAAAAAAAGCCACCCAATGGGGTGACTTAATAGGGAGATTATTATGAAAAAGAAAAGTTTAGGATTTTGCTACAACAAGTTAGGAGGTCTTCTTGTAACTGTCTATAGTATACCCAACCTGTCTTAAACTAATCTTAAAAATCTCCTATGACCAAACACTTTCTAAAATATTAGTTTGTTCACGACCGGGACCTACTGAGAAAGTTGAGATACGAACACCAACCAACTCGCTTACACGACGAACATAGTTACGTGCATTCTCAGGAAGGTCTTCTAAATTACGGACTCCAGTGATGTCTTCTGACCAACCTGGCAATTCCTCGTAGATTGGCTTGCAACGTTTCAACTGCTCAAGACTAGCAGGATAGTAATCAATACGTTGACCATCAAGATCATAGGCCACACAGATTTTCACAGTATCCAAACCACTCAAAACATCGATAGAGTTCAATGAAAGATTGGTAATCCCAGATACACGGCGGCTGTGACGCATCACAACTGAGTCAAACCAACCCACACGACGTGGACGGCCAGTTGTTGTACCGTATTCATGACCTACTTCACGAATGCGATCCCCTACTTCATCAAATAATTCAGTTGGGAAAGGTCCATCTCCTACACGACTTGTGTAGGCTTTACATACACCTACAACCTTGTCAATCTTACTTGGACCAACACCAGACCCAATTGTCACACCACCAGCGACAGGGTTTGACGACGTAACAAATGGATACGTACCTTGGTCAATATCCAACATAACACCTTGCGCACCTTCAAAAAGCACACGTTTGCCATTATCAAGCGCATCATTTAAGATAACAGACGTATCTGTCACATACTGCTTGATTTGTTGGCCGTACTCATAGTACTCTTCAAAAACATCATCAATTGAAATAGGAGTACTGTCATACAATTTTTCAAACAGACGATTCTTTTCCGCAAGATTGCGTTCCAAACGTTCACGGAAAATATCCTTATCCAAAAGATCAGCAATACGAATCCCAACACGAGCAGCTTTATCCATATAGGCTGGACCAATACCCTTGATAGTTGTCCCAATTTTATTGTCGCCCTTAGCTTCTTCTTGTAGACGGTCTAATTCAATATGATATGGCAAAATGACATGCGCACGATCCGAAATGCGTAAATTATCTGTTGTCACACCTTCATCATGAAGATAGGTCAATTCTTTTACTAGAGATTTAGGGTTTACAACCATCCCGTTCCCAATAACAGAAATCTTTTCGGGGAAGAAAATACCTGATGGAATCAAGTGTAACTTAAATTTCTTGCCATCAATCACAATTGTGTGACCAGCATTGTCACCACCTTGATAACGAGCAATCACTTCTGCATTAGCTGAAAGAAAATCTGTAATTTTCCCTTTACCTTCATCACCCCACTGGGTACCAACAACAACAACTGAAGTCATAGTAAAACTTTGTCTGAGCCGTGTGGCTCTTCCTTTCTCATATACATGGCAGGAGTCTCACCTGCAATTATATCTTACAATTTATTATAAGAAAAAAACACTATTTTATCAAGAAGAAACACTAGAAAAGATTTGGAATTTCTGTAAATTATAAAAATCCTAACCTTAAATTTTAAATAAAATCCTTAAATTCACAAATTCAATGCTGATTATTGTTCGTGATAAATGATATATATGAAACTCACTAGTTTAGAGTAGTGCCTTCTAGCAAGAATTTATCTAAATACAAGCGATAGGCCGTCTGAAAATGATATAAATAAAAGTCTTTAACACTTGTAATTCTAAATCTTATCAAGTAATAAAGTAAAAAACGAAGATGAAGTGATTCCCACTCAGCACGACTCTGACCTAAAGAAGCATATTCTTGTTCAACTAATTTCAAAAAGACAAATGCTCTATCATAAAAATTTTGAAGCATATAAAAAATCCCTTTCTTATTATTAACACTAGTCTAACAAAAATAAGAACTAAAAAAGCTTCAAATCCTATAAAAGTAGAATTTAAAGCTAAACGGACTAAAAATAAAATATAGAGGCATTTATAGATGAAAAAATTAAGTTTTGAATTTTGAGAAGTTTACTTTATTTATAAAATAAAAAACGTTCGATTGAACGTTTCTAATAGTACTCCGCCAGTAGGACTCGAACCTACGACATCATGATTAACAGTCATGCGCTACTACCAACTGAGCTATGGCGGATAAAAGCTAAGCGACTTCCATATCTCACAGGGGGCAACCCCCAACTACTTCCGGCGTTCTAGGGCTTAACTGCTGTGTTCGGCATGGGTACAGGTGTATCTCCTAGGCTATCGTCACTTAACTCTGAGTAATACCTACTCAAAATTGAATATCTATCAAATCTCAAGAAAACCTCACACTTCGTATCCTCAGTTACTTTGGATAAGTCCTCGAGCTATTAGTATTAGTCCGCTACATGTGTCGCCACACTTCCACTTCTAACCTATCTACCTGATCTTCTCTCAGGGCTCTTACTGATATATAATCATGGGAAATCTCATCTTGAGGTGGGTTTCACACTTAGATGCTTTCAGCGTTTATCCCTTCCCTACATAGCTACCCAGCGATGCCTTTGGCAAGACAACTGGTACACCAGCGGTAAGTCCACTCTGGTCCTCTCGTACTAGGAGCAGATCCTTTCAAATTTCCTACGCCCGCGACGGATAGGGACCGAACTGTCTCACGACGTTCTGAACCCAGCTCGCGTGCCGCTTTAATGGGCGAACAGCCCAACCCTTGGGACCGACTACAGCCCCAGGATGCGACGAGCCGACATCGAGGTGCCAAACCTCCCCGTCGATGTGAACTCTTGGGGGAGATAAGCCTGTTATCCCCAGGGTAGCTTTTATCCGTTGAGCGATGGCCCTTCCATACGGAACCACCGGATCACTAAGCCCGACTTTCGTCCCTGCTCGAGTTGTTGCTCTCGCAGTCAAGCTCCCTTATACCTTTACACTCTGCGAATGATTTCCAACCATTCTGAGGGAACCTTTGGGCGCCTCCGTTACCTTTTAGGAGGCGACCGCCCCAGTCAAACTGCCCGTCAGACACTGTCTCCGATAGGGATCACCTATCCGGGTTAGAGTGGCCATAACACAAGGGTAGTATCCCAACAACGTCTCCTTCGAAACTGGCGTCCCGATCTCTTAGACTCCTACCTATCCTGTACATGTGGTACAGACACTCAATATCAAACTGCAGTAAAGCTCCATGGGGTCTTTCCGTCCTGTCGCGGGTAACCTGCATCTTCACAGGTACTAAAATTTCACCGAGTCTCTCGTTGAGACAGTGCCCAAATCATTACGCCTTTCGTGCGGGTCGGAACTTACCCGACAAGGAATTTCGCTACCTTAGGACCGTTATAGTTACGGCCGCCGTTTACTGGGGCTTCAATTCATACCTTCGGATTACTCCTAAGCACTCCTCTTAACCTTCCAGCACCGGGCAGGCGTCACCCCCTATACATCATCTTACGATTTAGCAGAGAGCTGTGTTTTTGATAAACAGTTGCTTGGGCCTATTCACTGCGGCTGACATATGTCAGCACCCCTTCTCCCGAAGTTACGGGGTCATTTTGCCGAGTTCCTTAACGAGAGTTCTCTCGCTCACCTGAGGCTACTCGCCTCGACTACCTGTGTCGGTTTGCGGTACGGGTAGAGTATGTTTAAACGCTAGAAGCTTTTCTTGGCAGTGTGACGTCACTAACTTCGCTACTAAACTTCGCTCCCCATTACAGCTCAATGTTATAGATATAAGCATTTGACTCATATCACACCTCACTGCTTAGACAGACACTTCCATTCGTCTGCTTTAGTTAGCCTACTGCGTCCCTCCATCACTACATACTCTAGTACAGGAATATCAACCTGTTGTCCATCGGATACACCTTTCGGTCTCTCCTTAGGTCCCGACTAACCCAGGGCGGACGAGCCTTCCCCTGGAAACCTTAGTCTTACGGTGGACAGGATTCTCACCTGTCTTTCGCTACTCATACCGGCATTCTCACTTCTATGCGTTCCAGCGCTCCTCACGGTACACCTTCTCCACACATAGAACGCTCTCCTACCATACCTATAAAGGTATCCACAGCTTCGGTAAATTGTTTTAGCCCCGGTACATTTTCGGCGCAGGGTCACTCGACTAGTGAGCTATTACGCACTCTTTGAATGAATAGCTGCTTCTAAGCTAACATCCTAGTTGTCTGTGCAACCCCACATCCTTTTCCACTTAACAATTATTTTGGGACCTTAGCTGGTGGTCTGGGCTGTTTCCCTTTCGACTACGGATCTTAGCACTCGCAGTCTGACTGCCGACCATAATTCTTTGGCATTCGGAGTTTATCTGAGATTGGTAATCCGGGATGGACCCCTCACCCAAACAGTGCTCTACCTCCAAGAATCTCTAATGTCGACGCTAGCCCTAAAGCTATTTCGGAGAGAACCAGCTATCTCCAAGTTCGTTTGGAATTTCTCCGCTACCCACAAGTCATCCAAGCACTTTTCAACGTGCCCTGGTTCGGTCCTCCAGTGCGTCTTACCGCACCTTCAACCTGCTCATGGGTAGGTCACATGGTTTCGGGTCTACGACATGATACTAATGCGCCCTATTCAGACTCGGTTTCCCTACGGCTCCGTCTCTTCAACTTAACCTCGCATCATATCGTAACTCGCCGGTTCATTCTACAAAAGGCACGCTCTCACCCATTAACGGGCTCGAACTTGTTGTAGGCACACGGTTTCAGGTTCTATTTCACTCCCCTCCCGGGGTGCTTTTCACCTTTCCCTCACGGTACTGGTTCACTATCGGTCACTAGGGAGTATTTAGGGTTGGGAGATGGTCCTCCCAGATTCCGACGGGATTTCTCGTGTCCCGCCGTACTCAGGATACTGCTAGGTACAAAGACTATTTTAAATACGAGGCTCTTACTCTCTTTGGCTGATCTTCCCAAATCATTCTTCTATAATCTTTGAGTCCACTTTGCAGTCCTACAACCCCGAAGAGTAAACTCTTCGGTTTGCCCTCCTGCCGTTTCGCTCGCCGCTACTAAGGCAATCGCTTTTGCTTTCTCTTCCTGCAGCTACTTAGATGTTTCAGTTCACTGCGTCTTCCTCCTCACATCCTTAACAGATGTGGGTAACAGGTAGTACCTGTTGGGTTCCCCCATTCGGAAATCCCTGGATCATCGCTTACTTACAGCTACCCAAGGCATATCGTCGTTTGTCACGTCCTTCTTCGGCTCCTAGTGCCAAGGCATCCACCGTGCGCCCTTATTAACTTAACCTTATTTTCTGACCTTTCAGTCATAAACTCTTTTAATACTACAGCGTTTCGGTTTATTTTCTTGTTACTATTTGATATAGATATTCAATTTTCAATGTGCATTACTTGGTGATCTCTCACCAATGGAGCCTAGCGGGATCGAACCGCTGACCTCCTGCGTGCAAAGCAGGCGCTCTCCCAGCTGAGCTAAGGCCCCACAAGACCTCTCAAGACTAAACAAGACCAATGTGCAGTTCCTTATCCTTAGAAAGGAGGTGATCCAGCCGCACCTTCCGATACGGCTACCTTGTTACGACTTCACCCCAATCATCTATCCCACCTTAGGCGGCTGGCTCCTAAAAGGTTACCTCACCGACTTCGGGTGTTACAAACTCTCGTGGTGTGACGGGCGGTGTGTACAAGGCCCGGGAACGTATTCACCGCGGCGTGCTGATCCGCGATTACTAGCGATTCCGACTTCATGTAGGCGAGTTGCAGCCTACAATCCGAACTGAGACTGGCTTTAAGAGATTAGCTTGCCGTCACCGGCTTGCGACTCGTTGTACCAGCCATTGTAGCACGTGTGTAGCCCAGGTCATAAGGGGCATGATGATTTGACGTCATCCCCACCTTCCTCCGGTTTATTACCGGCAGTCTCGCTAGAGTGCCCAACTGAATGATGGCAACTAACAATAGGGGTTGCGCTCGTTGCGGGACTTAACCCAACATCTCACGACACGAGCTGACGACAACCATGCACCACCTGTCACCTCTGTCCCGAAGGAAAACTCTATCTCTAGAGCGGTCAGAGGGATGTCAAGACCTGGTAAGGTTCTTCGCGTTGCTTCGAATTAAACCACATGCTCCACCGCTTGTGCGGGCCCCCGTCAATTCCTTTGAGTTTCAACCTTGCGGTCGTACTCCCCAGGCGGAGTGCTTAATGCGTTAGCTGCGGCACTAAACCCCGGAAAGGGTCTAACACCTAGCACTCATCGTTTACGGCGTGGACTACCAGGGTATCTAATCCTGTTTGCTCCCCACGCTTTCGAGCCTCAGCGTCAGTTACAAGCCAGAGAGCCGCTTTCGCCACCGGTGTTCCTCCATATATCTACGCATTTCACCGCTACACATGGAATTCCACTCTCCCCTCTTGCACTCAAGTTAAACAGTTTCCAAAGCGTACTATGGTTAAGCCACAGCCTTTAACTTCAGACTTATCTAACCGCCTGCGCTCGCTTTACGCCCAATAAATCCGGACAACGCTCGGGACCTACGTATTACCGCGGCTGCTGGCACGTAGTTAGCCGTCCCTTTCTGGTAAGATACCGTCACAGTGTGAACTTTCCACTCTCACACTCGTTCTTCTCTTACAACAGAGCTTTACGATCCGAAAACCTTCTTCACTCACGCGGCGTTGCTCGGTCAGACTTCCGTCCATTGCCGAAGATTCCCTACTGCTGCCTCCCGTAGGAGTCTGGGCCGTGTCTCAGTCCCAGTGTGGCCGATCACCCTCTCAGGTCGGCTATGTATCGTCGCCTTGGTGAGCCGTTACCCCACCAACTAGCTAATACAACGCAGGTCCATCTGGTAGTGATGCATTTGCACCTTTCAATCGATTATCATGCGATAATCCATTTTATGCGGTATTAGCTATCGTTTCCAATAGTTATCCCCCGCTACCAGGCAGGTTACCTACGCGTTACTCACCCGTTCGCAACTCATCCGCTCGGTGCAAGCACCAAGCTTCAGCGTTCTACTTGCATGTATTAGGCACGCCGCCAGCGTTCGTCCTGAGCCAGGATCAAACTCTCATTAAAAGTTTGAGTTCTCACTCATTTCTGTCACTGACAGATTTATTGTTTTTTTCATTGTTCAGTACTACAACATTAGTTGTAGTGCCCTGCACATTGGTTCGTCTTGTTCAGTTTTCAAAGGTCTTTGTCACTCAATCTCTCTCAAGCGACAACTATATTAGTATATCACAGCTAACTCTCTCTGTCAACAGTTTTTTGAAACTTTTTTGAACTTTTTTCATCAAGTGTTCCATCCGCAATATACCATAGTCCGTACGGGATTCGAACCCGTGTTACCGCCGTGAAAAGGCGGTGTCTTAACCCCTTGACCAACGGACCTGAGCTTTTCAACTCTTTCTATTATACCTACTTTCCCTACTTTGTCAAGAACTTTTTGAGAATAGCTTCATTTTTTTATTTTAGCATCTATCTTTTATAACCGGATACCTTATTTTACACTCTTCTTAATCAACTTCACGACTGCTTCTGTCCGTGCAGTGTGGGGAAACATATCAACTGACTGGATATACTGGAGATCATAAACTTTTACCAGTTTAACCAAATCTCGCGCCAAGGTCGAAACATTGCAAGAAACATAAACCATTTTTTCCGGTACATAGGTTAGGATGGCATCTAATAACTTGTCATCTAATCCCGTTCGAGGAGGGTCGACTATCAAGACATTCGCTCGGTAGCCATCACTTTAGAACAAAAAAATAGAGGTCGAACCTCTCTAAATTTAGGCTCTATAATTTCTGTAGTGGGTAAAACCACTGTAGGAATTATGGAGTCTATTTTGTTGTAGAAAAAAGGCCCATAAGACCTATAATGAAAAAGTGACCAAACCCTCATTAGAAAGAATCTTATGGAACAATTAAATTTTATCACAAACATACTTGGAATTAATGACAAAAATATTATTATCTTAGATTATCTTGATACTGGAACGAATAAAGAAGTCATTGCTAAGCTCGATTATCCTGCCTCTAAATGTCTCAACTGTCAAGGACAAATGGCTAAATATGACTTTCAAATAGAATCCAAAATCCCCTACCTCGAATGTGCTGGCTACAAGACTCTCATTCGATTGAGAAAACGCCGTTTCCGCTGTAAAGACTGTGGAAAAATAGCCGTCTCAGAGACTTCCTTAGTCAAGAAGAATCACCAGATCGCAACCATCGTCAAACAGAAAATCACTCAAAAATTGATTGAGAAAGTCCCTATGACAGCTATCTCCGAAAGTTTATCTGTCTCCACTTCGACAGTCATTCGTCAGTTACATAAATTCAAATTTAAGACTGATCTTAACCACCTTCCAGAACACATGAGTTGGGATGTGGAAACAGTCAGGGAAGTGACTGTTTCAATCGGGAGATGAAGATGAGCTTCATTGCGCAAGATTTTGATAATCTCAATATCATCGCTGTTCTTGAGAGAAGAACACAAGCTGTTATCCGAAATCTCTTTCTTCGCTATGAGCGAGCCGTTCGCTGTCAGGTAAAAATCATTACGATGGATATGTTTAGCCCTTACTATGACTTAGCTAGACAACTTCGCTTTCGAATTTCTAGGCTCAGGCTGAAACAGTCTCCCAGACTGTTTCACTCCCAAACGCTAAAATCGTTCTCGATTGCTTTCATATTATCCAGCATCTCAGTCGAGCAATGAATCGCGTACGCATCCAAATTATGAATCAGTTTGATAGAAGACCGCACGAATATAAAGCACTGAAACGTTACTGGAAACTCATTCAACAGGATAACTATACGCTGAGCAGTAAACGATTTTATCGTCCAACATTTCAGTCGCATTTAACCAATAAAGAGATTCTCGAAAAACTTCTCTCTTACTCTCAAGATCTTAGAGATCGCTATGAACTCTATCAGCTTTTACTCTTTCATTTTCAAGAGAAGCACGATGACTATTTCTTCGAATTGATCACAGGGTCCATTTCTTCTGTCAATCCAATCTTCCAGACCATTTTTAGGACCTTTTTGAGAGATCAGGATAAGATCATTAATGCACTTGTACTTCCCTACTCAAACGCAAAACTTGAGGCCACAGATATCCTCATCAAAGTCATTAAGCGAAATGCTTTTGGCTTCCGGAACTTTGAAAATTTTAAAACGAGAATTCTCATTGCTTTTAATATCAAAAAGGAGAGAACCAATTTGGTCCTCTCCAGGTTGTGACTTTTTATCAACCCACTACAGTTGACAAAGAGCCGATAAAAAATAGTCCAGAACAAATGTTCTGGACTATTTCCTTTCCAATTACTTCCTAAGAACTAACTGAAAATTAACTCTCTTTTAGAGATTATTTATTTTTACGGCTTACAAAGTACAATCCACCAGTCACTGCTATCAAAGCAAGTCCTGCAACTACTGCTGCGTTAGATGCTTTTTCACCAGTATTAGGAAGTTGAGGTTTTGGACCTGGTTTTCCTGGTTCATTTGGTTTACCTGGTGTTGGTTTTTCTGGAGTATGTATATTTGTAACATTCATGCCATCTTCTTTTGCTGTGTACCCATTCACAGTACCAACTTCTTTGACAGTGTACTCGATTGGTTTACCATTTGCGTAACGATCAAGGTCTGTAAACTCGAAGGCCCACTCGTTGTCTGATAGAGCAGTTGCCTTTGTAACAGTTACAGTCTTACCAGTTTCTTTACCGTTGGCAAGAAGTGCTACAGTAATTGAGTCTGGACGAATACCGTCTTTGTTATTAGCATCATCCCAGATCTTCTTACCTTTTACAGTAATTTTCTCTGGTGTATGTTCGTTAGTAATCGTATACTTACCGTCTTTTTCTGGAGTAATTGTTGTTTCGTATGATGCAACAGCCACTTCTTTGACAGTGTACTTGATTTCTTGACCATTCTCATACTTAGGAAGTTTCTTAGATTCGAACTTCCAGCCAGTTTTTTCTGATACTTCAATCTCTTGAACGACTTCTTTATCGTTTTTAAGAATTTGAACTTTCACAGATGTTGTACGTTTGCCGTCTTGGTTGTTGTTATCTTTCCAAACCTTAGTTCCTGAAAGGATAACTGTATCTGGATTGTGAGTGTTAGTCACTACTTGACCAGTTACAGAGGCTTCATAACCAGCTGGTACATCCACTTCCTTGATTGAGTAAGTGATTTCTTTACCAGCTTCGTATTGTGGAATATTTGTGAAGGATGCTACCCAAGTGTTGGCATCTGTCTTATCCTTAGCTGTCAAGGTCAATTTCTTACCTTCAACGGCTACTGGATCAGCATCTCCTACTTTTTTATAAAGTTGAACCGTTACTGACTCAGGACGTTTACCGTCTTGGTTGTTCGCATCGTTCCATACTTTTGTTACTTTGTAGTCGATTGCTTTAGGAGCATATTTGTTTGTGATGGTAAAGTCTGTAATCGTAGATTCGTATTCTGCTACGGCTTCTTCCGTTACAGTGTATTTGATTTCTTTACCATCTTTATATTTTGCTAATTTCGTGAATTCGACAGTCCAAGTTCCGTCTGCGGCTGCTTGAACTTCTTTCGAATCAACTTTCTGACCGTCTGCTAAAAGATTGATTGTAATCTTAGTTGGACGTTTGCCGTCTTGGTTATTCGCGTCATCCCAGTTCTTAGTTGCTTTAATGTCAACTGTTTCTGGTGAATAGCTATTTGTGATTGTGAATCCTGATGCAGCGTCACCAGTAACCTTAGAAGTGTAACCAGGAACAGTTACTTCTACTACAGTGTACTGGATAGGTGTACCGCCCTTATCAGCATCAAGATCTGTGAAGCTTCCAGCCCAACCGTTTGCGGCATTAAGTTCAAGTGTTTTACCAGTATCTTGACCATCTGCAAGCAATTTAACTGTGACAGAAGTTGGACGTTTACCATCTTGGTTGTCCTTATCATCCCATGCTTTCTTCACAGAAACTTGAGTTTTGGCTGGTGTGTATTTGTTTGTAAATACAAGATCTTTTGCTTCTTTTGAAGCTGTTGCTTTCAATTCAGTTGCGCTTACTTTTTCAACCGTTACTTCAACTTCTTGAACTGTCTTATCGTAAGTGATGCCTGTTTCAGTTCCAGCAACTTCTGAGATAGTGTACTTGTGAGTTCCCACTTGGCTCTCATCATATGAGATTGGTGAGAAGGTCACTGTTCCGTCGGCAGCGTTTGTCACTGTTTCAACAACAGTTCCGTCTTCTTTCTTCAATTCGAAACTGTATTTACCAGCTTCAAGATTTTTACCTTCAAGAACTTTCTTAGCTCCAAGAGTTACACTTGTAGCTCCTGCTGGAGTGTATTTGTTTGTAAATACAAGATCGTTCGCTTCTTTTGAAGCAGTTGCTTTCAATTCAGTCGCGCTTACTTTCTCAACCGTTACTTCAACTTCTTGAACTGTCTTATCGTAAGTGATCCCTGTTTCAGTTCCAGCAACTTCTGAGATGGTGTACTTGTGAGTTCCCACTTGACTCTCATCATATGAGATTGGTGAGAAGGCCACTGTTCCGTCGGCAGCGTTTGTAACTGTTTCAAGCTCTTTGTCGCCTTCTTTCAGAACAAAGCTGTATTTACCAGCTTCAAGATCTTTACCTTCAAGAACTTTCTTAGCTCCAAGAGTTACACTTGTAGCCCCTGCTGGAGTGTAAGTGTTCTCGAATGCTTTTTCATCGTCGTAAGTAACAGTTGCTTCAAGGGCACCTTTACCATTGTCCGCTACAGTAACTGTAGCAGTGATTGTTTTTGTGTCGTACGTGATGCCTGTAGCAGTTCCAGTTTTTTCAGCAATCTTGTAAGTGAAAGTTCCAGCTTTATCGAATTCCAAGGCTGAGAACTTAACGTTTCCATCTTTGTCATTCTTGACTGTTTCTTTCACGTTACCATCTTGGTCTGTCAAAGTAAATTCAAACTCATCGGCTTTCAACTCACGACCAGTAAGTGTTTTCTTAACTGCAAGAGTAGCTGAAGTTTTTGAAGCTCCGTAGCTGTTGTTAAATTCTTTGTCCGCTGGGTATGTTACGTTAGCAGTAAGATTTCCTTCACCATCGTCTGTAACTTCTACTATGACTTTAACTTCGAGACTATCGTATGTTACACCGTCAATAGTTTGTCCAGCATTTGTTTCAACGATAGTGTACTTGTATGTACCAGCTTTAGTGTATTCGATTGGTGCAAATACGACCTTACCATCAGCAGTGTTCTTCACTTTTTGAACTTCTGAGCCATCTTCGTCATTCTTCAAGACAAACTCAAACTCATCAGCTTTCAAGGTACGACCTAAAAGGGCTTTTGTCACTTCAAGACTAGCTGAAGTTTTCTTAGTTGTGTATGTGTTGTTAAAGGTTTGGTTATTATCCTTATAACTAGTTTTGGCTTTAAGTTGGCCAGAACCGTCATCCGTTACTTCAATAGTTGCAGTAACTTGATGTGTGTCATAGGAAATACCACCTAGATTCCCTTTTGTTTCGCTAATAGTGTAAACATAAGTACCCGTCTTAGTAAACTCTAAAGCTCTGAAGTTTACTTGGCCATCGGCTGTGTTTTTCACCGTTTCAACAGTCTTGCCGGCTTTGTCTTTCAAGACAAATTCAAACTCGCCTGCCTTTAGCTCGCGACCAGTCAGCTTCTTAGTTACAGAAAGAGGAACGTTCACTGGCTTGGCTGTATATTTATTTTTAAAGACAAGCGCTTCTGGACTTCTAGTGATGGTTGCTGTTAGTTTACGTCCAAACGCTTTCTCAACTTTGATTTTGACTTTAAATTCTGTCTTGTCATAAGTTACTCCAGCTTCTTTTTCGTTATCTGCTGGAATGACCTCACGGACAACATAGTCGTGTTCTCCGACTTCATCTTCATTAAAGGTAAGAGGAGTGAAGGTGATACTACCATCCTGCTTATTGGTAACTGTCTCTACTTCCTGCTCAGTGCCATTTGTAACTTTGAAAAGTTTAAACTGATACTTATTCGCCTCAAGTGGCTTCCCTTCTAATACTTTCTCAGCAACAAGTGGAACTTGAATAGGGTCAGCAGGAATATATGTATTGGTGATAGTGAAGCCAGTGTTGGCATCACCTGCGATCTCACTCTTAAAGTCTTCTACTGGAACTTCTTTTACAGTGTAGTGGATCTTACCGCCATCTGCATTATACTTCGGCAAATCTGTGAACTCACCTGACCAGTTGGTTGCGGCAGTTAACTCAACTTTTTTCTCACTCTCTTTACCATCAATAACTAGTTTAACTATTACCGAATTTTTCTCAGGTCCATTCCACTTTTTATTAACTTTTACTGTAACTTTTTCTGTATTCGTATTTGTAACGATAAAGCCTTTATCTACATCCCCAGTTATCTTACTATCATAGTTGTTAACTTTTACTTCAGCTAAAGAATATTTGTACTCATGACCGTCCTCAAGGCTGTACTTCAACAATTTGTCAAAAGTATATGACCAGCCTGTAGTTTTATCTAAGGTTACCGTGTGATCTGCATCATTCACTACCTTGCCGTCAACCAAAATGTTAAAAGTTGCGGACTCAGCTGCTGGACCAATCCACTTTTTCTCAATCGAAATCTTCTTATAAGCCTTTAGAACCCAAATACCAATAAAGTGTACATCTGCACCATCAATGGTCTTTTCTTTTTCTGTGTACCCCTTGAAAACCCATGTTCCTTCTGGAACGGTGACTTCCGTTTGCTTGGGCTGATCTGGTGTTACGGTTGTCCCATTTGGAATTTTTGATACTTTAGGTGGTGTTAGATCAGTTACCTCTTTAGGTAGAGACATTCCTGGAGTTCCGCTTTGGAACTCATGTGTTTTATTGTAAAGGAGAGTTGTTTTGACCTTATTAGAAGGGACTAGGACATTATCAACTTTCAATGTTACGGTATTTTCGATAACACCCGATGTTTTCTGCTCTACTTTTTCATTTGTTACCGTATTATATGTAACTTTTATCGTATCAGCTCCACTTGCTCGCTGAAGATACTTTTCTGCCATTTTAACAGTAACGGTCTGTCCTGATACAGTAACAGTGTAATCCGTATGTTCCGTCAAAACCTTGCCATCTGCTTCGACTTTAAGGTCTTGATAGGTTAGTCGTTCATCAAATGTATCAATCAAATCTAAGCTGTCAAGTGAGCCAATAACATCTTTTCCGGGTGTCGGTACCTTGAAAGTTCCTGTATAAGTGATCTTCTGTCCTTTTTTAGCTGGAGCTTGTGTGGGGTCAACCGTTTTAACTGGTGCCGGAATCTTTCCTTCTACAAAAAGTCCAAATACTGCTGAGCAGTAGGCAGTTGACTGGTAGCCAAATTCTAAACTATTGTTAACCGAACGAACAGCTAGACCACCAACATTGTAGGAAGCATCGCCGTCTGTTCCTTTAGTAGCTCGCCAAATTGTTTTGTCGCCACTTACTTCTTTTTTGAGAGCATTTGCGGTATTCATTACCGTCTTATCTACTTGGGATGTATAGTTTTTAATATAGAATGATTCTGTCCCGTCAACAGTCACATCCACATCAGATGGGACCATTACAAGCTTCAAATCCGTATTTGATCCGTCTGAATATTTCAGCTCGGCCGTTACATCTGCGTCAATCCAATAGGCATGGTCAATTATATCATTATGGGCTGCATCCACATATGGGATATTTCCAAGTTCAAATGCCCCATTTTCCCAAATCTCTGAAACATTAAAAAACTGGACATTTTTCTTAGTAGGATCCTTCAGTGATGCTTCACCTAGTGTTGTATTATTATAATGAACTGTCACACGATTAATGGTTAGATAAGCATCAACCTTTTTTCCATAAACCTCACCAACATTTGAAAATTTTAATTTTAAAGGTTGTTCAAATACTTGAGTGCTTTTATTGGTTTTATCAACTTTGAGGGTAAAATTCTCCATAGGTTTATGATAAATCTGACCACTTAAAGATTGGTAGTAAGGATTATTCAATCGTGCTTGATTAACAGCATTCGATTTTGAAATTACCTCCATATTATTCACATTTAAGTTAAATTTATATGTATCTAAATGTGCAAGGTCAGTATTATCTTTAATTTCTTGCACAGCAAAAAAACTTTTAATCGGTAATAAAAGGAATGTTAGAATAAGACATAGCATTCCAATAATAATCTTTTTATATTTAGTTTTGAATTTCATTGTCACTCCTAAAATATTTACAGCAAAAAATGATACCTAAGATTATTGTAACAGTAAAAATAATTTTAAGCAATAAGTTTGTTACTAAAAAGGTTAATCTTTTCAAATTTTATTAAATAAAAATATATCTACAGCATTTTTGCTAATTTAGCTTTGGATACAGATTAATAATCCTCTCAACATCCCGTATGTTTGACCTAGTTCTTGATAATCTCTAAAAGCTGTTACGCCCTTCAAATGTCTCCTGATAGTTCTAATATTTTTCAGCACGTACTGAAAAATCATCCTTGACTTTACGAAGGACTTTCTTGAGTTTCCGACGCTGGGTTTTACGTTCATCCTTTCCTTTAACGGGTGTCTCCTCCATGTCTTGGTTCAGTTTTTCCAATTCTTCTTCAAGGACTTGAGCGAACTCGGTCAACTGTTCTGAGGTAATCGATTCTTTTTCATCCAGCGCAATCGCCTGATGGATCAGGGGAGTGATTTCTTCTTGAAAATAGGCCTGTATCTGTTCTTGAAGTTTGGCGGAAAACTTGTCCGTTGCCTTTTTCCACACGAAACTATACTTGTTGGCGTTGGCTTCAATCTTCGTCCCGTCAATAAACAAGCAATCTAAGGTCACTAACTCTTCCATTTTTAAACGAAGATTGAGGTCGATGAACAGATCACGAATGAGTTCTTCCATCCCTTCAGCGATACGAAAACGATTGATAGTACGATAGCTGACAACCAACTGTCCTGTTAGGTACTGCATAGCGAGATTTTCAATCATCATTTTTTCAATTTTTCGACCAGAGAAGATCCCTTGTGAATAGGCAAATAGAAGAGTAGACACAAGCATTTTAGGGTGATAAGACGGGCGACCAAAGGCATGATAGAAGGTTTGGAAGTGACTATCCTCCAAGGTATTCACCACTTTTTCAATCGTAAAGACAAGATGGTCTTGTGGCAAGAAAGAACTGATTTCTAGTGGTAAAGTTGTTTGATTTGTGTTATAGTGAACATGCATGGGATAGCCTTTCTAAATGGTTTATTAAGCAATTCTATTTTACCAAGGCTATCGCAACCATGCAAAAAAGCAACGGGAAATCTGAACTGCACCCCAAAAGTTAGACAGAAAAAATCTAACTTTTGGGGTGTTTTTACTATGAAATTAACTTATGATGATAAAGTTCAGATCTATGAACTTAGAAAACAAGGATATAGCTTAGAGCAGCTTTCAAATAAATTTGGGATAAACAATTCTAATCTTAGGTACATGATTAAATTGATTGATCGTTACGGAATAGAGTTCGTTAAAAAGGGGAAGAATCGATACTATTCCCCAGAATTAAAACAAGAAATGATTGATAAAGTTTTACATGAAAACTGGTCTCAAGATAGAGTTTCTCTCAAATATGCTCTCCCAAATCGTGGTATGCTTCCAAATTGGCTGGCGCAATACAAGAAAAACGGGTATACTATTGTTGAGAAAATAAGAGGGAGACCAGCTAAAATGGGACGTAAACGAAAGAAAACTTGGGAAGAAATGACAGAATTAGAACGACTCCAGGAGGAGAATGAACGCTTACGGACTGAGGTGGCCTACCTAAAAAAGTTAAAAGAGTTAGAGGAAAGGGACGAAGCCCTAGAGCGAGAAAGGCAGAAACAGTTAGAGAAATGGCTTCAGGAGGATTTCGACTAGATTTACTTCTTGAAACAGCACGTTTAGCTCGCCCAACTTACTATTATCAGTTGAAACAACTGGATGGGGTTGATAAAGATAAAGAGCTTAAAACCGAAATTCAGACTATTTATAATGACCATAAAGGAAATTATGGCTATCGCCGAGTTACTCTCGAACTCAGAAATCGTGGTTTTGTAGTGAATCATAAGAAAGTTCAACGTCTGATGACGGTCCTTGGTCTAACGGCTCGAATTCGTCGTAAACGGAAGTATTCTTCCTACCGAGGAGAGATTGGCAAGAAAGCAGATAATCTCATTCAACGCAAATTTGAAGCAACCAAACCAATGGAAAAGTGCTATACAGATGTAACGGAGTTTGCCATTCCAAATAGCACACAGAAACTCTATTTATCCCCTGTTTTAGATGGCTTTAACAGTGAAATTATTGCTTATCATCTTTCTACTTCGCCCAACTTAGAACAAGTGAAGAGTATGTTAGAACAGGCATTCACAGAGAAATACTATGAAAATACCATTTTACACAGCGACCAGGGCTGGCAATACCAACATGATTCTTATCATCGGTTCCTAGAGAGTAAGGGAATTCAAGCCTCCATGTCACGCAAGGGCAACAGCCCAGACAACGGCATGATGGAGTCGTTCTTTGGTATTTTGAAGTCGGAGATGTTTTACAGTTATGAGGAGTCGTTTCAGTCGCTTAAGCAATTGGAACAAGCCATTGTAGACTATATTGATTATTACAACAACAAACGAATTAAGGTAAAACTAAAAGGACTTAGTCCTGTGCAGTACAGAACTAAATCCTTTCAATAATTATTTGTCCAACTTTTTGGGGCCAGTACAATCCGTTGCTTTTTTTGGAGATAAGGGACTATTGTCCCAGTTTCAGGTTGTAACTTTTTATCAACCCACTACAGTTGACAAAGAGCCTAAATTTATTTTTCTTCACTCATCTTTGATTTTACTTCATCATAAGATAGGGCGTGAGATTCCTCTTCTACAGTCTCAGGCATTTTTCCTGTTTCGTAAAGAGATTTAATTTGAGTACTATCCAATGTTTCGTATTTCAACAATGCTTCTGCAATCAACTTATGAGTTTCACGATTTGATTGAATAATTTCAGCTGCTTTATTCCGTGCTTCATTTAATAATGAACGAACTTCCTCATCAATCTCATAAGCTGTTTGTTCTGAAATTGATTTTTGAGGACTTTGTGCACCAAACATAGCATGATTACCCTCATACTGAACTGGGCCTAGTTTTTCACTCATACCGTATTCAGTGACCATTGCACGCGCCATCTGAGTAGCCTGTTCAAAGTCATTTGAAGCTCCTGTCGTTTGGACATTAAAGATAATTTCCTCAGCAACACGACCACCCATCAATCCTGCTAATTGCTCTTTCATATCTTCTTTAGATAGAAGCATTTGATCTTCCTTAGGAAGTGCAATCATGTAACCACCTGCACGGCCACGTGGTACGATAGTCACTTTATGAACAACACGGGCATTCGATAAAACTAGACCAACAATGGTATGTCCAGCCTCATGGTAGGCAACCAATTCACGTTCTTTTTGTGAAACTGTCTTATCTTTCTTAGAAGGTCCAGCAATAACCCTATCTTCTGCTTCATCAATATCTGAAGCATCAATAACTGACTTGTTGCGACGGGCTGCAACCAAGGCTGCCTCGTTTAGAACGTTTTCCAAGTCAGCACCAACAAAACCTGGAGTTTGTTGGGCAACTAATTTCAAATCAACATCTTCTGCTAGAGGTTTGTTTTTAGCGTGAACTTTCAAGATTGCTTCACGACCTTTAACATCAGGGCGACCAACCAAGACTTTTCTATCAAAACGTCCTGGGCGGAGAAGAGCTGGATCAAGAACATCTGAACGGTTTGTCGCAGCGATAACGATAATTCCTTCATTACCCTCAAAACCATCCATTTCAATTAAGAGCTGGTTCAAGGTTTGCTCACGTTCATCATTTCCTCCACCGAGACCAACTCCACGTTGGCGACCAACAGCATCAATTTCATCGATAAAGATAATGGCTGGTGCTGCTTTTTTAGCATCCTCAAAAAGAGAACGAACACGACTTGCGCCAACTCCGACAAACATTTCTACAAAGTCAGATCCTGAAATGCTAAAGAATGGAACGCCTGCTTCTCCGGCAACCGCCTTAGCAAGCAAAGTCTTACCTGTTCCCGGAGGTCCCTCTAAAAGAACACCCGCAGGAATACGCGCACCAAGTTTGGTAAATCTTTTTGGATCTTTTAGGAATTCAACAACTTCTACTAATTCTTGTTTTTCTTCCTCAGCACCTGCAACATCTGAGAATCGTACCTTGATATCTTCTTTGTTAGCAGCCTTGGCCTTGCTACGTCCAAAACTCATTGGATTTCGGCCACTATTTCCTCCCATATTTCCCATCATAGAGAATAGGAAGAATAAGAGAATAGCAAACGGCACAACAGAGACAAGGATATTGATCCACATACCGCTTGAACTCTCATGTTTGACTGTTACTTCTGCCTGATGTTCAGAAGCAAGTTTTTGCAATTCTGAAACTGTTGAATCAGACGGAAGAATAGTACTTGAGAATCTTTCTACTGTTGTAGCAGTAGGAGTGAAAAATTGAATTCCTGTTTCTTCCTTACTAGTCTTAGGATTTTTATAAACACCAGACACTTCAATGATGCTACCATTTGGCTGATAGGTTAATTCTTTTACATTGTCTGCAGTAATTTCTTTTACCAGTTCTGTATAGTTAATTTTTTCGCTTCGCCCAGCAGTATTTCCAGAGTAAAAATACTGGAATCCTGTCACTAGGAAGAAGATAATTAACAAGTAGAGAAATGGGTTTCTAACTAAACCATTATTTTGTTTTTTCATTAAAGATAAATCTTTCTAATTTGAATAAACTTCTTCTTTCAATACTCCAACATAAGGAAGGTTACGATAATTTTCTTTATAATCTAGACCATAACCTACCACAAACTCATTTGGAATAGTAAAGCAAGTATAATCCGCTTCAATTTCAACAACACGTCCCTCTGGTTTGTCCAACAAAGTCGCGATTTTAACAGAAGCTGCTTCTCTTGCAATAAACATATCTCGCAGATTTTTCAAAGTTTGACCTGTATCGATGATATCTTCTACAAATAGAATATGTCTTCCTTTGATATCTTGAGTTACGTCTTGCTTGATATTGATGACACCACTACTTGCAGTTCCACCATGGTAGCTAGATACCATCATAAAGTCTATCTCAATATGTGTATCAATATGTTTGACCAACTCAGCCATAAAAGGAATCGATCCTTTCAAAATTCCAACAAGAATTGGATTTTTTCCATCATAGTCTTTGGTTAATTGTTTACCTAGCTTTTTAGCTGCTTCTATAATTTCATCATGTGAAATGAGGATTTTTTTAATATCGTGTTCTAACATCTTTTTACCTATCTATTTTTTCTATATAAAGTACAGTGTTCATTATATCATTTTTCGTGTTTTTACTCAAATCACTGGTCGCAATTCCCAAAATTGAGACAATTTCTCCAAATTGCTCAATAATAGGAGTTGTTTTTCGTTTTTCAATAGGGATTTTCAAATCTATATACAAACGCCTCAGTTTCTTTCGATGACCATTCAGCCTAATAACATCACCAGGTTTTCGATATCTAATGTGTACAGATGTTTCTCGTGAAACCGTTACTCTTTGAACAGACTTCCCTTCAATAGGAATACCAAAAGAAAATAGATACCCCATATATCGAACTTGATTTTGATAGTGTAACACAAGTTCATCTTCCTTTTCATCAGCCTGAGGACTGATTTTGCAAACTCTAAACTTTTGATACTCTTTTATCAATTCATAACCATTTTTCAATGGATGACGATACTGGCTTTTCCTTGCTAAAATCTGTCGAACTTCATCAAACTGAGACTTCGTAAGATTTAAGTCTGGGAATTGATTGAGATAGTTCTGGAGCAAGACCCCTTGAGTTTGTTCTGAGTATGAAAAGAGCTCATTCAAATCTTCTACATCAATCTGTTCAGAAAGCTCCGTTATGGTTGCTTGGTAATCTGAAACTTCCATTCCAAAATCTAAAAGGGCGGATTTAAGACGAGGATTTTCTTTTTCAAGTTCTGGTAAATACCTATTCCGAATACGATTGCGAAAATAGCTGTTCTCACGATTTGTTTGATCTTCGAAATGAAAAATTGGTGGGAAGTCTGTTTTATGAAAATGCAACAAGGGACGGATGATTTCAATATCATCAACTACTTGACTTTCTTTTATCCCTGTTAAATGGCGTAACCGACTTCCTCGAATCAAGCGCATCAAAATCGTTTCAACTTGATCATCTGCATGGTGGGCAGTGACCAAGGCAGTTGCTCCAACCTCTTTCATGATTTTCCTAAAAAAATCATAACGAAACTCTCGAGCACGCGCTTCTGAAAAGTCTCCTGAAAAGCTTGTGATATAAATAGGAAGTTCAGCTGCATCAGCTAACTTCCTTAGTTCATTTTCCTCCCAGTCAGACTCACTTCTCTGCTTGTGATTGACATGTGCTACAATCAGCTCAATTTCCAACTCTTTTTGGTAAGTAGACAATAGATGAAATAAAAACATTGAATCCAGTCCGCCAGATAAAGCTAACACGACTTTAGAATGTTTTTTGAAATACTCTTTTCGGAGAAAATGATTTAAAAAATCCCGTTTCCTCATTTTAGAACCTCATAGACATCCTTGGCTATCTTAGCAATAGTGTCATAATCAGAATTTTTGGTGAAAATAGAAAGAACGAAAGGAGAATCAGTATAGACAATGGCAGTGTCATGTTTAAACTCATCCGCATCTCCGATTTTATGAGCCACCTTAACCGAAACACCTTTTGCAATTCTTTGATTGTCAAAATCAGTCTTACTGAGAGATTCTAAGACAAAACCATTCTGATTATAAATAGCTTCCATAACTTTTCCAGCCATTTTTGAAGAAGTCAATTTATCATTCACATCCCAATCTTCACCCATAATAGTAGACATTTTTTCTTTAAAAACGCCGTCAGATTGATTGGTCACATAATAACCTAAAATATTATGAGCAACATTATCAGACTCTTTTGTTATTTTGGTAATTAACTGTTGGAGACTGTAATCTTTGTTGTCTTCTTTTTTAGGTAAACTACCACTACCTTCTGGTTTATAGGATCCAGGGAAGCTATTTACTTCTGGGATATACTTGAAACTGCTGTCCAGCGTATAGTCGCCTTGATTTATCTTATCTTGAGCATAATAAAGGTAGGCCAATTTCAAGATGCTAGCTGCATAGAGTTTGTTGTCTTCATTCACCCCAGCCTCTTTACCTGTACTCAGCTGTTTAACATAAATAGAGTAATTTTCATTCTGATAGTTGTTTGATAAGATTTCTTGAACCTTCTGGATGCGATTGTCCTCTTCTGAGACGAACTCTTTTGATACCCACCCAACTTGATCAATATGAAGAAATTCTTGTCCCTCAGCAAAGAGGGTTCTATCCACTGTTACGTGTTGATAAGGAGAGAGGATAGAAGAAATTTCTTTAACGTCATAAGGGCTGCTATAAATAACAAACCCTGGTTCCAACCATACTTGTCTATTTTGAGTTTGAACATGACTTTGATCATAGACTAAACGCTTATCTGCAAGGATAAACTGATGATTGTCTAATTTAAAAACAGGAATACCTTGTTTATTCAAACGCCATTCTACTATTTTAAAGGCGATTTCAGGAGTTAATTTACCAGACTCCTTGACAAGGTCCTCATTAGCATAGAGAGTTGTTTCTCCATATACCTTAGGGGATTCCAAAATTTCTTTATAGTAGAATCCATAGTTAGACTCAATTAGATAATAAATTTCTTGTGAAGAGTAAGGAAGCTGTTTTTCTGTGCTAACTACTCTTGAAATGATAATAAAAGCAGGTAGCAATAGAACTACTAAGAACTTACGCATTCTTTCCTTCCCTTTCTTCTTGTAATCGTAATAAATGATTTTTAGTTGCTAATTCCTCTAGTTTTTCATCTGATAAACTTAAAAACTGCTCAACAACTTTTAATATATTTTCCATGACATTACCTCGGAAGCAAATCAGGAATTGTGTAAATCGCTTCTCGTTTCTTTGAGTAATAGTACTTGGCGCGTGCATATTTTGCCACATAGTCTTCGTCTTTCAACTTTGAAGCAAAAGCGGATTCCTTATCCTTTTCATCACTGAGAGTTTGGTATTGCTCTTTCAACTCTGTCAATTGCTGACGACGTTGCAGTAACTGATTATAACTTTGGGCCAGATTGTAGGTTGGTAAAATAAACAATAAAATCATCAAAATCAGAACCCAACCCATAAAGCGATTCCTCTTTTGTCTTTCCTTCATCAGGTAACGACGACGTTGGTGTTCATTTTGAATAAAAGGATTGTTCATCTGTACAATATTTTTAGACATTTTCTTCTACCCGTGTTTCACTGAGAATTTCATACATGCCTGCTGCATCTTCTTTTTTTGTACTATCTTTCATCTCCAGTACTTTTACAAGCAACAATTTACTTCCAAAGCGAATTTCAACTTGGTCATCAACTTTCAAATCTGTTGAACTTTTGGCCAAGATTCCATTTACCTTGATTCTACCTTTATCCGCTACTTCCTTTGCTACGGTACGACGCTTAATAATTCGTGATACTTTTAAATACTTGTCTAATCTCATTTTTATTACCTCAAATTATTATTGTACCATTTTTATCCTTTTTATAGAAGAAAAACGTCAAATAGAATTAGCTTCCTTTGATTCTTTTATCTCTAGCAAACTTTCTCCAAAAATCATCAGACCTTCTAAAATTTCATAATCCTTCTTGTTTCGGACATCAAATACGACTTCCATTAATCCTCTATTCTCCGCTATAGTTGCTTTTAAGTTCGTTGCAGATAGGGATTTAAAGTAATCTTGAGCCAAAAATAATCGTTGAGTGACTTTTTCAAATTGAACTGTAATCTTATTCTCTTTTCTTTCTACGCGTTCAACAAAGACCTTATCCAAGTATGATTTGACCAAACCAATCTCTAAAAGATAGGCCACCACATCTGGATATTCTCCAAAGCGGTCCATCAACTCTTCTTGTAATTCTTCATAGTTGACACGACTGTCAATCTGACGAATTTTCTTGTAAATTTCAATTTTATGTCGTTGGTCAGAAATATAAGTATCAGGAAGATAGGCATCGATTTGTAAAATCAACTCGGCATTTCCTTTAGTTCTCGTGTTCTCATTTCCATTGCGTTTAGCAATAGCTTCCTCTAGTAACTGAGAATACAATTCAAAACCAACAGAATCAATGAAGCCCGATTGAGATTTTCCTAAGAGGTTTCCTGCTCCACGAATTGAAAGATCACGCATAGCAATCTTAAATCCAGATCCCAATTCTGTAAATCCTTTGATTGCTTCTAATCTCTTTTCAGAGACTTCACTGATTGATTTTTCTGGACGATACATAAGATAGGCATAGGCAATGCGATTGCTTCGACCAACTCTCCCTCTTAATTGATACAAAGTTGACAAACCCATATGGTCTGCATTTTCAATAAATAAGGTGTTAGCATTTGGAATATCAACGCCAGTCTCAATGATTGTGGTAGTCACCAAAATATCATACTGACCTTCAATAAAGTCCAACAAAGTGTTTTCTAACTGAATTTCGCTCATTTGTCCGTGAACATACCCAATCGAAGCTTCTGGAATCAACTCTTGTAATTCTGAAACCTTCCGATCAATAGTGTCAACTTTATTGTAAAGATAGTAAACTTGACCACCACGCTCCATTTCACGTAAGACAGCATCACGAATCACACTATCATTCTTTTCCAAAACATAGGTTTGCACTGGATACCGATTGGTCGGAGGTGTTTCAATAACAGACAAATCTCGGATTCCCAACATAGACATATGAAGGGTTCGAGGGATTGGTGTTGCTGTCAAGGTTAGGACATCCACTTGTTTCTTCAGTTCTTTCAATGTTTCCTTATGCTTGACACCAAATCGTTGCTCTTCATCAATAATCATCAAGCCTAAATCTGAAAATACAACATCTTTTGACAAAACACGATGTGTTCCAATCAAAATATCGATTTGACCATTCTTTAATTTTTCAAGTGTCTCCGCCTGCTCTTTTTTACTTCTAAAGCGACTCAATACATCAATATTAACAGCAAAATTTTGGAATCTTTCCTTAAAATTCGTATAGTGTTGTTGCGCTAAAACCGTCGTCGGGACTAGAACGACAACTTGTTTATGATCATTGACCGCCTTAAAGGCTGCACGCATTGCAACTTCAGTCTTCCCAAAACCAACATCTCCAACCAAAAGTCGATCCATGGGGTGAGAATCCTGCATATCTTTCTTGATTTCCTCAATACTGCGAAGTTGATCATCCGTTTCAACATAAGGAAAAGCATCATCAAAAGCATGTTGCTCATCATCATCAGCTGAGAAAGCAAATCCCTTCAACTGACTACGCTCAGAATAAAGTTTGATTAAATCGTCAGCTATATCCTCTACCTGGTTCTTAACTTTTTGCTTGGCCTTTTTGAAATGACCATCATTTAATTTATTAAGTTTTGGAGCTTTCCCATCACTTGAAACATATTTGGACAGTAATTGAATCTGCTCAACTGGGATGGAGATTTGATCCCCATTTTGATATTGAACACTGACATAATCACGGTGAATCCCTTTGATTTCAATTGTCTCAATTCCTAAATATTGACCAATTCCATGGATATGGTGAACAACGTAGTCCCCTTTTTCAAGTTCATTATAATCTTTTAATCGCTCTGCATTTGAAGCATGTTGTCTTCTAAACCGACGTTTTAATTTCTTTTGAAAAATCTCATGTTCAGTAATCAAGAGAATTTTTTCATCTACAAAATGAAAACCATGTCTTAGATTACCCTCAATCAAGTTTACAGATTCTTTACAGATACTTGACTTATCTCTGGAATCCAATTTAATCTGGTATTCCTCTAAAACATCCTCCAATGTTTTACTTCCCATTGAATTGCTAGACTGCAGAACAATAGTGTAGTTCATTTTTTTATATCGCTCAATTTCTTCTTTAAGAAAAGAAAATTGATTGAAAAACTCTTGCATAGGATATTGATTAAATTGATAAATGTGATCAAACTTGAGATTTCCTAATCCTTTTTGTAGATTGGAGAAAAAGGTAACTGGACTTTGTTTTTTATAGGTTTGCTCTGTATCTGCAAAATACTGCATATCAGAAAATGCTTTACCGTTCTGTAAATCTTCTGTAAAGTATTGAGCTAATTCTCTTTCAAAGACTTCATACTGATTCATCAATTTCTGGTAATCATCAAAGAATACTGGTGTATCTTTTTCAATATAATCAAATATTGTCCATGTTTTATCGTAACATAAAGATAAAAACTTCCGACTATCTGAATGCACCTGTCTTTGATGAAAACTTGACAAAATCTCTTCCAAGTATGATTTTAAAATCGGTGATAAGGTCTTTGAAATTTGCTTTTCTAAAGCTGACTGACCTCGTGTATAATCCCTTTCTCTTAAAAGTATATCACTATCTGGAAAGATGGTGAGTTCTGTTTGATTTTCTTTTGATAATTGTGTTTCTACTTCAAAAGTTCGAATTCCATCTACTTCATCCCCAAAAAACTCAATTCGGAAAGGTTCTAACTGAGACATCTCAAAAATATCTAAAATATCCCCTCGAATACTAAACTCACCTTGAGTTTGTACTTGCGTAACTTTGCAATAGCCTATTTCCTTTAATTTGTGAAGAAGGCCATGTTGGTCATATTCTTCACCAACTGAGATTTTTACAATACTATCTTTGAATATATTGGGAGAAGGTAAAATCAATCGACTTGCTGCGATATTACAAACTAAAATCCCTTTCTTAGATGAATCAGTTAAAAAACGCAAGGCTTCAACCCGCGAAATGATTTTTTCTTGTGAAGACATCAAAAACTCTACCATAGGAGAATCATCTACCAAAAATGGATAGACAAGTTCCTCTCCTAAGATAGAAAGAAGATCACTGATAATTCGTTCTGCTTCTCCATAAGTCGATGTCAGTAACACAATCTTTTTTTCTTTTTTTAGACTACTTGCAATTGCAAGAGCCTTGGTAGAAGTTGACAGACCTAACATTAGTTGCCTTTTCTTATCTATCAGATTTTGATGCCATTTTTTTATCTGATCATTTTCTGAGAATAAATCTAATAAAGTCACCATTTAGCCGTTATACCTCTGCATTGTTTTCTCAAAGTTTTTCTCTTGTAAATAGTAATTTACAGCATCGTCAACCTTGTCAACTGACTGTAAAATACCTACATAGTCATCCTGATCAAATTTACTTAAAACATGATGAACAACAGACATGCCTTTTTTAGGTCTGCCAATACCTATTTTAACACGGTTAAAAACCTGAGTACCTATATGTTTAATAATAGATTTAATCCCATTATGGCCACCTGCTGAGCCCTTTGCTCTTAAACGAATTCTTCCAACTTCCATGTCAAGGTCGTCGTAAATAACGAGTAAATCTTCAATATCCAAACCATAGTAGGTTAATAAAGCATGAACTGCTTTTCCACTTTCATTCATAAAAGTCGTTGGTTTAACAAGATAAATTTTTTCGCCATTAAGAAAAAAAGATGCTAGGTCAGCTTGAAATATCTTATCGTGTGTAAAAGTGACATTTTGTTTTTTAGCTAATTGGTCAATCAACATAAAACCAACATTGTGCTTGGTTTCAAAATATTTATCCCCTGGATTTCCTAATCCTACAAGTAATTTGGTCATTTATTTTTCCTTTCAAAAGCCAAAAGGGTTGGAATTTTTTTCCAACCTAGTTGACACTATTTGTTAAATGTTATTAGACATTAAAGCGGAATTCCATGATATCGCCATCTTGAACGACATATTCTTTTCCTTCTTCACGCAAACGCCCAGCTTCTTTTACAGCCTTTTCAGATCCATATTTCACTAGATCCTCATATGACATTGTTACTGCACGAATAAACCCTTTTTCAAAGTCTGAGTGGATAATACCAGCTGCTTGAGGAGCTTTCATCCCTCGCTTAAAGGTCCAAGCACGGACTTCTTTTTCACCAGCTGTGAAGTAAGTTCCAAGCCCAAGCAAGTGATAAGCTGCACGAGTCAACTTGTCAACGCCTGATTCAGTCAAACCAAGTGCTTCAAGAAACTCTTGCTTATCTTCCTCATCTAACTCAGAAATTTCTTCCTCAGCACGCGCGGAAATAACTACTACTTCAGCATTCTCTGTCGCTGCGAATTCACGAATTTGCTTCACATATTCGATAGAATCTGGATCTGAAACTACATCCTCATCCACATTAGCAACATAAAGAACTGGTTTAGTGGTCAAAAGGAAGAGACCTTTGACAACTTTTTGTTCTTCATCTGTAAATTCGATGGTGCGAGCTGATTTTCCATCTTCAAGGACTGGTTTAATCTTTTGAAGAACATTAAACTCTGCCACGGATTCCTTATCTTTTTGCGTACGTGCCATCTTTTCTACACGCGCATAGCGTTTATTAACTGATTCTAAGTCAGCAAGAATCAACTCCAGGTTAATAGTATCAATATCTGCGAGTGGATCCACAAAGGCATCTTCACGTCCTTGTTCACGCATGACATTTTCATCATCAAATGCACGCACAACATGAACAATCGCATCTACTTCACGGATGTTGGCTAAAAATTTATTCCCTAGACCTTCTCCTTTTGATGCACCTTTTACAATCCCTGCAATATCTGTAAATTCAAATGTTGTTGGGACTGTCTTTTTAGGAGTAATCATTTCAGTTAGTTTTTGTAGGCGTTCATCTGGAACTTCTACCATCCCAACATTTGGATCAATAGTCGCAAATGGGTAGTTTGCGGCCTCTGCTCCTGCTTTTGTAATTGCATTAAAAAGGGTTGATTTTCCAACGTTTGGCAAACCAACGATACCTGCTGTTAAAGCCATAGTTTCTCATTCTCCGTTCTCATTTCAATCCCTAACATTATAACACAAAAAGGGAAAACTTGCTAACTCTCTAACTAAAGGTTCTTAGTCAATAATCTTATTCATTTTTCGTTCAAAATCATGGCGACTCATCATGACAAGGTGGTCGCAATTGCTACATTTGATTTTGATATCTGCCCCTACACGTGTAATTTCCCAACGATTGGCTTTTTTTCCTGTTGACTTTATTGTGCAAGCATGTGGTTTTTTCATCTCAACAAAATTTCCAACTTGATACATACTACTCTCCTTTTCTTTTTCGATTATATCATAAAAGAGGCGAGCTAGGCTCAACCTCTTTCACTTAATTTGTACGAACTGGTGTGATGAGTTGCATGAAGTCTTCGTCAGTATCTGCTGGCACAAGAGTAAATGGACGAACTGCTGAGATAAAGCTAATAGTCACTTTTTCGCTATTTAAAGCCTTGAGGGAATCAATCAAGTAAGTCGGGTTGAAACTAATGGTCAAATCATCACCAGTCACCTGATCAGTATCGATTTCTTCGTTTACTTTACCAACTTCAGGAGAATGAACATGGGCGCTAACAACACCACCTCTAATTTCAAGCTTCACAGTACCATTTTGAGTCGCACTTGATAAGAGACGTGCGCGTTCCATTGATTGACGCAAATTAACAACATCAAAAGTAATTATCGTGTTAAAGTCAGTTGGAATCAAACGATCTGTATCAGGATAGTTTCCTTCTAGGAGACGAGTGTAGAAGCTTATATTTTCGCTTCTAAAGAGGATTTGATTGTTGGAAAAGAAAATCTCCACTGTTTCAATATCATCCGTAAATACAGCTGAAAATTCACGTAGAGAGCGACCAGGAATCACCACATCGAAATCATCACCATTTTTTTCAAGAGTCAATTTTTTCTGGCTAAGGCGATGAGAATCTGTCGCAACTGTTTTTAGTTCTTTATTTTGGCTCAATACGAAGTGGACACCTGTTAAGATTGGGCGACTTTCTTGCGTACTTGCAGCAAAAGCTGTTTCATTGATAATTTTCTTGAGTAGTTTTGTTTCAAGGACCAAAGGAGTACTTGCTGAAATTTCTTGGATTCGTGGGTACTGTTCGCTATCTTTTCCTTTTAGGGTGATTTCTGATTTGCCACTTGTTAAGACAATTTGTTTTTGTTCAGTCTCTTTGAAATCAAGCGTTACATCTGGAAGACTGGAGACAACATTGATAAAGAAAGAGGCTTCAAGAAGAATCGAACCTAAGGAAGTTATCAAAAGACCAGCATCTTCATTTTTTTGAGAAATGAAATTTTCAATGGAAATTTGTCCATTTGATCCAACTAAAGTAATTCCTTCGTTGGTAACATCAATTTTGATTGTTGATAAAATTGGAATAGCATTTTTGGAGCTAATTGCGCGTTTTGTGGTATTTAAGGCTTGTAAAAATAAATTTTTATTAATTGAAAAATGAATCAT